>NZ_JACJNU010000005.1:0-51359 GCF_014849525.1 Microcoleus sp. FACHB-SPT15 | reverse complement strand
CAGTAACTAACCAGTTATGTCTGTTAATTTAAATTAACAGACATAACTGGTTAGTTACTGCGCTCCTAACCAGTTATTCTATTATCCCTTAACTTGTTCTATCTTGTATCTGGTTATCTCACAAGTTATTGTACTTTCCTAACTAGTTAATCTTGATTCTCCTAACCTGTCTGTAGTTATCTGTCTGAATGCTCGATTTACATAGGTTTCAGCCATTAGTTGAAAAAGTCGTTTTTGGTACTCCCTTAACTTGTTATTCATTGTCAGGCAGTTTCCTTAACTTGTTACTTTTATATTATAACTGGTTAGGTAAACGAATGCAAGTAGTTATAACCAGATACGTGTAACTAGTTACCTTGATTTAACCAGATGTTAAGTCACTGCGATCGCACCCGCGCTAGCTCCCAGTGACTCTCTCCAACCTGAGCATCCCAAACACTCATCCAATTGAGTGCCTAAATGGAGGCAAATTTAGGCATTATTGACCGCTAACCAGTTAGGTATAACTTTAAGCCTTACTGGGTAGAGACAAGCTTGAGCGCGATCGCAGTGATGCGCTCATCTCCCTCAAATTTGCGCTTTAGCCGTTTGCCCGTGGAATCCTACCAGACTAACCCTTATCACGGCTTGATGAGGCGGATAGGTGGCAGTGAGGGAGTAGCGCAGTAACCCCTATCTGTGAGGTTTGAGGTGTTATGGCTTATGGGCGATCGCATTCTCTCAACTCCCTCTAAATTGCGCTGTAACAGTTGGGGCATGGAATCCTACCTTACAGCCCTCTATCGCGTCTCACGGTTCATTCTCGTGGGGTCTGGTAGGATTCCCGCTTGCCAGCCGTGTGAGGGTAGTTATCTCTATCGCATCGAATACCTAAAAAGTTTGGTGGGACGGTTGGCAAATATAAACGTTGTCATTATCAATTGCAATAAGAAGTCTTGAATGGGAGTGGTAGTACCAATATACATACCCACAAAGCTTAAACCCGCATGGTTAAGGGAAACAGTATGCAGCACCTACCCCCCTTTTTTGAAAAAAGGGGGGGGTAGGTGCTGCAAGAAACTATGCAAATAGTTCTCAATAAGTAAGTACTCTATTGCGAATAAGCCAATGATAGACATGAAAAAACCCTCACGAAAGAGGGCTTGATTTTTACCTTTGTTTTCCAGGGTTAGCAAACTGGTATAGGAGTCTAGAACCAATCCCAGACGAATGTTGCCCATGCATCAACATCCCAAGGAGGTGCCAAATTGTCATTGGGGGTAGTTGGCGGATTCAATTCAGCAGTAGGACATTCTGAAGAAGGCTCACTAACTAAAGTACGCAGCACTGATGTCTTTCCTCTGCCAAACTAATTACCGGATAAACAAAATGTGCTTGGTATTTGAGAATAACCTGTAGATCGCGTGACACATGACACTTAAATATTCCTTGCCTAAATCAGAAGCAAAAAAACTTCTATCCGGTGCTGGGCTTACGCTTCTAGCGTCTGGTATTACTCAGCCAGCATTTTCACAATCATTACCACCCTATACAGAGGATGGCACTGATTATCAAATTGTTCCCCAACTTCCCATCATTACAAACCTTGACCTAATCAGACCTTCAACAAGTTCTCCAGAAAGGTTCCCGAATGAATTTGGGCGTAAAAGAACGGTTACTCGAAGGACAACCAGCGATGATGAGAAGTTTAAGCTTGTCCGGAGACTCTCTCCCATACGCCGAACCTATCGTATACCATCTCCAGACGACACAGAGTTTGCAAGCAATCGGGGTGGTCGAGCGGTAGGTGTTGTTGAACTTGTACAGATTTTAAATACAGAAACTGGAGAGAAATTCAACGCAGCAATTCCGCTCTGCTCTATACGGGATGGACAACTCGCTTACCCTGAGTTTTCTCCCAATATTTGTAGCTTTGCAACCTCAAATCAATAAATCAGTTTCTAGTGATAGCTAAATATCAAGCCTTAACTGGTTAGCTATATCAAGAATATATTTAACCAGTTAATTACTCAGCTTGCTCTACTGTTTGCTTTGCTGAGACTTTAGAGCCTCACCATCCAAGAACTGATCATTGACCAAGCCTAGAATTTTGCTAATCTTCTCAGCACCATGACGCTTATTATAGTAAGTCTCAGTCTTAGACGGGTCTTTAGCATTCTGCATTCCATACTTGCTATTGTGGCTAATCACCTCATCAGCATGAGCTTTAATCCATTCCCCGACTAACAGCCCATTGACTCCAGACAATTCTCTTAAGGCTTGATTAGTGATTGCGAGACGATCATCATCACCAGTTGCCACAGTACTGTTGTAGAGAGTAATCGCCTCATAACTGCGGCGTATCTTCTCTTCACTTGCTCCCTTAACCTTAGTCACCCACAAATCAGCATTAGACATTCCAGCCCAATCAATCACCTCTTGAGGTTTAGCAGGTGCCTGAATAGTCGGCTTGCTCTCACGAGGTTGATTGACTGCCTGACTAGCTGGAAGATTTGTGAGTGCTTGCTGTACCTTCTCTGTAACCATCTGATCAATCATTGCTTCCAGTTCAAACCTATTAACCGTAATTTGTTGGTTTTGGGCTTGAGCCTGTAACATTTCCTCTTTCTCCTTCTCTAATTGGTTAATCTTTGCTTTGGCTTCTAGTAACTGCTTTCCTAAATCAGCCAGTTTCTCTTGAGACTCAATGAGATGACTGATAACGCTTTGCTGATTAGGAGCTTCCCAGTCTTTCTGTAATTTTTTGAGCGGCTCTAGATCAAACTCATTGATTCTGATGGAGGTAGTTTTCTCCTTCTCTGGAGCCGTGGGGAAAGGTACGGGTTTAGTTGTGAAGTAATCGGCATAGCCTAAACTGGTTGCTACCCCTTGTAACTCTTTATCAGTCGGGTTCTCACTAACAAAGTGACCTAATAGACGCGCATAATGGAGCATCTTGGAACCCACTGAGCGCTCACAATCTCTCTGGGTAGCTAATGCAGCATAAGCGGCTCTTAGAGCTTTACAGTTGCCTTGCTCCTCACCATTGCGGAAAGCTAGGATAGGAACCCCATCATCTTGATTGCCAAACCTTTCACGTACAACCCGATTCAATGACCCGTTCCTACGGCTATCAATGGCTTGATTTTGAGCAACTAGATCATTTGGGAATTCCTTAGTAACCTCACTCAGTAGCGCTTTTGTACTGGCTTCTCTACGCAAGCGGGAAAGACATTTGATGATGTACTCAGCCGGATAGAGAGTAGCGATCGGGAATACTGGCTTCTCATCCCTCTTTTTCCCTTGACCTTCAAACTGAACCTGATAGGGTTGACCTTCAATAGGGACAAATTTGGCACGAGCTAGTATCTCATGAGGTCTTCTGCCAGTGGCAGCAACTAAACCAACTGCTAACTCATGGGGGTCTGAGCTTTCGAGTAATTGTCCTGTTACTTCCAGATAGGTATCTGGGTCTAACTCCTGATCATTCCCTAATCGCTCAATTACTCGTGTTGTCTCATTCCTTTGATTCCACTCATTACTGTCTAAGCCACAGAGCAACACTGCGTAGTGTCTTAACTGATGTCCTTTTACATTCCCATCTTTATCGTGTATGGGAATCGTGTCAGCATTTTTACCTTGCACTAATTTCAATTCTTTAAAGAATTTGTAGAAGCCGTAAGTGCTTAACTTAGTTCCTAGAGATTTGGTGCTGTAACTGGTATTTGCGTATACCCACTGATTGAAGATCTCGCAGTGAGGCTTAATTTCTTCAAAGCTCATGAGATCTTTGGTTGCCTCAAATAGCTCCTTTATTTTGTCCTGTAGTGCTTTGGACATTTGTGGTTAATTCCCTTTTGCAACTAGTTATATATTACCGAACTAGTTATGTAATGTCAATAACTTGTTAGATAATTTGTGTAACCTGTTGTTGGGTAGGATAGAAAGGCATACCAGAAACATCCCTTGAGAAAACCCCTGAAACTCGTGACGGATTAAGGGTTTTCTGGTTTACCTAGTAAAGCTTCCTCATCTTTATGCGATAAAACATAGTTAAGGTAATTATTTTTAAACCTATGAATCAGGTAAATGTCTCAGCAAATCTTGAAACGTCCGAGAAGGTATTAAGCAATCCTCTAGAACGTCCTAAAGGGGTAGAGGAATATATCGAGCAATCGGTTTTACCTGCTAGATATGGCATATCAAAGTCAACTCTCTCTTACCGAATAAGTAAGCTAAAGATTAAAACCTATAAAAGAGGTAGGACTTGTTATTTAACTTCAGGACAGGTAGAACTACTGGATAAACTAGACAAGTTTTGTCAAAGCAATGATGGTGCAAAGATAGATAAGTTTTTAGATAGCCTAGAATCACAGGAATACCTGGATAAAGTCTGTAACCCTTATGGTGAGGAATCTGAGGATACTTTGGAACGTTCTAACGGGATAGATGAGAGTATTTGGAAGGGAGTTATAGATGAAGTGATGAACCTACTTAATCAATCACTATCTCAGAGTCAAATTATTGATAGTGAGCGACAGCTTTGGATAAATCATGCTGTAAATTCTGACCAGACCATTAACGAGCAAAAGAAAAGGATTGCTGAATTAGAGACTAGCTATTTGATGCAGGTAGAGAATACAAATAGGATGCAATCTGAAATAGACCAACTAAAGAATGCTCTGGCTTTATTGAATCGGAATAGTCAGAGTGAGAATGTTGTGAATTTTCTTTCTCGCCAGCATCAACAAAAAATACCCCCATACAACCCTAAGCCAATGAATCATTCATCATGATTAGGGGTTATATGGGGGTTTGCTTTAATAGGAGTTACCGCAAACAGCATCCTTCTACTGTTCGGGGCTAATATCCTTTCTTAAATCATCAAGGAAATTTGCATCCGGACTAGGCTACTGATTCGGATAAAGCTCTGATCTTAACGAGTCGAGTGAATTTGGGTCGGTGTTTACAGGTTCCGGTTCTGGCTCCGGCTCCGGTTCAAGTTCAATCTCCAGCCGCAAGCGGATTTTTCCCTTTCTCCAGCCACGTCCCTGTGTGGTACTTAGAAGCTCACAGCTAAATCCCTCCTCTAACCACCTCCTTGCCGTGTGGTTGTTACTTGTCAAGGTTATAAATTGCTGTATAAGGGCTGCTTTCATTTGGTCAACCTTAAATGTGGTTGTTGTACCCAAAAATGGCAAATTCGGTGATAAAGACAGCACATCTTCATCATTCAGATCGTAATTACCCATCACAAAACTCTGTTAGGTTGACTTCAGCAAGCGGACAAATTCTGGTTCTAGTCCAGGTTTGCCTATCCTAATTATCTGCAATCCTTCACTAAGGAAAAACGGCAGCTACTCCCTCAGTTGCCCTTCAATCATGCTTTCACTCCACTCGGTAGGGATAACAGCTAGCCATCTAATAGCAGATGATTGAGAGCCGACAACTCCACTCCCACACAAGACCAATACCCTAGCGGTTCTAGTGTCGATTTGCTAGATTCTTGGTTGCTCTCCTTGTTGGGGTCAGTCAACACATCATGCCTAAACTTATTCTTCAAGTACGGACAAAAGACAATTTACTTGAATTACTTGCC
Source organism: Microcoleus sp. FACHB-SPT15 (assembly GCF_014849525.1). Lineage (NCBI taxonomy): Bacteria > Bacillati > Cyanobacteriota > Cyanophyceae > Oscillatoriales > Microcoleaceae > Microcoleus > Microcoleus sp. FACHB-SPT15. Next base: position 45,781 of record NZ_JACJNU010000005.1, on the reverse strand, counting down.
AAAAATCAGACGGGTGATTGGATAGTGGCAAAAGAGAAGACTCACCATATTACCCATATTCAAGTTCTTAACTGGGAGGGGACGCAAATGATTGAGGGGATTTTTGACCGAAATGCCAGTTATTATCTAACTCCTCCAAACGCTAATAGATTGCTGGTGAAATTTCTGGATGGTCGTATTGTTAACTGCAAGGTTAAAGTTGGTGATCCTTACGCACTCCGATATCTAGAAGAGAATCCTCCAACCTAACCTTGAGTTCCAGCCAATCATTTTTTAATCCCTTTGGGCAGGGGGATGAGCAGACCATCCAGGAACAGATGATTGAGCGATGACAACTCCATCCCTGTAAAGAATACAAGGGAGAATATACTGATCTCTTCTGTAATAACTATCCATGAATCGGTTGAAAGATCATTGGACTTGGCTTTTGTCAGGCTCTGTTACTCTTTTTTTAGCTTTTGCTATATTTCTTTATCTTTCTCCTAACTGGTATTGGGCTGACTGGACTGGCTTTGGAGAAGACACAAGTAAAACTGTAGAAGAAACTTTACAGAACGGAAAACTTACAGTAACTAAGCGTATTACCCACTTCCAATCTGGCAAAACTCTTTGGGATTGGTTGGGTTTAGCTGGTGTCATCGCTATTCCAGTAGTCTTATTTCAGTTTCAACAACAGCAACAAAAAAAGACCGAGGAGCAAGCTGAAGTTGAAAAAGAAATAGCAGCTACTAATTTGCGAGAAGAAGCTTTACGAGATTATATTGACAAAATAGCAGAATTATTAATTGATAAAAACTTAAAAGTTTTATTAAAAAAAATTATCAGACGGAACCATCACAAAAGACAATCCAAGGCTTGATGCAGATCTAGATGTTTCACGAGCAAGAACACTATCCATACTAAGACGATTAGATGGAGATGGAGAACGAAAAAGCAGTGTTGTTCATTTTTTGATTGATGCGGAATTGATACAAGGTTTAGACCTATTAAAGGACGCTAACTTGAGTGGCGCCAATCTCTCACAAGCCAATCTCTCACTAGCCAATCTCTCACTAGCCAATCTCTCAGATGCCGATTTCTCACTAGCCAATCTCTCAGATGCCGATTTCTCACTAGCCAATCTCTCAGATGCCGATTTCTCACTAGCCAATCTTTCACAAGCCAATCTTTCACAAGCCAATCTTTCACAAGCCAATCTCTCACGAGCCAATCTTTCACAAGCCAATCTTTCACAAGCCAATCTCTTAGGTGCCAATCTCTCAGGTGCCAATCTCTCAGGTGCCAATCTCTTTAAAAGCAACTTCAAAAACACAAAAAACTTAACTCCAGAGCAAGTTAAAGTTGCAGAAAATTGGGATAAAGCCATATATGACCCAGATTTCCGTGAGCAATTAGGATTACCTCCAGAATCCAGTTCATAATGAATAGAGCGAGTATCTTTTCTTCATTTCATCACATTCACCCTATTAGACACTCTGGACATTAATTGTGACAATGTAGATTTATGTACTATGAGCATTGAAGACAGCAGCAGTCATTGAGTGCTCCCTTAGTGGGGCAAAGATAACTGGTAAGGAATTCATTAGCTTTGAAAGAGACTGATTGGAAAAGGTGATCGCTTCCGCAAAGTTCCAAGTAACTTCTCTTCCCCATGAACAACTGAACCTGCTCTAAAATCGCCTCTAGCCGATTGACGTGGAATCCACGCCCATAGACCTCTCCGGAAAATCAGTTTCAGCTACTGTGCTGCAAGGTTTTCAGGTTATTACCGGAGATGTCTAATCGTTACGTGTACCAGTCTGTGGGTCGGACAGCAGACTAGTTTTTCCCTAGGCACTCAGGTAGCTCGTAGTCACTCACATAACTTAAGTCTCTACCTAACTAGCAAATCTTACCTGGTAAGTTGTTCAATGCCGCTACATGATGGTGAAAACAAATCTAAGCAATTGGTTTGTTTCTCATGCTCCATTTGCCGTAGGGACATTCCGGTGAATATCCCTACGCTACTTACTACATTGTCAGTCCAATTCTCTTTGCCTTTGATATTTGGACTCAACCGTATGCAGAGTTCTTGAAGAGAGAGTTTAGCTATGGAAGCTACACATTGTCCACTCCTGCGTTTTCTCAAGGAAGATCTACAGCTTCCTACGGCTTCCATCACATTGGCATTACGGCATTCTGAACAGATTCCAAACTTACTACCGATAACACTTTGGCAATATGGATTAATTACGTTAGTACAACTTGACCAAATTTACGACTGGTTATACGCATCTTAGTTTGATTCAAAAATCTCATCCGTTTTTTACTAAGGCTGGAGTAAACATTAAGTGTAATTCCCTTAAGTTGCTTCTTAACTTGAGAAACTTGACTGTTCTAAATCGAATCAAAGTTGAAGAATGAAGATGAAGATATAAACATTATGACCACGGAAGATTTATCGCCATATGAACCCAGCTCTTACACCACCAGGCGTTCGATTTCTGGGAACTTTCTTCGGTTTCCTCTTCGTTGCCTCTTTTCCTGCGTCTGCCGTCCCCCTTTATGAGGCTACTACTCCTAGAAACTTTGCTGATTGGTGTTTGAATAAAACAACAGAGAGTTTGGAGGCAAGGCACACTGTTAATGTTCTGTTGCAAGTGGCTAACACTCCTGATTGTCATCAGGCTGAAAAGCTTCTTTCAACCCTCACCGAGCTTTCCCTCTACGACAAGCAAATAACCGACCTTAGACCCTTGTCAGGACTCACCAATCTAACTGCACTCTCCCTTGATAAAAATCAAATAGCCAACCTTATGCCCTTGTCAGGACTCACCAACCTAACGGTACTCTTCCTTAGTAACAATTCCATAGCCGACCTCAAACCCTTGTCAACACTCACCCGCCTGACTCACCTCAGGCTTAACAAGAATCAAATAATCGACCTCAAACCCTTATCAACACTCACTAACCTGAATCGGCTCGACCTCTTCAACAATTTTATAGCCGACATCCAACCTCTATCATCCCTCACCAACCTGACTAGACTTTACCTCAGTAACAATCAAATCCTCACCGATAAAACTTGTCCTGTCAAACCCGCATCTGTCTGTAGTTTTTAGGTCATTTCCTCATACCAGCCGTGTAACCAGTGTGCAAGTATTAGACAGTTTTTTTACTTCTATTTTTCGGCTAGAATCTTTATAAATAAAGGCTAAATTCTTGACTCTATATAATTTAAGAAACCGTCTATCTGTTAAATTTAGCGATCGGATTAAGGTGATCGCATCCGCGTAGCTCCCAATGACCGCTGTCTTCAGGACAGTCCTGTTTGTTCTGGACAACTGGCTCCAGTAGAGGCGATCGCGATTGCGGTGAGTGATGAGACAATGCGGCAACAGGTAAGAGCGATCGGTAACCAGATTCGAGCTGAGAATGGTGTTCAGCAGGCGATCGCTGCATTTCATCAGCACCTAAATATCAGGTCCGGTAAAACATCACTCTTGTATGATTTGAGTGTTGTAGGGGCGGGTTTATCGATATCCTTGGTTTCTCACACATATCTAAGGTAAACCCGCCCCTAAGAGCGAGAAAGCAATGAATATTTTCTCTGAACTCCATTGCGATATCCCACGAGAAGCACCAGGAGATAACGCATCAACAGCAAAAGCCTTGTCTTTAGTTCCACAATTGCCTGAAAATCCCAAAATTTTGGACATTGGTTGCGGTCCTGGGATGCAAACACTAGCGCTTGCCAAAATAACAGGAGGATATATTACTGCTATAGACAACCATCAACCATTTCTTGATGAGTTAAAGCGGCGGGCTGAGCAAGAATACTTATCAAGCCATATCATCACGCAAAACTGCTCCATGTTTTCTCTGGAGTTTGAACAGGAGAGTTTCGATCTAATTTGGTCTGAAGGAGCTATTTATATTATGGGCTTTCGAGACGGCTTACAGTCCTGGCGTCGTTTCTTGAAACTTGGGGGTGCGCTTGCTGTCACAGAACTGTCGTGGTTGGTCACAAATCCTCCTGAAGAACCTTTGAATTTCTGGAGAAATGCGTATCCTCCTATGAAGAACATTGAGGAAAATATCACTATCCTTCAGGAGTCAGGATACACCTATATCAACAGTTTTACGCTTCCCGAATCGTCATGGTGGGATGATTACTACATTCCCTTAGAGCGGAGGCTAGCTGATTTACGAAAGAAATATCAGTCCGATGAAGATGCTAATGCCATCTTAGATGAACAACAAATAGAAATAGAGCTTTATAAAAACTATTCTCATTATTATGGGTATGTTTTTTATATAATGCAGAAATAAATTTAGTCTCTTACTTCGCAATCGCTAATGTCATTCTCACTCCAAATTCTCTGCACCTTTGTTGGTTAATTCACATCTTGCACCTGATGTTCTCAATCCTCCTTACCCCCCTTGTTAAGGGGGGAGCGGAAGGAGAAATTTTTATTCTTGGGCAGTGGAAAGAGAAACTTTTATTCTTGGGAGAAGTCAATTTCCACTTCTTGTTCCCCCCTTAATAAGGCAGGGCTAATTCATTGTGATGAGAGAAAATAAAGGCAGAAGTTAGCTTAGACTCTCACTAGTTGGAGGGAGCCACTCTCTCCTATACAAGTCAATCTCTGGGAAGCTTTAACTGAAGTTCGAGAGACATTTGACCAACACTTGTTTACTTGAGCAAGCAAGTTTTTAAAATGACAAAACTGTAATGCAATTAACCTCAAAAACTGAAAAGAGCCAAAGTCTGAAATGCTGATGATGGTGGGAGTTTCGAGGATTTGAAAGGTAACGCCCCCCAGTATTAGCATTAAAGCTCTTACAGGCGTAGCATTACCAGAATTGGGAGCCGCTCGACTTGACTCCCCTCAGAAGTGCGATCGCACTCGCGCTAGCTCCAAGTAACCTCTCTTCCACATGGTCAACCCAGACAACTTCCGACTGTGGTGCCTAATTCTCTGCTGTGGTTACTAGAGATTGACCGTAAGGGCGATCGCACCCGCGCTAGCTCCCAGTGACTCTCTCCAACATGGGCATCCCCAAAATTCAGCCTAGTTAATGCCTAACTGGAGACTAAATTAGGCATTACAGACAGCTAGAAGTTTGGCTCTTACTAGGTCGGCTTGATTTGAGAGCGATCGCATCTGCTGACTGCCTCAAAATTGGGCTGTGACCGTTTGACCGTGGAATCCTACTGGGATTATCCCTATCACGGCTTGATGCTCAATCTAGAGGGAGTAGGGGTGACTCTCTTGACCGCTGGCTACTGCCTGATGTGGATGATTGCTGGCAACATTCCCTTATAGGCGATCGCATCCGCGCTAGCTCCAAGTAACCTCTCTCCAACATGGACAACCCGACCCTACCTCAGTGACCGCTGTCTTCAGGACAGTCCTGTTTGTTCTGGACAACTGGCTCAAGAAAGGCGATCGCTTCCGCGTTAGCTCCCAGTGACCACTGTCTTCAGGACTGTCCTGTTTGTTCTGGACAGTTGACACGGGAAGGCGAACACATTTTTAGTGCCTCCTGTTAGTCTTATCTCAGAGCTGAATAGGGGAAGAGGTAGTAGGTTTATGAAGGTCAAAAAGCATCCTCAACTAAACATGAACCTTACCCCTAACAAGCTTTCGACCTCTGGAGACTTTAGCGCTTCTCCTGTTGGTTTCCTCTTTTCTTGCCAATGCTTTCCCTCGAAGGAGGCTACTATGCCTAAAACCTTTGTGATAAAAAGATGAAAACAAAAATAGGTGAAACCAAAGAAATCGCTTCACGATTACTAGCTGGAATGCTTGCCAACCCAAGTATTTACCAGAATACAAGTGATATGAGACTTACGGGGCAACAAGAGCAAAAGCTCATTTCTCTCTCAATTGAAATGGCTAAGGATTTAATTAAGAAAGTTGAGTCCATGTCTTGAAGCCTTCAAGCTCTTTTAGCTTAGAGCCAGAATCAGGGAAAGGTTTTACGTGTATGAAACTCGAAAAGCATCCTCAACTAAACATGAACCCGACTTTTACACTATTTCGACCTCTGGTGGCTCTCTTCGTTTTTCTACTTATTCAGGAGCGGGATTTGACGCTGATTTGACAAGTATTTCCCACATAATTGGTCTGAAGGAGAGAATAAGATCAACTTCATGTTGGAAAAGTCCTCTTAATCTGTCTGCCTTATCAATACCTGCAATGATGAAATTACCTGAAACTTCGTAATTATAATCCCCTGATTTAATACGAATCATTTTTGGTTGAAATCTACTGTTAGCATGAATATCAAAAACTATTCCCCAGTCACCAGGGATTTTTGGAAAGAGACGATGAATCACAAGATTAGTATCTTTGTATTTATCTTTTAGTATCAATTCTTTAAACAGATCACTTGTAACTTCCAATGGTTCCTGCCATAGCCAAGGATACTGTACATAGACTGTATCAGTAGGCTTTAAAACTTTACCGTATATACAAAAAGTACTTACCATAAAATTAATACTAATGAGTTTTAAATGAAAATAATTACAGCGTTATTCTAACTTACAAAAAAATAACTCCTAGAATTTATAACGTTAGGAATTTTGAATAATAAGAAATTGAGATTTTTTTTACAAGCGTTCAAAGTCGTTTGGTTACATCTACTTGTCTTGCTGAGATCTTAATGCTTCACCCTCCAAGAACTGCTCATTAACCAAGTTCAGAATCTTTGTAATCTTTTCAGCACCATGACGCTTGTTGTAGTAGGTCGTAGGGTTGCTAGGGTCTTTGGGATTCTGCATTCCATACTTGCTATTGTGGCTAATCACCTCATCAGCATGAGCCTTTATCCACTCTCCAACTATCAAACCATTGACCCCTGATAGCTCTCTAAGCGCTTGGTTAGTTAAGGCTAAGCGGTCATCATCCCCAGTTGCTACCGTGTCATTGTAAAGGCAGATAGCCTCATAGCTCCGTCTTGTCTTCTCTTCAGATGCTCCCTTGACCTTAGTTACCCACAAATCAGCGTTAGTCATTCCAGCCCAGTCAATCACCTCTTGTTCTTTGACAGGTGCCTGAGTTGTTGGCTTGCTCTGACTGGCTTGCTGAGTAACTGGAAGATTTGACAGCGCTTGCTCTACCTTCTGTGTAACCATCCGCTCGATCATTGCTTCCAGTTCAGACCGATTAACTGTGACTTGTTGGGTTTGCGCTTGAACCTGTGACATTTCCTCTTTCTCCTTCTCTAACTGGTTAATCCTTGCTTTGGCTTCTAGTAACTGTTTTCCTAAATCAGCCAGTTTCTCTTGCGACTCAATTAAATGACTAATAACACTTTGCTGATTGGGAGCTTCCCAGTCCTTCTGTAAACGCTTGATGGTTTCGTAATCCTCATCAGTTACCCGTACCTGCATCACCTTCTCTTTCTGTGGAGCCGTAGGGAATGAAATGGGTTTAGTCGTGAAATAGTCGGCATAGCCCAAACTGGTTGCTACCCCTTGTAACTCTTTATCTGTCGGGTTCTCACTAACAAAGTGACCTAATAGACGGGCATAATGGAGCATCTTGGAACCCACTGAGCGCTCACAATCTCTCTCGGTTGCTAGTGCAGCATAAGCGGCTCTTAACGCTTTACAGTTGCCTTGCTCCTCTCCATTACGGAAAGTCAAGATAGGCAGTCCATCATCTTGATTGCCAAACCGCTCACGTACAACCCGATTCAATGACCCGTTCCTGCGACTATCAATGGCTTGATTTTGGGCAACTAAATCACCAGGAAATTCTTTACTAACCTCTCTGAGTAAGGTTCTTGTAGCCGCTTCCCTACGCAAGCGGGAAAGGCACTTAATAATGTATTCAGCAGGATAGAGAGTTGCAATCGAGAATACTGGCTTCTCATTCCTCTTTTTCCCTTGACCTTCAAACTGAACCTGATAAGGTTGACCTTCAACAGGTACAAACTTGGCACGAGCAAGAATTTCATGAGGTCTCCTGCCAGTAGCAGCAATCAAACCTACTGCTAACTCATGAGGGTCTGCACTTTCGAGTAATTGTCCTGTTACTTCCAGATAGGTATCTGGGTCTATCTCCTGATCATTGCCTAAACGCTCAATTACTCGTGTTGTGTCGTTACGTTCTTTCCACTCCTTTAGGTCTAAACCACACAGCAACACTGCGTAATGTCTTAATTGATAGCCCTTTGGATTCCCCTCTTTATCGTGTATGGGAATTGTGTCGGCATTTTTCCCTTGCACTAATTTCAAGCTTTTAAAGAGTTTGTAGAAGCCGTACCGACTGAGAACAGTTCCCAGTGATTTAGTGCTGTAATTAGTATTCGCACTTATCCACTCATTGAAGCGATCACAGTGCGGTTTGATTTCTTCTAAGCTCTTGAGGTCTTTTGTTGCCTCGAATAACTCGTCTATCTTTGCTTTTAGTGCTTTAGACATTTGTGGTTAGTGCCTTGTTGTAACCTGTTCTTAGTTTAAGAAACTGGTTAGGCAATGTCAAGAACTAGATAAAAACATGTAACCAGATGAGAACTTGTATGATAGTGACGTAAACTGACACATTCCATAAAAAACCCCTAGTACTTGCGGCGGCTAGGGGTTTTGTATCATCTATCAGGTATTAAATATCAGGTGTTGGCTTTCGCTACTCCTATACTTAGTATCTGAATGTGATGTATGCGATCGTGTTTGCGGAATGTTGTATTGAGGATTCTCAGAAATATTTAATTGCTGTGGATGATTTAGAGGAGCATGGCTACCGAGTGGTCAGTAATGGTGGAATTACGGATATGGATATTTGCAAGGTTCACTTATAGATAAACAACCCTTTGGATTTTTAAACTTTTATCAAAAAGGCATCAACACGGATGTTCCTTGGTTAGATTGAGCGGGGAATGCTAGTAATAGCGATTTGAAAAGAAGACTGAATGAAATTTCGTTGGCTCATTACCCTCGTGCTTCTCGCATCAACTAGCTGCACGACCCAATCTCAAATACCGGAAGCTACGCAACCTTTGCCAGCAACTAGCCCTACACCGAAAGCTTCGACAACGAGCGTGAGTTCACCCGTTGCCCAAAATGACTTATCTACGATAGTCAGCGTTGGAGATGGTGATACGGTCAGAGTGCAACGTGGGGATGAGACGACCACAGTAAGACTGGCTTGCATTGACACTCCAGAATCAGGACAAGTCCCGTGGGGACAACAAGCTACTAACAGGCTGAAACAACTACTCCCGGTAGGGCAAGCCGTTCAAGTGCGTCCCGTGGACGTTGATCAATACAAACGAACTGTTGGCGAGTTATTTATGGACAACCAGTCCGTCAATTTAACAATGGTGCGTGAAGGACAAGCTGTTGTCTACACCGAATATTTGAACGGCTGCTCTGAGACTAAAGACCAATACCTTCAAGCTGAAGCCGAGGCTAAAGCAAAAAAACTAGGCTTTTGGAATCAGCCCAATCCAGTTATGCCTTGGGATTTCCGGAGCGGTGGACAGTCAAACAACCAGTCATCCAGCAATGCTAGCCCTAGCCCCCAATCAACAGTTCAACAACCCAGCGTCCAGGCTACAAACTCACCTGAAACATCACAGCAAGCTCAATCTAACAATTGTGACCCAGCTTACCCGGATGTCTGCATCCCTCCGTCACCACCAGATTTAGATTGCGGAGACATCTCTGAGAAGAACTTTCGAGTATTAGCCCCCGACCCGCACAGGTTTGATGGAAGAGATAAGGACGGTATTGGTTGCGAGGGATAAGACAGGTTTAGTTGCGTAATCGCTTGTCTATGTTGAGCGGGCATTAGTTTTAAATATGCGATTACTTTTGGTTGGCTGTGGCTTGCATGTGCAGGTTTTTGCAGGCAGGAGTTTTGTGTGAGTGAATTTGAGCCATTGCGCTGAGCGAATTCTGTGAAAACTTTTAGGGAGCTGTGTGAAAAAATGGAGCTGCTGGAATTTGGAAACGCCTTTGACAGACGAACAGTTAGACCTCTTCAATAACGCTACCTTTAGAACCACTCTCCGGCAAGAGCAATTGCTAATGGATGCAGATGCATTAAGGCAGTGGAAAGCTCAGATATTTAACTATCAGAAGCAAGTCAGGGAGAGCCAGCCGCCGCAACAGACAAGGTTGTTTGACCTGATTCCCACTCATTGCGATCCTGACAGCATAGATCCATTCAGTTTAAGACTCAACACAATGCAGTTTTGGAGAATGCCTGCTGATTCACCGGGGTATCCCTGCATTTACTTTGTCATTGACAACACTTTGCCGATCGTGCTGTATGTTGGCGAGTCCTGCCAGTCTAATCAGCGCTGGAAAGGGGTACATGACTGTAAGAGATATGTGGAGAAGTACCACGACCTGCATTCTAAACATGGATTGAACAGAGCTGTATCAATTGCCTTCTGGTTTGATACCCCAGCTAACCGAACAGCAAGGCTGAATTTAGAACTGAGCCTGATAAAAAGGTGGCGATCGCCATTCAACAAGGAGAACTGGCAGATGTGGGGTCAACCCTTTGGATAGTGTGATTACATTCAACAGCATTCATCTGCGACCAAAAACATCTCTAACTTGGATTAGGATTTGAGAAGGTGAAGGGAGATTTTTTGTCATTGATTGTTGTGTCAAGAAAGCTACAGGTTTGGGGCGCAACGCTGTTGTTGCTCACTCTGGTTGTTGGTTGTGAAGTTCTCCTCCAACCCGAAGTGAGTCTTCCTACTTGTACTCAACAAGCAGGAGGTTGCAATTGCTCTGACTTCACCTATCAAGAAGACGCGCAGAGTGTTCTTGATGCTGACAATAACGATCCGCACGGTTTAGACGGCTCTCCCAAAAACAGACGAGCTTGTGAAAGCTTGCCCTCGCGGAATTCCTCGGAAAACACCGCCGATAATCCTTTCCCTGAGGCAGCTAATAATTCATCCACAAGCCTTCATTTGACACTCGGTAATCCCAGTTCTGCTACCACTAACACTAGCAACGCCGATAACTACTTGATGGTGAAACCTCAGTATGCTCTTTCTTACAACAATCGCCAGGGTACTCCCAACTGGGTAAGCTGGCAGCTAAACCGCTCTTGGATTGGCAATGCTCAACGCCAAAATAACTTTCGACCTGAGCCAGAGCTTCCAGATTCTTGGTATCAAGTCCGACCAAGTGATTATTCCAATAGCGGGTACGACAAAGGTCACATGGCTCCTTCGGCTGACCGCACAAAAAATCAAGCGGATAACTCAGCTACCTTTTTAATGACAAACATCGTTCCTCAGGCACCAGATAATAATCAAGGGCCATGGGCTGCTCTCGAAGATTATTGTCGGGAACTTGTTTCTCAGGGGAAAGAACTCTATATCGTTGCGGGTCCATTCGGCAAGTCCAAGGCGATCGCACAGGGCAAGATTACTGTGCCGACAAAAACCTGGAAGGTCATCGTTGTTTTAGATCCGGGTCGGGGAATAGGCGGTATTAGTGCCAACACACGAGTAATTGCTGTAGAGATGCCTAACGAGCCGGGGATTAGAAACACCGACTGGAGAAACTATCGAGTCTCCGTTGACAAAGTTGAAGCGACTACTCGCTATGATTTTCTGTCCAATGTCCCGACCACTATTCAAAAAGTCATTGAGAGCCAGATTGATAATCAGTAATTTTCAATCTTTAGGCTAAGTTTCGACAACCTTTGTCGAAAGCCCTGCATAGTCTCCTATTGGGGTTTTTCCAACAATATAGACATCGATACTTCTTTCACCCAGCCGATAGACTTTTATTTCACTAAGGTTGTGCTTCAGCGTCTCAACAAGAGTCTGAAACTTTTTTACCATTTCGCGTTCTTCTGGGTTGTGCCACTCCTGTTCTGTTGTCGCTACTGAAAAAAAAGAATCAATGTCTACAACTTCAACGGGTGTGTCTATAGGGTGTCCTGTCTTCTTTAGAATTGTTTCTGGAGTGATAACTAAGCTGTCTGATGCTTCCCACAAGACTACTTCAAAGGGATAGTCAGACTCGCTCATCAATAGCAAGCCATCAGAAGCTTTTTGAAGTTGGTTAAGTAGCTCAGAGTTTGTATTAGTCATTTAGGTGAGCTGGATACTTTCCTTTAAAAGCTAAGATAATGTTTGCGTAATTACACAAAGAGTATCACCACAAGTCCTGATTGTTTTCTTTCAGAAGATGTACCCAGTTTACGCCTTAGTTACTTAGATTCCCCGACTAATCTTCAAATAAATCTACCCAAAACCAGTTATGCTTAATTTTCTTGGACTCTAATAACCAGATATAGAAATTAAGATTGGCGACCCCAAATAGGTCTTGTTGACTAATTGACTTGGTATCAGCTTTATAAACAAAAGCTGTATAGTTAGGCTCCCCTTCAAAGCTACCAAAGCTATTAAAAAACACAACCCTTTCTGGCTGGCTTGTCTTCTCATCTACAAGAATGTTTATTTCTCCATCTGATTTTCTTCCTTTTGAGAGATGGGTGTACTTAGAGGGTAATGTCAGGTTGTAAATCTTGTAAGGATGGTCAGGAATTATTGGCACCTCTATTCTCTGTGATTCCTTGGGTGTTAATTGCCCTGAAGTTATTTGGGCAACTACGGCTTCACGTTCTTTAAGATTTGCATAAAAATCAGGCAGCACGACAACATACTGCATAAAGAGAAGCACTATTACTGTAAATAGATTTATGGCTAGTGGGATAAAGGCTTTATATTTATATTGATTAAACGCCCTAAATCCATAAGAGAAAGAGTAAACTATTAATCCTAAAAAAACTAAAAATATTATCGGTAGACTGAGTAACCCTGGAAGCGGAACTATAGTAAATATAGGAAAAATGGCATAAATTATTATGTACATTAAAGAATGAGGTAAGTAGGAAATCCTCAGCCAAAGTACAAAAGCGCTTATTCCCAATGATAAATAGGTGAAGCTCTGCTGTTGCTCACGTAAACGTAGAGAAACCATCTTATTCTTTTCCTACACTAAAATTGCTGAATGATTAAAACTCGTAGTTTTTAGACAGCTTATTAAGCGCTGTACTCCATAGCTTGTGCGAGTTGTCTGTTTTCGAGAACTATCGATTCGCTTTATTTATCCCAAAGGTATATGTATTTATTATTCCTTCATTAAAAGCCGGGTCAAAACTTTTAGATAAACTTCATACAAACTTCAAGGGAATTGACAGAGTTGTTCAATCCTGTGTTCCTCAGATCTGTCGTATATATTTTGTACACTACGGGCTTCGTAAACTGTAGTGTGCATTTCGTACACTACAACAAAGTTTTTCTCGACAAACAGCGTCGGGTTGTAGTTATAACGAAAGAGGCAGTAGTTATAACTACACTAATGACTAATGCCTTGTCTCTCTTTGCCGTATTTAGCGAACCACTGTCAAAGGCGTAGAGCTAGCATATGGCGTAAGCTTTCTCAACCACAAGCTCAAACAGATTTACCTGATCTTGTGTTGAGCCAACTGGGAATACTGAGGAAAACGTCAGGGCTTTCTCTTTTATGGATACCAATAAACCCTCACAACAAGTTCGCTGGAAACGCATACTGCTGATTGTGGCACTCGCTACCCCAATCATCACGTTCCCTATTTGGCATCGGCTCTTATTGCCTAGTTTCTGGTCAGCCGACACGCGCTGCGTTTTTGAAGATTCTCAAGGAACCGTTCAGAAGGGACAAGGGATTAATTGTGAAGGTATTGAACAGTGATAACAAAAAATTAGTGTAACGCTTACGTTCTTGGACAACTGCCTCAAGGAGAGGTAATCTGCGATCAAGCTTTACTCGCAACGTGATTGAGCAAAAGTGAACACTATTCCAAGAACTCGCCTGTTTATCGTGATCGCCGCATTTTTCCTAATTGGAATGGCGTTTGGATTGTTGCTATATCCCTCCATTGGTTCTCCCACAGGATTTTCCATTGTCTTGGTATCCCTTAGTGGCTTGCTGATTTTAATTAGCCTACTTTGGGAGCGAAGTTAACCCAATCCCCATTTCCGAAAATCTCCTACACAAAAAGTAGCATCCAGTTGGCAGACCTCCCAGGCTTGACGCGATCGCACTTGCCCTTAAAGAGCCGCTGCCAATCACATAGAAAAAGTCAATATAATCAATATAATAAGTATAAATACATATTCAACCAATGACGGTTGGAGTTAGCCATGAAAAATGTACCGTACAGTTTCATACTTCGACGGCTGGCTACTATTTTGGCGATCGTTACTCTCTCCCTCTGCCTCACAGCAGCCATAACAGGAATTCTTCTCTCGTTCTATTATGAACCGACGGCGGGTGGAGCCTACAATTCACTAAGAATAATTAAATCGGAAATTCCCAACGGCTGGATGATTCAGCGTATCCATCAGATTGCAGGTCAGGGATTAATCGCGACCTCTTTGGTAGAAATAGTTGTGATGTTTCTGGGTGAGAAATTTCGTCCTAGCTGGCTCACGGCTTGGATTAGTGGAATTTTATTAACCTTAAGTGCGATCGCTTTAAGTTGGACGGCGATGCTTTTGGATTGGACACAGTTAGGTTATTGGCGTTTTCAAATCGAGTTAGGAACCCTCGAAGTCATTCCGGTTATTGGTTCTCTACTGCGAGACATTCTTACTGGTGGTGGAGCTGTTAACACGGTAACCGTAGCACATCTATATACCTTGCATAGTTATGTTCTTTCAATTGGGGCGCTAGTACTTGCGATTATTCATTTAGGAGGACTATTGCTACAGGAGAAAGAAGAGAAGCAAACGCTTATGGAAACAGAGGAGAATCTCTCTTTTTCTGAGTAGAAGGAAGTTGTATTAGCAGAAAGCAGAAAGCTTTCTGCCATCAGCTTTTTTCTCCTGAGTAGTAGCACTTATTTCACAGCCTTTGGCTGTACCTCTAATCCGTGAAAAGTGATCGCACTTCTTAAATGAACAACTTGATGTGCGATCACTTCCAATCAATAGGAATCCCTCTCAGGGATTGAAATATATGACAGTTGGGCGCATTTGGTTGTTGGCTAGCTTTACGTTTGGGAGGTTATGCAAATGCTTCACGAACAACTTACCTTCTAGCCGGACTAACCTTTTTCGCGGTCTTAGTCTTTTTTTCCAACATTTTTATGGCTTTGACGAGGGGAATAAACGCGGCGTTCTGGCTGCTAGTGGGGTTATGACGTTAACGACCCGCAAATCTACCTGTATAACGACAGCAACATTATTCAGCTAACCAACAACAGCGAGGATTATAGTCCCCAAATCTCTGGCAATAATCTAGTTTGGCTAAGCCTTAACAGTCCTGTGAGCTTCGGGGATGACCTTGTCTCCACAACACTACCTCTGTGGTCTTCCGTTACCACAACTTTACCCACGGATATCTATGACCTGACTTTAACCGGACCCGATAGCATCAATGGCTTCGGCAACTCCTTGAGCAATACCCTAACGGGTAATCAGGCTAACAATCTTCTGTTTGGCAAGTCGGGAGATGACACTCTTCTAGGTTTAATGGGTAGCGATCGCTTAGTCGGTGGTAGTGGTGCTGATACCCTTACAGGTGGTGCTGGGGCTGACCGTTTTATCCGCAAGTACAGCCACACAGGAGTTGACACGATAACTGATTTTAATGTCGCTGAAGATACGTTTTTAGTCTCTGCTAGTAGTTTCGGTGGCGAACTCGTTGGCGGGTCAGTAATTAGGGAAACTCAATTTACTGTTGGAGAAGCGGCACTAGATGAAAGTGATCGCTTTATCTACAACAGCACTACAGGTGGGTTGTTCTTTGATGCCGATGGTACAGGCATTTCTGAGGTAATCCAAGATGAAAGTGATCGCTTTATCTACAACAGCACTACAGGTGGGTTGTTCTTTGATGCCGATGGTACAGGCATTTCTGAGGTAATCCAAGTGGCTCAGCTTTCAAGTGGTTTAGCCATGACTCATGCCGATATCTTTGTTTTTGCGTGAAGGCATCAACAGGATATTGGATTGGAAAATAGGTCGTGAAATGAGGGTTAAAATGAGAACTTCTAAATTTTTATAAACCTAATGAAGATGAATAGCAATGATGCTAACCGTAGAGTAACGATTTTGCATTCCCATGAGAATTGGACACAACGATATACCACCTATCTTCAGCAATTAAGCCAATGCATAGGCTTGAATGGTAGCTACAAGTTTTAAGAAATGATACTTACCGCAAACTCTTCCCCTACCCCTTCAACCTCTGCTTCACCGACGCTGGCAATTGCAACAACAACCCATCCAATAACAGATGATTCAACGCACTTAACTTCACTCCGAGAAAGAACGCGATCGCCTACTGAACTTAATCAACTATTAACTGCATTACTAGGTAAATCACAAACACATAGGACAGTAACGCCCACATGCTTAAGCCAAGTATCACTAACCGTGATATTGGTCTCACTCTTCCCCTCTGCCAGAGAAGCTGCGTAAAATTAAGAGCAAGTAGACTCGAAAGGATGATCGCTGCCTGTATCCAATTACCCTCACTCACACCCTGTAGTGCCCTGACCGGCGTTCCCACATTAATACCGTTGGGTTGGAAAGCTGGATCTCTTAATGGTGAAACTTGATATACAAAGATTGCACTCACTCCCGTAACAAGCGTTAGGAATATAAGACTCGGAATAGATAAGCGTCGAAAAACCCTGTCTAAATGCCTATAAATCATGTCGAAATACCTAGGGATAGGAAATTAAATTTATAACGATGTAGAGCCAAACACTAAATGTGATTAGCGCTTCCACCTCTCCTGTGCGCTACATACCTGAAACTCAAAATAGCCACACAACGCTTTCCGCTTGCACTAATCAATTAACCACTGCTCTAGCAAGTAAAACACAAACGCATAGGACAGTATTAACCACATCCCAATGCCAATCCCATAATGCATCCCGACAATCAAAAAATGCCTCAACGCCATCCCTTCTCGGTGCCGATAAACCGCCAAGAGATCTTGTGATTTGCACCATTGCCAAAGGTCTAACGTAATATTGAGCGCAAGCAGACTTGCAAGCATGAAAGCTGCTAGCGTCCAAAGATCCTCAGGCACACTCGCTGGCAAGGGTTTCAGCAAGCCATCTAGTAATAGAGCTATCACCACGATCTATCCTCAATCACCCTTCAGTTCTGGCGATCAATGACTTTCTGAGCTTCCTCAATCGCTGTTACTGCATGAGAAGCCCGTAAGGTGTTGTAGACCATATCGTAAACAGGCTTGTAGGATCTATTCGGTGGGCTGTACCTATCGAGCATGAAGTCTCCTACAGCTTTCCAGGCTGGCTGGTTGTCCCAGTATTCAGGCATTCCTATTACGTGTTTTGTTTCCATTGATTAATTCCCTTTCAACCGTTGTTTAATTCCATCTGGCAGGGGTATCAGCAAGCCATCCAATAACAGATGATTCAGTGCCGACAACTCGACTCCTACCAGAAACGCGATCGCTTTTTGCCAAGTGATAGCCTACTCGACTTGTCGCAAGCCTGGGAAGATAAACCAGAAGGGTAGGAGTAAAGCTGAGAAGTAGAGCAAACGAATAGTTGACCCTAACAATGGGGCATGAGACAGCGGTGATCTGTGAGGGATGTATTTTTGGTATGGAATCCAGATCCAACGTAACCATCCCCAACGTTTATAAGGTTTACTCACTAAATCTAAATCTGGACTCAGGTAAAGACCTCCTAAGCAGTGAGCCGACATTGATATTATTCCCAGTTCTAACGAATGAGAAACACCAATGATTCCAATGATGGGTGTTGTAAATAAAATGGCTTGATCGTGTCGTCTTCCGCTAGCGATACTGCATCTCCTAATCTTCAAAATTACGGCTCAGTGACTGAACCTCCAAAACCTTGCTCAACCTATTACCCTGTCTACTTTCTACAGCTTTGAAACCTGCCTGAATCTCCTCAATCTCGTTAAGTTCTTTTGGTAGGTTTGAGGAGATTTTGGGAAGGTATTGGTCAGGTTTGCCGATCCTTGCAACTAACCTCCCCTAAACCTGCCTCAAGCTCATGTGGTTTATGTCTTACAGTCTCAATGCTGCCTGAATCTTTTCTGTAGCCAATTCAGAATCTTCAAACTGTGGGAATACCGTAACTGTTTTTTGGTATTCCCCTTGCTCATCCATAATTTTGTAATGAAATTGAATGCTTGCATTACCTACACAGTTCAGATCAATACATTGAAGTTTTACTCGCTTTGAATCTACTTTGTGATACGTTTCAGCAGTTGCGAGGTCTTGCTGATACTCACCTGATAGCTTGAATTCTGCAAACATTGTTAACTCCTTAATAGGCTCACCCTATTGGACACTCAGGACATTCTCTAATGTCCTGACATTTCTCACAATCAACAGATTGCTTGTTGATTCCTTGGCAACTATTCAAAAGCAGGCTCAGAATCAACAAATAAACTATCTTGTTTTTCATCATCACCTCTACTTCCACACCATTTTGCTTTCTACACGTCTTGCTCCACAGTCTGTACATTTGTATCTGTTTTGGCTTTGAGACTTAACATTACTACTGCCACATTCAGGACAATGGGGTAAGCTTTCCTGACCCCCTATAGGTGATTTTTCCGCTTGAGAGGGATGACTGGAAATACTTACGGTTAGTGGTTTTGAGCCATTCGTGGGATACTCGCTGGAAAACCCCTTCCCAGATGCAGGACTTAGGCAATTTTCACAATGTCTCCAAAGGTAAGAAGGGCATAAAGATTCGAGATGTAATCTCTTGGTAATAGACTTCATTTAGATTGAATAGTGATATATGCTTGGGACTAATTGTGATATCACATTAGTCCCATGATTATTGTTTTTGGTGGAGTTAAGGGGGGTGAAGGGAAGAGTACCCTTGCCTGTAATGCAGCAGTTTTAAGAGGTAGAAATCGTGATGTGTTACTGGTGGATGGAGACAAACAGGCTACAGCTACCGACTTTACGGTTATGCGAAAAGAAACGCTAAAAAAAGATGTTGGCTATACCGCAATCCAATTGAGGGGAAATGCTTTAAGGGATGAGGTAAAGAAGTTAGCACCAAAATATGAAGACGTGATCATTGATGTTGGGGGTCGGGATACTGTTGAGCAACGATGCGCTCTTGCTATTGCTAATGTTTATGCTGTTCCTGTAAGTCCTTCATCCTTCGACCTCTGGACACTTGAGCAAGTAGCTGAATTGGTGGAAGAAGCAAGTGCATTTAACCCTAATCTTCATGCCCTCTGTTTTTTGAGTCGAGCCGACTCTAGGGGTAAGGAAAATGAAGCCGCCATTGAAGTGATTGAGGAAATACCCGCCCTTACCTTTATAGACACCCCAATCACTAATCGCAAAATCTACCGTGATGCTTCCGCCAGTGGACTAGCGATAAGTGAATACAAGCCCCGCAATCCAAAAGCTGAAGGGGAATTGGAAGATCTGATCAATTTTCTGTTTGACCCCCGTTTTGATATCAAAAAGAAATCTAAGAAGGGAGTAAAGAATGCCCGTTAGTCGCAGACCTAAAGCAAGAACTGAGGAAGAGTTCATCAATCAAGCCAATGATGATGTTCTTGTGGAACCCAAAGTGATATCAGAATTGGAGTCACCTAGAAATCAATTAGAAGATGAATCAGATATCCAACCCTTAAAATTGCGTGTCCCTCGTGAGCTAGTTCGAGATATTGATAACCTACTCAGCCAGAGGAAACCCAAGATCAGTAGGCATAACTGGATTTTGGAAGCTCTTTACGAAAAGCTAGAACGAGATTCTGGTTAAATTTCCCTAAGTCTCATAAAAGTCTGTTAAACAATTTATGATTGGGTTATCAGACTGTATGAGATTCAATCATGAGAAATACTTTAGCCCCACTCGTGACACTTGATGGACTAACTGACCCAACACTACCAGCAGTAATCGGCATTCCTAGAATTAGAGCAGAGATGCAAAAATCTGCTTGGCTGGAATGGTTGGAGTCTCATAGTCGCTTTAGGTTTGAAATTCCGGGCGGAAAGTTTACAGCTTATAAATCTGCTAAAGGCTATTGGACTGCTCAGAGACGAGTACACGGCAAACTTAGACATGAATATTTGGGCAGCACTCAAGCCTTAACTTATGACGTGCTTAACCAAATAGCTAAAAAAATGAATATGGGTGATTGTGCTTACTGGAGAGAAAAGCATCCAGACCCACGCTCTGAACAAAAGTCAGTTGTGGAATCTCATATAGGTAACTATGAGACTGCCAGTGAGGTAGTCTTGCAGACCACGGCAAAATTGCTGGAGATGAATCGCCAGGTCACTGAACTCACAAATCACTGTACTTACCTAGAGAATGAAAACAATCGTCTGAAGCGATTGCAGCAAGAGTGTAGCCAAGCTACTGTCGCTAAGCTAAACGAGAAATATGCCAAAGCTCTCGAAGAGATTCAACAATGGAAAGAATCTTCTGAAAGTTACCAGCGGCAAGCAGCTAGATTAAAAGCTGAATTAGATGAGACATTAGGGAATCAGGAGAAAGAAGAGTTAGTTCGCCAAATCCTCAAAACTGAAGCCGAAGTGAATCTGGTTAAGGATGAACTAGGATACTTCCGCAACAAGTTTGGTAGTCAGTAGGAATATAAAAAAGTGATCGCAAATCTCCAGCAACTCCTCAAAGTTTTGAGTTAGCTCCCCCGAATGCTTGAGTAAGCACGCTACCCCTACGGCTGTGGCAATACTTACTCGTGAGTCGTACCATCAGGCATAATCGTGCCACTAAGCTTTGCTTTATCCAAAATTGCTCCATCTAAGTTGGCATCTTTCAAACTCCAAAATTCTCCAGCACTGATAGGCGTTTCCTGTGCCTGATTCTCTTGTTCAGCTAAATAAGCTCTAATCAGCAACATATCTCCGAAGGCATTCATAAGCTGAGTCATTCTCGCTATTTTGAATCCTTCATCACTGAAAACTGTTAGGCGTGATTCCTCTGGGACAGCCGTATCAGTTTTATTTTGTTCAATTTCATCAAGGTTGACTTCGACTTCAATGGGTTGGGCAAGCATTACGGTAGTCGAGTTATTGAGCATAATGCTTTTGCCACTATCAGCCGCTGATTCAACTACTATGGCTTCGCTTGATACTAGTCCATTAGTAGGTTTGGAGCCGTTCAAGCCATTGCTCAAAGCTGGTTGCTGCTCAAAGCGCTGTTGTAGGTCATTAAATTGCTCAGTCAATTTATCTAACTGACGTTTAACATTTACTGCATACTTTGCAGTAATATTTTGTCGTTCTTCAAGCTGTTCAATTCTTGCAATCAGGGATAATATGTCTTGTTGAGATTCCGTCATAATTATAGTTTTTATTTAGTTAGTACTTCAATAACCAGTGTCAGCACTTAAAGGGTGTAGACACTGGTTGAATAAAACTCCTTTAATTAGTCTTCTTTATATTCCAGACTATCGAGGACAAATACAAAGAAGGTTTTCTTGGCTAGCAAACTAATGATTGAGTCATAGTTATCTGCCTTTACGTTCCTTATCTACAAAGTGAGTATTGGGATTGTCATCTCTATACCAGCGTTCTCTTGCAGTTGTTTCTCCTATATAACAAGCGGGTTCTTTGCCTCCTGGTCTGACATAAGCTGACCTTGCTCCACAAATGCTGTAATCCCTAGCTCGGTCATAAGGGCAGTCACAGGAAGGTTGTTCTGGAGGACGGTTCTCGTTCGTGTATGGCACACGAATTCTACGTGGTTCCTTAAGTTGTTTCCCAGGCAGCTTAATATCAGGGAGTTTTACAGGTATCTCTACAAAGGGCTTGTTAACAGAACGAGCAACTGTTGTTGAGGTGCTAGCTGTTTGTACACTTTTCAGCAACAGAGCTATTAACAGACCTATCAAGAACAGAACAATTAAGAATATTCCAGCCTTAATAGCGCGGCTAATCAGTTTACGAATTAGCTGGCTAACCCAATTACCCAAAATGGATGTCAGGCTGCTGAAAATAGATGTCACTTTAGCAAAGAGATTAGCTAAAAGAGATTTAAAATGGCTAAAGCCAAATGATTCTTCTTGGTTTGACTCTCCTTGATTTTGTTCTCGTTGGTTTCCTGTATTCGTTTCTCGATGAGTAAATACAGGAATGTTGCTAACTGAATTCTTTGAAGTCGATGCCTGTCTGTTGTTTCTTGTTGAAGAACTACTAAATGCAGTAGAAGGCTGCCTAGCTTCTTTAAAGAGCAAGGTAAATCGCTCATCTTTACCCAGATCTATTTTATCTCCAACCCTAAGCTGGCATGGAGTAAAAGGTCTTAAGAGCGAACCATTAAGGTACGTTCCGTTAGCGCTGCCTAAATCCTCAATATAATAATTATTATCTTCTAGACGAATCTCTAAATGAGAGCGAGAAACAATATCCGAATTCGGGAAATTTGATAGGTCGATATCAGGCAACCAATTAGTATTTGGTTTGCCAATGCGAATTCTTGAAAGCTGTTGTGGTATCTCAAGTAGAGTAGTAGTCTGAACGTGAAACAGCCTCAGTTTTGGCTTAGCTTTTCCTGTGCTTTGCATGGTTTTAAAAACTGAAGTCTACCTAAAATCGAACTCTTCCAGAGGTAAACAATTGATATCCAGACGACAAAGCAGCAAATGCCAACATGAAAGATAAGAGACTTGTCGAGGTGACGATAAGGCCACCGCTGGCAAAAGCAATAACAATTCCTATAGTTATTAAAATCCATCCCCAACTCTGCTGAAGCTTAGTTAACACCAAGATTCCAGCAATACACAAAAGAACAGAACCGGAGGCAGGGAGATAGCCTAGCGAAAGAGTTCCTAAAATCACACTAGAAGATAAGAATCCAACTCCTCCTAGCATCAAACCTAAGCCTATAAGCCTAGTCAAAATAAACATCATAGATTTCCTCCGGTAGTTATTTTGCACCAAATATTCTCTCTAAAAAACAAACTAACAATCCACGTACAAAATTGCTGTGAATCTATAAAAACTTCTTCAAAGCTTTACAAGAAAGACTTAATAAGTGGAGCCTGAAATGAAGATTTGAAAGGGGCATCAGCAAGATAGCTGAATTTTTATTAGCACTCTAAGCTTAATTGCTTAAAAAGTTTCCGATTGCTCAGTGTCTGATTCAGCCCCACAGCTAGTGCGCTCATGTCGAGCCTTTCAGGTCTGCCAACTGACACTCAATATCTTATTGAATAGCTGTCTCTTGTCTTATTAACAGCCATTTGTCTAGTCTCTGCCTCAGTCTGTTGACACTCAGCCCCATACAACACTTTCTCGGAACCATCCGGGTAGTACTGCACACACCAGCCGTCTCGTCTTCTCCATGTATCGTAGGCTCCGAAAGTTACTAGGACTATTACTGTACCTATGCCAGTACCAATCAATACTCTTTTCCAACGTACTTCTGAAATCTGTGCTTTCACCCTCAGTTTTCCCTGATGAATACTTTCCTATTGATACTGGAAGAGAACTGGCAGAGAAACTGGGAAACTACGGGACTTTTGAGAAAGAATTTTGAGTCTCCGTAGTTTTACGGAAACTATCAGCCTTATCTGACAAAGTCCTGACAAGGTTTGTCTGCTTCGTCTTTCAACCTTAAGGTTAGAGAGCAGATGATGAGATTTGCGATTCAGACAAGCCTGAGATACTTCAGACAGCCATTCAGAGATTAAGGGAGGGAGGGAAAGAAGTTGATGCCGATAGAGCCGAATTGCTCAAATTGGCAACTTGGTTTTTGTGTTCCTGTTGACGAATCAAGATATTTCTGACCTCGACAAGCCTTCTGTTATCAGGAAGGGGACTCAGGAAGGTTATTTTCTGCCTGTTGTGAGGCTTGAAAGGGGAGGTCAACATATTCGTATTTCCTGACCTCTTCTCCCACTGGCGACAACATTGACAGTGCCGTTACCGCTCCCAAGACCTGCGAATCCTGCACTTCCAAATAGTTCTGAAGCTGGCTCAAGGAACGATGACCCGACACTTCCTGAATGATTCTCAACGGAATTCCCGCATTACTCATCTGGGTCAGAGCTGTCCGACGAAATGAGTGAGTGCTGACCCCCTCAATTCCCACTCGCCTTAATGCCTTTCTCAATATCCTAGACGCTGATTCGGGGTCTATATGCCCACTGAACCGACCGGGGAACAGATAATCTTGCCCTGCTGCTGGCTGGTAGTTTGTCAAAATCAACCGCAAATCTTCAATGACCGGAATCGTGCGAGTCGCTAATTTTCCCTTTGTGTTTTGCTTGCGGATTATCAATTTGGGTCGCACTCTGCCAGCCGTGTCGTAGGCATCCCTTACCTTCAACGTGCAAGCTTCATTGACGCGACAAGCACTGAACAGGCAGATTCCAAATAAGGCACGGTCACGGCTGTTCTGAAACCCTTCTCTGAATAGAAGTTGAATCTCTTGTTGTGTAAGAATCTTTGCTTTGCCGTGGCGATCTACCTTCATCCCTGACAATCAAGCTATTGATTCATCAGGCTACCTTGAAAGCGTACTCTCACAAACAAAAAAGGGATCACTATTGATACCTGGTTACAGTCGCTCTCTCACGTCTGATGAGGTTGGGTAAATTCCTGTTGCAGCAAACCTAGAACCCCGCCCAAGCTTATTGCAGCGAAGCTCAGAACGTAAGAATGAGGGTTTCAGCCCTAAGCTCTCCCCTCTGACTACTGAGCGGAAAAGGCGATGGCATACTGGTAACAATCTCTATGACTCACCCCACCTCTTCCCAATCTTCTATTTGTAGTCCATTCACCCGACTGAATTCACCTGTATTGTGCGTAACCAAGATTAAATTATTTACCAGAGCAATAGCAGCAATTTGTACATCATAGGGACCAATCGGCGTACCTAGTGCCGCTAATTGAGCGCGAATTTGTCCTGTAACTTTGGCAGCACGCTCATCCAAAGGCAAACTAGAAAATTGACTGAAAAACCGTTCTAATATTGCTAAATTTCGTTCGGAATTGGCACTGCGATACGCTCCATAAACTAGCTCCATCTGCACAACAGTACACAAATAAATATTTTCTGGCTGTTGTGCCGCCAGCCGAGCCGTAACCGTTGGACTGGTATTATTCAACAACCGAATGCAAACATTAGTATCGAGCAGGTAAGTCAAAACATCTGCTCCCGAGTCTCATACTCTCCCTGCGGTTCGCGCACTAGCGGTTCTCCAACCCAACCCCCAATCACCTCTTCAAAAAAACCAGGCATCCAACCTTTTCTTTTTTGCAGTTGGCTCAAAAACGTCTCGCCGTCAACAACCTCTCCCCGTTCAGACGCTTCAACACCGAGCGCCATTTCCCCTCTCAACTCCTCAAAGCGCCCCTTGTAGATGCGTTCGCGTTCCTCTAACAGCCTGATCCCAGCAATAATCACTTCCTCTGGTGATGTGTAATTACCGCTTTCTACCTGACTTTGAATAAACTGTTCCAACTCTGGAGTTAATAATATGTTCATTGATGCTTACTCTTGAATCTTGTTAATCGTCTTCCTATTCTAGAAGCGCGGTTTCAGTCTCTTCCTCATCGTCCAGCAGTGCCGTTAGCGCTTTCGCTAAAACGCTTAGCTTCATTCGAGAGCGTTCCAAACGTTTCAGCCGTTCTAGAAAACAATGGGCAGCACGTCTAGCTGCATCATGATTTTTGAATACTCTAGATTATCAAATCGGTTCAATCCGCGTTGCCATCATTTCAAACAAAGCCCAGATTGTCACAAAGGCATGAGGATTATTACACCAAGCCTCTACAAGAAGAGACTGAGCCATCAAGGCATCTTCCAGATTCAATAGCCCGTATTGATTCACTCTTTGAGCGATGGGAGCGAGTATTCCTTCCCAACGACCACAGTTAAGCAACGATGATGTCCAGGTTTCATCTGATAAATCGTATCCCAGCCACTTCAATCGAGGATGATGTTGTGGAATCGTTGTCTTTAACGCATCAGCAAAAAGTAGATAGTATTGTTGACCAGGTTTCGGTGAAGGTAACAAATAAAGTACATCCTCTACCTGTTCTAAACAGTCCAATAGATAGTTGCCTGACCCCTCGGCGTGAGGATTACACCATGAGTCGATGCTGCGAACTTCGCCTAAGTGGGGTAAACCCAGGAAATTAATATAATCTGCCCATTCAGGATCACCAACACGGCGAATAACTCTTGTACTCAAGCACCACATTCACTTTCTAATCCCTGTATAAATCTACGATAAAGTCGGTATGAGCATTACTCAGGAAAACTATGTCTTGTTTCGGCTTGCTGTTGCATTTAAAAATCACATCTCTCTATCTTGCTAATGCAGGAATTCCACTATTTAGCCAAAGCATTATCTATCAAATTGTACTGCTAGTTCCAATTATTGTAATCGAAGCCTACGTTCACAAAAAACTCCTAAAAGTTACTATCATTAAAGCGAGTTGCGTTTCTTTAAGTACAAATTTAATCTCAACGATTATTGGAGGATTACTTATTCTATTTCTCAGTGGAACATTTCTGGGAGTTCCCGTACAACCTGGCGACTTCCCATTCCTCCCGTTAGAAATTATGATTACACTCCTTCCTCTGTTTGTCTTTTCCGTTATTCAGGAAGTATTCGTTGGAGGTTTCGGGCTTCAAGGGATTGGAAAAGATAAGGTAAATAAATCATTTCTAATTGCTAATGCTTTCACTTATTTGATGCTCGAAGTCTTGGCGATTAGCCAACTTGTTAAAGGATACATTGAAGGGCGTGGCTAACACATCCTGGAGAGCGCAGCCAAAATGGTTACAGATGTGATAGCTCATTTACTGATAATGAGCTACCACTATTTCGGTTAATTCTAGCTAGATGTATGCTGGCTACTGCTATACTCTTTTGCTCTGTTTTCAAACCAAGTTAGAATCTGAGGCAATCTAGTACTATCAAACAAATCCTCAACATTCATGATATAGAGGTGAGCATATCTAGAAAAATAGATTCCTAATCGTTTGATTTCATGATTAGAAGAAACGCCATGAATTCCACCTATCTTTGACAAAAGGTAGTAGCCAACTACTTGGTCAAAGTCCTTTCTTTGTAAAACTAACTCCTTGATTGTTTTGATATCTATTAGGCAATCATCAATGACAACATCAGCATCAGCACCTCCTACTAATTCGGAAGCCAAACCAAAGGTAGGATTTAAAGCAACTACGCCTGAAGTTGTAAAGTCAGTGGATTTGACGATTGCTAACAAGCCTTTCAAATCTTCAACATCTCTTTCATTAATATCTAGAAAATCCTCTTGGAGATTTGCCCCTCGAACAACGGCTTCTAATTTAGCTAGCAGTAGAACTGACTTAATTACTTCGTCATTCATTATTTGAGTTGTGAGAAATTGCGTATAGTTTTCTCTGGCTTGAACAAGAGCAAAATATCCTTGCTCGTACAAGCGTTTTGAGCCACACTGCTTTACATACTGTAGTCCGTATTCAGCAATCCAGTTCTGACTTACGGCTTGTGGATTTAATTTCTGGAGCTGGAAACGTAGTAGATAATCAAAAGCGACTCCGATTAAGCTATAGTTTTTTGTTTGAGGGGCAGCTAAGGGTTGTGTTTGTTTTTTCAAACTAGGCTTCTTAAACTCTTGTCGGAATCTTTCTCTGACATCTGGAAATTGCAGAAAAGAAGTTAATGGCATAGTTTTGTCCTCTATCTTAAGAAAAAATTATCCCAGGAGAGCCACTTTTTATAAGTTTGTGGCTCTCTTGAGCTTTTTCAAAAATAGCTGAAGACTATGTAGCAAAAACTATCGTGTCGATATTGCTTTTTTGCCGCTAATCCCTACTGATTCGGGGACACAGTAAATCTCTCATTCCAGAAGGAATGTCCTCGAAATGCTCAAGGATAAAGTCCATTAATGCTAGATGACGTAGATCATCTGGGGTAGGATTTCTTCTGTTTCTACCAACTGAAAACCAGAAGCTAACGTTAGACACAGAGCGATTACAGATATCAGCAATTTGCTGATGATTAACATCCCACTTCTCGTAAAAAGTTTTGGGAGTCATTGCTAGCTGGCACTCGCTGTAGAGTTTAATTAAGCTTAACTCACGCTCAGACAGAGGACGATTATGGTTCATAATGCTTCCTCCTCGAACAGTTTAAGGTCATCTTCCCAAGCCGTATCAGCAACTACCCAAGCCGCACTTGGAGACTTCTTATCAAGCAAAATTAGGTAACACCAACTCCAGCGCTTGAGGTGAGGAGCGTCATTAAAAAATCTGCCAATAACGATTCCCCAATCATTCGGTTCATTCTCGGAAATCCAGCGAACAAATTGACCCTCCTTGTAGCGAGGCGAAATCACATTTGGAAAATTAGCAGGTAGCAAGAGAGAAGGTTGAGCTATTTCCCGAATCAGTAGCCCAGATAGTACGTCTTTTTTCAATGACTTTCTCCTATTTTTTCCAAGACTTAGGCTGCTCAGGAGCAACATTTAAATGCTCGGAATTGAGGCATAACCACTTATCACCTTTGCTTCTCACCTGAGTAGAACCGCAGTAAGGGCAAGCGGGTTTAAGTGACGTGTCCGGACGTGTCCCTAAAACCGACATAGGGGAATGTCCGGACGTGTCCGTATTTCCTGGAATCCCTGTTATATAAGCATCCTGTGAAAGGTGTGGGACGCTTGCCGACACGCTCTGTCCCTTGCGTCCCTGTCTAATGTCCTTCACTTCTTCCAGTGTTTCTAGGTAAGCTTGGGTATCAATTTCAACGCTATCAAAGTAAGGAAGCTGATAGAAAATCGGGGAACGATTAGCCGTTACCATTGCCATCCTGAACTCTCTTGCCGTATCGCAAATAATCTCGTTTTGCTCCTCAATCTCAAGCTCAATTTCTCCTAAAGTAGCGAGAGCTTTTTCAACTGCCTTCTTTGAGTAAAACCGCTCACCATATTGAGTCAGAAAAGTCCGAATAGAAACGGGGTCGATGTAAATGTTAGTCATCATCTTTTGGTCATCAATACTCAATCCCTTTGAGGTAGAGATATTGGCACTTTGACCCATAACAATCACGCCTAAGTTGACATGACCTCCATCCTTTAGAGCATCCTTAAATGGCTTGGCTTCATCCTTGGTAAGGTCTGCCATAGTGACATCAATTTCATCCGCAACCCAGACGTAACCGACTTGATTTTTATAATCTGCATTGGCTGGATTCTTACGAGAGCGGTATTCTTCAGTTAGTCCTTTAAATCCCTTCTTACCGTCATTCCAGCACAGGCAAAAATCAAGTTCATCCCCATTCTTGACACTAATACCTGCTAGAGGATTGCACAATTCTACGATTGTGTAAGCTAATTTACGACCATTGGGAGTATTCGCTTCAAGAAATCCCCGCTTGAGTATGTGACTTAATAGGACAGCTACAGTCGGAGTCTTACCACTACCAGGTTCACCAATGATTCGCAGTCTTAGGGGGAGAGAGAGGATGTACTTGATAAACTCTTCCTTGCTGCGGTAGAGACTGCCTTTATCCGTTTTACGAGCAGGTCTTTCCTTCCTTATCTTCACAGCTAAGCATTCGGTGATTTCGAGCTTCCTTGCTCCCTCTACTGCGTACAATCCTAAGTTTTGGGCTATCTGCTTAGAATCATCCTCGATTAGTCTTACCAGGGCTTCAGAAGCTATAGAACGCGAGTAAGAATAACCAGCCGTTACCGTATTATCAGACCCTACCTCAAAGCCCGTAACCTTTAAGGGAATCTGGCGATGTACCCAAATCCAGTTTGCTAGAGCGTTTGCAATCTTGCCGTCTGGGTTGAACCCAAATTCACCATAAACAGGTTCAACCCAATCACCTGCTAATTGGTGCTGTAACCGTCCAACCTTCTCATTGAGTAATTCAATTTGCTCTAGGTAGTGACCGCGCTCCGTCTCAACCGAGTCGTTTATCTGACCCAAGTTGCTGTTGTAGGTACTAGCTAGGCTGGTGATCAATTCCCGTTTTTGCTCGTGGGAGACAGCTACCTTCTGACCCCATGACTGCAATCGCTTAAATAACTCCATTGCCTTGCAAGTGATCTGATCATGCTCATCAAAGATGCGCTGAATCTCTTCTCGCTTAGCGGCTTTAAATCTTTCTTCCGCTTCATCCTGTACTTTCTGATCAAAGTCATCCTCCAGACTTTCAATCTCTGCCTGTAATGTCTCAACAGTCTCGTGAGCCATTCTCAGTTCTTGCTGTAACTGGGTGATAGTCGGCTGTACATTGTTTGCATAGACAAGCAACCGATCTCGATGCAGATTGACTTCCTCCAATACCTGACTGATTGATGTGAGGTCATTTGCCAATTCACTATTTTTCTTGCTCAACTCACTGAGTCTTGCCTGTTTCTTTTCAAGGTTAGCGATCGCATCCGATAACCCTAATTCAGCTTGTTTAGCTTTCCGCTGTGCATTGCTAACCTTACTCTCAGCCTCATTAATCCTTTTGGTTGCCTTTCCATCCAAGACCAGATGAAGAGCCGCTACAGTTGGGAGACTCAGTAGGGTAGCGAGTGTGATGGTCTGACCAGCATTCTTGAAGTTGGCGCTTAGAAGGGTGCCAGTGCATAAGCTCACAACACCAGCGGCAACCGAAAGCACTACTCGATTACTGCGTGATAATTTCATTAGTTACAATCCTTCAGACTTAAGGGGCATCTGTGATAGATGCCCTTTTTTGCGCTCTACTTGGCTGGCGTTAAAGCGCCTAATTGAGACTTGAATTCATTTAAGCTAGACTGCTTTTCTTGGGTCTTTGCCCTAGCTGCGTCAGCAGAAATTTCCGCTTGACTCAACTTCTCATCTAGTTCGTCCTGAGTATGAACCGCAACATCTCGCTCAACATCTGTTCGATGAATGTTCGTTGAAAGAGATATTGACTTCTGATCAGTCGTTTCTGCTTGAGATAGATAGTCATAGTAATCGCCCTCAACTGCCTTAATTGCTGTAGCTGCCTTAATTCCCGCTCCAAACGCCTTGGCTTGCTTACCGACAGTTGTGAACACTTCCTTGCCTAAGTCAAAGGCTAGACCTGTCAGCTTAGCGGCTCTAATTCCACCCTGATAAATAGCCTCTCCTGAGTCGAAATCGACTTGAGAAACTTGAGGGATACTCGGATTGGGTTTTAACGGGTCAGCAATCTTGTAGCTCTCAGGATTAAATGTAGGTAACTGTGCTGAGATTGATTCAGGAGTGAGTAAGGGTAAACCTGGAATCTTTGCTTCAGTTATCCCACCTCTGCGAGTACCATTGGCTCTTGTAAGAGCATTAGAAATTAAAGCCGGACTAGAACTCGAACTTGATTTAGCAGGAGTAGAGGTTTTAGCAGGTTTTGAGGATTTAGGTTTGGCTACTCGGTTAGCTGCTTTCCGTCCTGCTCTTGCTCTTGTCGCGTCTCGTAAATTAGGCATTGTTCAGAAATTTCCTTGTGTTCAGGAGGGATTTGTAAATAATCTGAAGCTGATTGAACTCTGCATCTATCGCGTCAAATTCAGCTTCTAGAGACTCATCTAGGTCGTATTCGTTTAGAAACTCCTCTAAATCCTCTTCATCAGTTTTGAATCTCTCAATTTCTTCTGATAGCTCATCCATTGGCTACCTCTCTCTACATGTGAGTGCCAGTCATGAATCCTTAAATGCAACCCATGACTGACATTGAATTTATTTTTCAGGGGTGACTACTTGCTGGCTTAAGACTGGGAAGCGGAAGTAGGGATAGTTCCAGCCCACCAATCCACCTACAACAGCGGAAGATATGAAGGTTGGGACTAGTGGGCAATCGCAAACTTTTCCACTGGTAGGCGATTGCCCATCTCTATTCCAAGTAAGTTTCTGGCTCAATTACGATTGCAGCAGCTTGATGGATGCCAGTAATTGAGTCGGCTATCGCAGTAGCCAGGTCAGGTAGACGGGAATATCTTTTAGCTGTCACCAGTGCCGAATCAAGCTTGTTTCGGCATTCTGTAAGTACCTCAACCAGATATTGCTCATCAGCCAGGGTGAATGGTGAGGATGAGGTAGGAACTATCGCGCCTTCAGTAGGTGATTGCTTTGCTCTCAGGTCTGAATATTTGAGTAAGTCACTCCGGCTTGGGGTCGGCTCTGGTTGCTGAGTGGCTTTAATCTTGCTGTAGAGTTGCTGTTTGAGGTCATTCAGGTCTGTCATCTACCTCATGCCTCCCGTAAATGCGATCGCAAAATTAGAGTCGTCTACATCTAAATGAAGGGGTTGAAATAGAAAAGCTCTTACTCGCTGGAATAGATTCACCTTAGTTAGCTCCTGCTGCTCAAATTGATCTAAATGCTGGTAGTAATCCTCAAAGTCAATTTGGAGGTGTGACGCGAATTCCTCAAATTCCTCAATTGACTCGTTCTCGACAAGAGTAGAGACTAAATCCCGAAGTTCGCCCTCATCTCTATCAACCGCTTGTCGAATGAGTCGAAAAAATCAGAGGTTTCCTGCTGGCGTGATGCAGATGCTTGAAGTAAGGCTTTCTTGATTAAGTTCTCATCTCCAGACGCTTGTTGGTTATGGTCACTAATCAGCTTCAACAATATGTCTAAACGCATCTGGCGAAGCTTACTGAGAGCTTGCTGTAGCTCTGTCGCAGTGGCAAAAGTATCTTGGGCAATATAGTTGAGGATTACGGTTTTTGTTTCCACATTCTCTCGCCCAAACTGTTGCTCTACTGCTTCTTGAATTTGTTGTTGGGTGACGGTTGTAAATGCTCCAGACAAGTGAGATGAGGTAGAGCCATTAGATGTTGCTAAATCACCTCTCTCTTCTTGTGCGGGTTGTGTAGGTTGCATCATTTCTTCGGGTTCCTGTATGGCGGGTTGTGAAGGTTCTTGGGTAGGAGGCTCTAAAATTTCCCAAGTATCCGGATCGCCCTCTGGAGTAATCTCGGTTATTTCGGGTTCTGGGATTGTTAGATCTCCTTGACTACCTTCATGAGATGGCGCTTGATACTGTTTTTCTAGCCGTTCCATCACTACACTCAGTTCATCTTCAGTAGGTGCTAGTGGTGCTACAACAACCTCGTTATAGATCTCCCTAATTTGAGACTTGCTCAATCTGGTTCCCTTACGGGTCAAACGAGTCTGGACGGTTTTGATGTAGTCGGTAGTCATTGATTTAGGCTCCTAGCTTGATTGAGTTGACGGTCTGGTAGATGAAAGCAGCAGTTAAAACGGGAGTGAGCTTTTCGGGATAGTAGAGGCGAGTCTTCCTAAATCCGCCCACTGGTTTGAACCATCTACTGATAGTGGCTGGATGTGGGTTAATCCCTTGATTACTAAGGATTTCCAGAATCTCCAAACCCCTAATCTTTGATGCCGACTGAGCCAGTAACTTTTCAGCCTTTTGGTAATGCTCGAAAACCTTAAGCGTCCCTACGGATGTTCTGGGTAAATGCTGCTTGAGTTTGGCGTAAAAGACTGCCGTATCTGCATTTACCTCAAATCCTCCATCTTCTAAATTGCGCTTGACCTTATACCAGTGGTTGTCACTGACTCTCTTACCTAGATGTAGTTCGTAAGCCAGTCGAGCTTCTGAATTCGTTTGAGTCTTATTCCCCATAATTTGCGACCTTGCGAACAATACAATTACGTGTTTCTTCCTAAACAAGAGGCTTGCACTATTAATTTGCAGATGCAGTAACCACATAGAGGCTTTATTGCGGGTGCATTCTGCTGTCAGTCTGAACTTTTATGGCTTTATTCCTTTGCACATGACGCACATATGGGGGCATCAAGGGTTAGAGCCGTTTGAGTGGTGTGCAATCTTGCGCTGTTGTTGTTATGCTATCTACAGGTACATCACTTTGTCAATTAAATTGGCAAAGTGATGTAAATACTGAAAATTAAAGCCTAGTCGCAGATAATGTCTGATAAATAGACATAATGATGCGATTGATGGCTACAAAAAGACCTAGAACTACGGTGTCTTTTGACCCTAGGGAATATGAGGAGTTACAAAAATGGGCTGAATCAGAGTTTAGGACTATCCCCCAGTTAATTTCAGCAATAGTCAAGCAATCACTGATTGAACGGAGAGAAAAGAAGCAAAAAGACTAAGGCGATCACTATATAGCACAGTACCTTTCAGCTAATCAGGGGATGAGGTCATGAGTGAAGTACCAGGGCAGTACAACAAGAGTGATGGCACTCCTTTTAATCTACCTATATCGAGTGCAGAACACACCACACTCGACTTTGTTACCGCGATCAATAGCTTCCACTGGAAAACTGACTACTTCAAATTCTGCCAGGTCTTAGGGCTTACCTCTGACAGCTACGCAGAAGAAAAATATTCCCAGTTTCAGGAGTTGATCAGCAACCTAAATCAGTTTGACGTGGATCTGTTGACAAAGATGATCGAGTCAGGGGAGAACAAATGACCCTAACGAAAATCCATCTGCTCACTACCACACCCCTTGGCATCCTTATTGTCTATTTCACTAATGGCAGCGGCTGGGAGTTCCGAGTCCTCAGCAATGGTTCTATATTTGGGCATAGCAAGATCTACTACACGGCTGAAGCGGCTGAGAGGGCAGGTAGAGTGTGGGTTGGGACTGGCTGGTGAAATTTATTATGTGATGAAGTAATTGAGTAAAGGAGGTTCTATGACAACAGCAGGAAAACTAGAAATCACAATCAAAATTAACGAGTTCCCAGAACCCCAGACTGTAGAGAACGGCTGGAAGCAATTCGATTTAGACTGTGAAGGTCAGCTAGTTCGGGTCAAAGTAAAACCCAAAGTCTTCAAGAAACTCGAAGAGGCTAGAGACAACTATCCTATGTGGGTTGCTGCAATAGCGGGAAAGATGGGGGAACCGATTGAGGGCGGCTTTGTACTAGACCAACCAAATATTCAGGTATTTGAGCGGAAGCCGAAAGAGCCTAAGCCAGAAGAAGCAGCAGTCTAGGAATGACTCCTACCAATCGTCAACATCTCCTAGGTTGTAGAGTTGAGAGCCAATTCTTTCGTAGTAAATGGGCTTAGCAGGGGATTCCTCAGTCTGAGGTTCCTCGATATGAGCCTCCTCAGCCAAGTAATTGGGAGGATTATCTGGATCTCCTCCGTTTTCAATATATTCCCAGTAACGATCCCTGATCTTGAGGCATTGTTCTACCAAAGGGTCAGGCATCCTAACGTGAGTCGAAAGATACTGACTCTTACCACGTCCACCTTTAGGGGCTTTAGCCATTGTTAATTCCAAATATTAACTGTTACGGTACTCCTAAGCTCAATAAAACCCGTTAACTCGTTAACGACTTTTATCCTGTTAACGACTTTAGCAACTTGTAACAGATTTTTCTAGGGTAAATTCATCAATAAATGAGCTTGAATTGAACCTAAAATCTCTCCTAAGCCAGTCACAGCAATGCTCACAGCCTCCGTTTCTATCAAATGCGTTACTCACTCTATGGTTTTTGCACTCATTTGGGTATGCAGTTCACAAAAGTAGGTCTAAAATTTGGCAAAACAAAAAGCCGATGTACTTGATCGGCTTCAATAGTGTAATATTCACATAGAGTTCTGATCGAAAAGGAGATGCTCTAGTTTATTAACAAATAAATTTTTAGGTTGATTTGGTTCGGAGATTGCGAGACCGCAAATCTTTCAACAATCTAGAACCAGCCAAAGCGAGTTGCTGTGTGATTTTTATATTATCACAGCAGTGGAGCTTTGTATGCAGTTTTAAAATTAGGAAAATGCGGCAACAGCTTGAGCTACTTCTTCTAATTTCTTGAGTCAGTCAGGGTTGATTTTGCAGCAACCCTCATCACAAAAGCAGTCACCACAAAGCTTTGACATATATATACTCTAATTTTTCTATAGCAAGACTGCAAGCTGCTCAGGAAGTAAACAAGAAAGACTTTTGCTGTATGCCGCTCTACACAAGCGATACAGCTAATGAGAATTAAAAACAATCAGGGTATAAATAATTCCTGCTACATCACCTTTTCCCAAAATGGTGTACCAGCAGGTTATGGGTTCAGTCAATTAATCAAAAATTCTATCGGTAACTTGTTTGCTCCTGGTGGAGGTGAAGCATGAATCGCATCACCCTCATCCCCACTAGCAAAAACAAGTCTTGTGCCATCTGCGACAACACTTCAGGCAAATGTCGCCAGAGCAAGACAGATCAAGATTACTGGCAATGCATGGAGTATGCCGATGCCAGAAAAGGCGAGATTATTAGCAGCTACAAATGCCTAGGACATTCAAAAGATGGTGTTTGGGGTCAGTTCCGGATCGACAACTCTCAAGAATGGTCTGACCAACAACGGCAAGAGTGGAAAGCTCGTAAACCACAACGTCAACAACAACAAGCTAAAAGCAACCAAATCAAGCACCTCAACACAGGCAGACTTCCTACGGGGATTCTCAAGAAATACTCCCAGATTGAAGAAGGGGGTAAGCAGTGATGCAACCTCCCAAAGATTGGAAGATTTACCAGCCAACTAACAACGCAAAACTGATTGCTGAGTCCATACATCAGCTCCCCTCTCATTGGTCACTTACGCCACTGCAAGACAAGGCACCCAAGCGACTAGATTGGCAAACTGAACCATTTATCCCTCACAATCTTATTGCCAGCTTAATCACTGAAGGGGAGCAAGCTACAAACAAGCGAACAGGTAAATCCTACAGACGATATTGGTCTGGGTACGGACTGCGAACTGGTGACACTTCAGGCGGATTACTAGCGATTGACGTGGACGGGGTATCGGCTCAGCCAATCCTAGAGGCAATGAGTGGCGGCAATATCCCCGATACTGTTAGTTGGACTAGTGGCAAGCCAGGGCGCTATCAGATTCTCTTTCAAATTCCAGATGATATTCGTGTTAACCTTCAGAACTTCACAAGATACGTTGTCACTCAATGGCAAGGACTAGAGACTACCAAGGATGAATCGGGTAAACCTAGTGAACTATTAGAGTTTAGGTACAACCGTTGTCAGTCAGTTTTACCTCCTAGTAGGCATCCGGATACCGGATCGTACCGATGGCTCAATTCACCTGCGAATAATGGCGTAGCATTAGCACCAGACTGGCTATGTAATCTACTTTTAGATTTTGTCAGCAAAGAGCAGCATCACGTTACTGAAACATCAAAGAGGATTGAGTGCGTAAAGATACGACAGCGGGAACGAGAGCTTACACCAATATCAAGCAATAATGGCACCCTCTCAGATATTCTTGACCTCTCACTAAATCGCCTCAATCCTGAAGACGTTTTTAATTGGAGCAATCACAACTGGAGAGTTCAAGGGCGTTATGAATGGGCAGGCTATTGCCCTCGACACGACTCTAAAAGCGGTACGGCTTTCAAAATCAATACCAATACACTCGAATGGTATTGCTTTGGCTGTGATGTTGGCGGTCATGCTGCCCAATATCGTCATTTTGTTAACGGTGGGAATGGAACTCCAAAAGGCAAAGACTTTGCTGAGATAGTCAAGGGATTGGCTAATGAGGCTGGCGTTAGTCTTCAGAAAGCTAATCCACGAGAGTATATCCCTATCCCTGGCAGTGGGACTAAATTCAGAGTCCAACGACGAAACCTCGATGAACTGCTGAAGGTATTTCCAGCGCTTAAAACACCATCAGGGCAAAACTGGCTGAAGTCACGAGAGTTTACAGCCGATGTCACCGTCAATTCAGAATACTACTACCACGAACCACCTAAAGAAGGAGAGGGTCATATTGTTCGTAGTGGACTAGGAACTGGTAAGTCTTACTACGCAAACGAGTACTACATCAAGGAAGATGACGGCGCAATCGGTCTAGGGAATCGCAATAGTGTACTCTTGCAGATGCAGGAAAACGCCAAGGAAAGGCATGGTCATACCTGGTATCACATCCAACAGGACTTAAAAGGTAGTCCAGAAGAGTTGATGCTTATCAAAGATCCTCAAAGCAAAATCCTGATGTGTGGAGATAGCATTACCTACATTCAGCCTGATGATGCAGTCGGTAAAAAGTTTCTCATAGATGAGATTGAAAGCAACCTCAAACATCTACATCACAGTAGTACAGCCGTTAGCTACAAACGACAAATCTGTAAAGAACGACTCAGCCAAATTGCTACAAACTGCGCGTCATTTCTTGCCTGTGATGGCAACATGACCAACATGACGGCTGATTACACAAAAGCTATCAGCGGCAAGAAAATAATAAAAATTGAAAATGTTTTTACCGGAAATCGCGGCTCTTTAACTCTCTACAATGGCACGGTCAAGCGTGAAGAAAATAAAGAAACAGGTAAATGGGAGGAAGTTGAGAGGCGGCTTGACGAATACTCTCTCTTGCTGCAAATGATGATGGAGGATAGTGAAAGATTCATTGTTGCTGCTGATTCACAAGAGCAACTTGAAACTTGGGAGAGGCAACTACAAGCCAAAGGTAAAAAGACCTTTCGAGTTGATGGAAGTAATTCCAACACACCAGAAAGACAGAAGTTTATCAAAGACCCAGCTAAATATATCCTTGAGAATCAAATTGATGTAGTTCTTTACAGCCCATCTCTTGACCAAGGCGTATCAATTGATTTAAAGAACTACTTCAAGCGCGGTTATTTCTTCTTCTTCGGTGTAGTTCTGACCGACACACAAATTCAGTTCCTAGGACGAGTAAGAGATCCAAATATTGAACTTTTTGTGTTTTGCCAGACAAGGAACCTGAATGCTAACAAGCTCAACGCCGACTCAACACCTGAACTCCTTAAGGAATTTAGTATTGACTTTATGACAGAATGCCTTCACCTCTCTACTGAAGGCGAAACCTTTGCCGATAAGGTGCGAGAACTGGGAGAGCGCTTGATCCAAAGGTCAAATGATATCCACTTTGATTATGATTGCAAGCTACGAGCAAAACAGCACTTCGAGGAAAATAACGCTAGAAACTGTTTTGAGTACGCAGCGCGTAAGGCTGGGTGGACAGTTACGGTTGTAACTGGGCATAAGGTCAGCACTAAAGAACGGGATGAAACAAAGTCTGTCATCCGCTTAGAGAAGGCACAAAGACTGTTAAACTCCAACCGACTCACCGACAGTGAGGCTGAAGAAAAAAAACGGAACCCAGCCGCGACACTAGAAGATAAAACCGAAGTTGCAATGCATAGCCTCTTAAAGAGGCTACCAGGCATTGAGACTAAAACCATCACTGAAAAGAAGAAAATCTTAGTCCCAGCGTCTGAAATCGCGTCTGAAAAAACGGGTCAAAATTCGGGGGCTTTAGAGGCTGAAATACGCATTGAGACTAGTGTTGAGGTTGGACACCCTCTGTCAGGAACTACTATATATAACCAGGGAGAGGGTGTCCACGACGAGGGGATCACAGTGGAGGTTGAAACCGAGGTAACACGCCCTATATTAGATGCGGATTTTGTTGAAAAAGTGAAGTTTAGCGATCGCAAGCTAATCGGCAGACTTGAAGCGCTTTTCTTCCTGAATAACCCTGATATTACTAAGCGGCGGCAACAGGAGAAATGGTATAAAGCATTATCTCTATTCGTTGATGAGGAAGCACTTGATGAGGTCAAGACGGTAAACCCTGCATCTTACAAAAGCCATTTAGTGAGACTGAAGACACTCTTTAAAATGGGGCTGGGGTTCTTCGTGTCACCCGATGCAGCTTGGACGCAAGAGACTCCAGAGGTCTTGCATTTTTGGGAACAAGGCAAAGACCCAAAAATCGCTAGAAAAATTGGTTGTGAGGTGGGAGAGAGCGACCCCTGTGGATATGTTGGCAAAGTACTAGGCTCATTTGGTCTGAAGCGAGACAGTAGCGAACGAGTCGTCTTAGCTAGTGGTAAGAGGGCTAGGAAGTATCGGCTTAAGCCATTAGATCCTATTAGCCAAGCTATCTATGACTGTATTGAAGCCAGAATCATGGCTTCAATAGACGAAGACGCTATTATTCTTGACTGGGAAGAGATTCTAAAAAAAGCACCTCGTCAGGTGACTGAAACGCTTACTGAATCAAGTGTTGAGTGTGGACACCCTCTGTCAGGAACTACTATATATAACCAGGGAGAGGGTGTCCAAAATGAGGCAGGTGATTTGACGATAGTTGAGCAATTGGCACTAGCACTCCCACTATCTGAAAGTCCTGAGCAGTTTGCTACTCTCACCAAGGGATACACTCAGGAGGTTATTGAAGCGGCGGTTGACTCTCAGGATAGCCACCCTCTTCGCAATCAGTTAAAGCAATGGCGGAACGCGCAAGCGACAGTGGTGGAAGTAGCAGCGGCCCAAGCGGTAGAGCCTAACTCGATTCAAATCCAAGTAGGCGATCGCCTACGACTCGCTAAGGACTTACTAGCAACGACCAAGGGTAAGGTCATTCAAGTTCTTGAATCGTTTGGGGATTGGTTCGAGACAAGCTGGGGGGCTGTGAGTCTCACAGAAGTTGAGTCAGGTACTTGGGAATTGATACCGCAAGGAGTTGCTTGTTGATTCCTTCCACTAGTGTCGCTGTTGAAACCCTCAGCCTGTTTAGATCCGGGCGATAATGGGGAGTAACTGTGTCGCTGCTTGTCATTGCCATGTCGCTATCACCTCAGCAACTCGAAGCGGTTGCCCTACTAGGCAAGGGAACAAAAACTTCTGAAGTTGCCAGCCAGTTAGGAATCACACAGCGGACTGTCCAACGCTGGCTTAAGGATGATGAGTTTGCCAAGGCTGTCGCAGAAATAGGCAGACAGGCGACAAAGTTAGTCGTTGAATCGACTAGTTTTGATTTGTTTAAGGAGATTGAGAGAGCTACTGAGTCATCAGTCAAACTCCTAACGGAAATGATTGAGAACCCAGACATCAGACCAAGCGATCGACTTAAAGCCGTCGATATTGTCAGACGCTGGGGTGATAAACACCGTTTTGAGGAAGCGATGGATCGAGACTTTGAGCGCATGATACGCAAATTAGACAAATTGTTGA
Source organism: Microcoleus sp. FACHB-SPT15 (assembly GCF_014849525.1). Classification (NCBI taxonomy): domain Bacteria; kingdom Bacillati; phylum Cyanobacteriota; class Cyanophyceae; order Oscillatoriales; family Microcoleaceae; genus Microcoleus; species Microcoleus sp. FACHB-SPT15. The sequence continues at coordinate 4,818 of NZ_JACJNU010000005.1, read as the reverse complement.
AGCCAGATACTTACGAAGAGATGTTAAAGGCAATGTCCTTGCTGTACCCTACGGAACGCCTCAACCTCAACGAGAATGAGCCGTGAGACGTGGTAGAGACGTTAAAATTGTCCCATCTAGAGACAATTTGAGACACAAATGGACAATTTGACTGTCCAACAGCTTCAAGCCGCACAATTGACAGCAAAAGACTGTCCAGCCGTAGAAATTGCAAGCAAACTCGGTATTTCAACTAAAACGCTTCAAAGATGGAGTAAAAAGCCAGCTTTTCAGGATTTCTTGAGTGAAGTTCGCAGCCAAGCCAGGGTAAAAACAGCCGATCAACTCACCGATGAACTGTCTTTGAGTCTTGAACAATTAGCACAAGAGCATTTAGAAGCTCACCGGAAGGTCAGACGTTTAGCTGAGAAAGCAATTGCTGCCCTTGAGACACGAGATCCTAATGAAATTAATATGAGAGAACTTGGAGTATGGAGCCAAGTGCTAGCGCGTCATATCGAGGGAGAAAGAACTGCTAGTAGTTTGCAATATTTGGATCTGAATAAGGCGATCGCGCTAGTGACTCAAGCGGGGTATGAAGTTAGCGAATCAATAACAGATGATAATCTTCTCTACTCCCACAAGAATGAGCTGTGAGCTGTGGTAGAGGGTAGCTCGGTAGGATTCCATCTAGCAGCAATCAAAAAGTGGTTTCCGCTACTGGGTTTTGTATCAGTTTCTCCGGTTGCGGTTTAATCATAAAAACTCTTCTTGTAAATCTCTTCCTATATATTGTTCATAATTTTCAATTCGCCATTTAAGATACTCCTCATCTGGTGAGCGACCAATTTTCTTATAGGCTCTTAGGGTCATATCGCTAAATTTTTTGTAATATTCACTAGCTAATAAGGAGGGTTTAATTTCTATTTTCTTAGAATCGGGATGAATAACAATTAGATTGAGGTCAAAAAGAGTATGCAAATCGGCTCTTAGTAATATCCCATTTGTAGGAGAGTTGTCTTTAGAAATGGAATAAGGTTTCACATGAGCAGCTTCTAGCACTCCTTTTATTGGACAACCTGTTATAGCACAGCGTCCTTTATATACTTCAAGCAGTGTTTGGCGAAATCTCTCTTGTCCTTGCCGCTTTTGAATAGATTTCCTCAGTTCAATTAAAGCAGTTTGAAATTTTCTATCAGTTTCAGATAATGACTGCTCTCTAGAGTTTTGTGTAGCATATTGACCTCTTCTACTTGTTAAAATAAGGTTTCTATTCCTTGGAGAAAAACCCCTAGGAAACCGAGTTTTCCTATTATACTCAGCGTTCTCCCAATCCGCAGACTCCCAGCCTTTACATTCATTCAATTTTGCTCCGTGAAGCTTTGCCCCTTTGAAGCTCGATTCGGGGAGGTTGGCGAACTGAAGATTAGCATCTTGAAGGTCGGCTCCTTGAAATTTTGCTCCGCAGAGAATTGCCGACTGAAGATTAGCATCTCTAAGGTTGGCTCCTTGGAATTCTGCTCCGTAGAGAATTACCGACTGAAGATTAGCGTTTCTAAGGTTGGCTCCTTGGAATTTAGCTTTTATAAGCTGCTCAGATTCATAAAATCGTTCAAAATTAAAGTTTTGACGGTTTTCACCTTGAAAGTCGAGGGGAGAGTTTGAGCTAGAACTCGTCATTATCTAAGCTATCTCCTGCTAAAGAGTACCATTAGTATCCCCGCCAAAACTTTTGTAGAACCAGATACCCAGTTCACTGCCAAGGGCAAAGATTACTGAGGCTGTTGGCTCCATAAGACTTCTTAAGGTAAGTTGCTTAATATTAGTTTTCTTAAATCCACCTGAGCATCGCTCAAATGCCTCTGCACACTGTCAAACGCTTAAAGCTCAATTTCGAGGGAGCTAACACAGAATCGATCGCCTCTCCTATTGAGCGGCTGTTCAGGATAAATAGGACTGTATTGGTTACTGGAAGACTTTTAAGAAACTATTTTTTACTCACGACAAACGTTATGATCTCGATCAAACCATACAAGACAGTAGATAGGACTACTGGGTATACGAAAACCGAAAATACGTTTTTTTTTACAAACACGCATTTCTGACATTGTTACGTCCTCACTAATACTTTCAGGTAGCTTTGGATAGCCATCAGTAACAATTTTAAATCCGCAGCCCACACTTTCACCACGCTGTCTTGAGCCTTGAGATTTTATCTGAAACCAAGTAAGGCTTCCTATTTTTTTAAGCGCCTTAACTAAATCATCAATTTCTCGCGACTCCCATTCCGATAATTGATATTTATTATTGTCAGCGTGTATAAAACTAAAACTTGGTTTCTCGCTATCTGTACTACCAGATTTCGTCGTCTTAGTTGTTGCCAGATCAGGGATTCTGCCTGAATTTGTAGGCACAGAAGGCTTAGGGATTTTGTTCTTCTTCCCCATCTTCAACCACTAAAGAGAGATAGTAGGATTTCATATCATCTAAAGAAATGACATTTTGAGATCTTTCGCCAGCATCCAAACCTTGGCGAGCTTTGATCCAAGGTGTCTCTGAATGAGTTAACTGTTCAAGGCGTTTAGCACTTAATTCACCATAAGCATTCCAGACTTCATCTAGAACTTCTATCTGATCATCAATAAACTCAGGTAGAGGATCTGAAGGTAAGGGAATAGCACTATACTTATATTCTTTATAAGTATCCCAAATTTTATAAACTACTGGACCATGTACCCAAGCTTGAATCTCTTCAGAAAAAAGAGGTTTGTCTTTGAGAGCTAAGCTCCAAGCCTGTGCATAATATACAAGCTTCTGTAATTTCAACGGAGAAATTGTATCTCCAGCTTCTCTGTCAACCTGGTATAGAAAATAACACGCTACATCTAAAGCATCAGTTGTATGTGGTTCCTCTTTGTGTTTTTTTTCTTCTTTTTCTTGAGGATTAAACTTGTCTTTTGTCAGGAGTATGCCCTGCGTTTCCGACATTAAATTTCTAGGTTTAGTGCTGACGACCGGATTTTGTTGAGGTAGGGATCTGTATTTGTAATATACTTGATTTTTTTGTTGATGAATTAGTCCTAACAACGATCTTCCTGTGGTTGTAATGTTGAATGTAGTCTCATTCGTAGGAGTAGTGTCCTTGTTTACTTCGTAGTGTTGAATTATAAGGTTAGGGGGATTCACTTTTGACATTACCAATTGCTGCTTGTATTTGTAAAACTAGTTGTTCAGCCACTTCTCTATTAATAACAAATCGAACAGTAGACTTAATTGGTATAGAATCGATATTCTTTAAATCTTCCATGCTTTTCCCTACCCATTCTTTTTGTACTTCACTAAGCAATAAAGGATCGAGAAAACCTAAATCAAAAAGTAAACCCTCAGGCAAGGCATTTACTAAAACTGCATTTACATAAAGGGGAATGTTGCCTTCAGTATAAACAAAGCTTAATGGAATTTGAAATTGACTTTCTTTAGCTTGATCTGTCATTAAAATAAATTCCTTTACAATTTTATACTTAGCATTCAAACGGCTTTATACCAATTGTAATGTTCTTACATCTAGACTATTCGACGTATAAATGTAATGCAAGTATCTCAGCTATAGTTTAGAGCATTGGTACGATGAGCCTTTATCAGCGAGAGGGAGCTAGCGCGGTCATGATCGCCTATCAACCCCTCTCTTTCCTACCCTCTCCACTCCCACGCGAATAAGCCGTGGCAGAGGGTAGCCCAGTAGGATTCCACGGTCAAACGCTTAAAGCTCAATTTCGAGGGAGCTTTTCAAGGAAGCGATCGCCTATCCTTGAGCCAGTTGTCCAGAACAAACAGGACAGTCCTGAAGACATCGGTTACTGGGAGCTACGCAAATGCGATCGCAACTCAGTTAGTTGATAAACAGGCTTGTTAGTTTTGCCAGAATAGGCGGGAATCCTAAATTTAGTGGATTGAGTCTTTTCTTTATGAAGCGAGTTAAGTTTGTTTCTCGTATTGTTGTTTTTGCTGTACTTGCCTCAGTGTCTAGCTCATGTAACTCGTCTAATACTGTTACTGTATCCACGCCCTCTTCTAGTCCAGTAGAGGCTCCACCCCGTTGTAGTCAAGCGGCTGGATATATCTGGGCTAATGTCACGCTTTACCGAGATAGCGCTTGTAAAGAGCCGTTTGCAAAGATAGTTTCTGCAAGCAGGGAGCAAGTGGTTATTCAACTCGATTCAGGAGGAGTCGAAACACAAAACCGAGATGCTATCAAAAGACAAGTTTATGTCATGACTAATGACCCTGCTATGCCATGAAATACCCGATCTCCTTCTCTCCCTATCTTCTCCACCCCTGCGAGAATGAGCCGTGAGTCGTGGTAGAGGGTAGCCCAATAGGATTCCACGGTCAAATTGTTCTAGGACATTTTAGAGAGGGTCGTCGGAAGCGATCGCGTCTAAGTCCAGACCAGTTAGGCAACTGATAACTAGTTATGAGTTAAGAACTAGTTAAATATCCAGTTAGACTCTATCAAACTAGTTAGATAACAGGATACAAAGCAAGCGTAACTAGTTACGCTTGCTACAGAGGTAACAACTAACTAGTTGCGTTGGTGGCAAATGAGGTAGAGCAAGGTGGTAGCTAGAATGTTGTTATATGGTCATCCTAGCCTACCAAGGATAAGGCTAGGGCAACTGGTTAGGCTCAACTAGTTAGACAAGAGGAGGCAAACTAGTTAGATATAACAACCAGTTAGGGACTGCACACGAACCAGTTCTCCCACCCTATACTAACCAGTTGTGTCTGTTAATTTAAATTAACAGACACAACTGGTTAGTATAGGGTGGGAGAACTGGT
>NZ_JACJNU010000049.1:0-257171 GCF_014849525.1 Microcoleus sp. FACHB-SPT15 | reverse complement strand
TCTGGTTCGGGTACTTCTTGATTGGGTTGATGATAGACCGAAAAGCTAGTGGTGTCACTGCGAGCGACTTGTGTCGGTAATTCATAGGCTCGAATTAAGTGTTGTCCCAAGAAGGTTTCAATCGCCTTTCTTGCCTGGTGTTGGGATGAACCCAATACACTCAACAAATCTGCCAGTCGGTCATCGGTTGCGTCTTTGTCTGCTATCTTCCAGCCTGTTGCTAATTCTAGAGTTTGATGATGTTGCTTGACCCAGCTTTCTACTGCACACAGTCGGTGATCGGCTTGAGTGATGATGTAACTTAATAGCAACACAGCTAGTTGACCGTAGCTTAATCCCTGACGGTTGCCATGTGGTGGTGGTAATTCTTGGTTAATTAGCGCCTCAATCTGCATCTGGCTTAACCATTTGAGCGCTACTGGCACATCGTCTACTCGTTCTGAGTTTGTTCCCTTCAATCTCTGCCCCCTGAAGCATCTGTCAAATCGTGCAATTGCTTAGTCTGACTATACTTGAGGCTGGTTATTTGGCTACTGGGTCATCCAAATGACCGAACGGTGAGTCAATTATTAGGCTTCAACATTCCCTGAAAGCTTCAAGGGTAGCTTAGTGAAAGGATGCGATCGCTTTTTGTGGAGGGGAGGTGCGATCGCATCATCCTCTCCTATAAATTACCCCAAAACTTTTTTTCTCAAAACGCTCATCATTTCACCTGACTCGCCATGAGGCATGATCGGACTCCATTCACCCGCCTCTGCAAACATTAAAGTATGTAGCATTTTGATGACACTGGTTATCCCTTTGCGAGAACCGATAACCATAATCTTGACAATTTCTTTTCTCGGAACTGAATCGCTAGAAGCCTGAAAAGAAACATCGTTAGAGGGTAATTCACTGTCATTGGACAGAAAGTTCTCTTGCATTCGAGTTCACCTGATTCAATCTAGATGTAGTCTTAGTAGACAACACCTAGTATTGTAGATGTGGTCGCTTAAGACAACATTTACTCGCTCATAATCCTCTGACACGATTAGAGGCATGGGAAAAGCGGGAAAAGCTCTCAGGCAGACATTGGAGACTTACGGAATTAGCCAGAACAAATTAGCTGTAACTTTGGGAGTTGACCGCTCTATGATTTTCAAGTGGTATCACGAGCAAAGAGACCCTACGGCTGAAACTGTGGTGCAGATTGCTGAGGCGCTCAAAGGGCTTAATCCTGAAGCGGCGGCAGAATTTATCCGGCTGTATGTGGGTGATTTCCTACTCTAGTGAAGATCAGTCCTAGCTCATTCACCTCGACTTAGCCGTGATGATTAGAAAGAGGAAGATCTTCCTTTAAGTGGACAAGATTTATCAAATGAGATAGCCACAATTAACAGTAAGGATAGATACAATTCTTCTGTAGTTGTGTCTAGTCAAGCTGCTCAATTAATGATGTGCAAGTATTGCGGTGCTATCTGTAGCGTCGTGTATTTAGCTTGGTGGGTAGCCTCATCACTGGCTCGTGGTAAGGTTGTAAGTTTTTCTACCAACACACATCAGCTAAGCAGTAGCAAAGTATGCACACGGTGCGCGTCTCGCTGTAAATCTTATAAGCATTATTAGGGTTAAGAGGTTATGCCAACTGCACAGGTAGCTAGTACAGATGAATTGGATGCCAAACAGCTACTGAGAACTTTGGCTGCTGTCAAGAAAGGTGATTTTTCAGTTCGGATGCCCGTCGAGCAGACTGGCATGGCAGGGAAAATCGCCGATACGCTCAACGACATTATTGAGCGGAATGAAAGAATGGCAGCCGAGTTAGAGCGAATTAGCACTGTTGTTGGGAAAGAAGGCAAAATTACGCAACGGGCATCGCTGGGAAATTCAGGGGGGTCTTGGAAAGCTTGTGTTGATTCTGTCAATACTCTAATTACAGATTTAGTCCAGCCTACTGCTGAAACCGCTCGTGTAATTCGCGCAGTGGCGAACGGTGATTTATCCCAAACGATCGCACCCGAAATCGAAGGTAGACCCCTCAAGGGTGAATTCCTTGCTACCGCACAAGTCGTGAATACGATGGTGGCTCAGCTTAGTTCGTTTGCCTCAGAAGTAACGCGGGTGGCGAGAGAAGTGGGTACCGAAGGGAAACTCGGTGTTCAGGCAGAAGTGCGGGGTGTGGCGGGAACCTGGAAGGATTTAACCGACAACGTTAACCTGATGGCGGGGAACCTGACAGGACAGGTGCGAAATATTGCCGAAGTCGCAACTGCGATCGCAAATGGTGACCTCTCCAAGAAAATCACGGTTGATGTCAGAGGCGAAATTCTAGAGCTAAAGAACACCGTTAACACAATGGTGGATCAGCTCAACTCCTTTGCTAGTGAAGTCACACGGGTGGCAAGAGAAGTCGGTACAGAAGGGAAACTCGGTGTTCAAGCAGAAGTGCGAGGTGTTGCAGGTACCTGGAAAGATTTAACCGACAACGTGAACTCAATGGCGGGTAATCTTACCGCCCAAGTCCGGAACATCGCGGAAGTGACGACAGCCGTAGCGAATGGTGACCTCTCCAAGAAAATTACTGTTGATGTCAAAGGCGAAATTCTAGAGCTAAAGAACACCGTTAACATCATGGTGGATCAGCTCAATTCCTTTGCGAGTGAAGTAACACGGGTAGCGCGAGAGGTAGGCGCCGATGGCAAGCTAGGAGGTCAAGCCGAAGTTCGAGGTGTGGCAGGTACTTGGAAGGACTTGACGGATAGTGTGAACTTCATGGCGGGAAGCCTAACCGCTCAAGTACGGAACATTGCGGAAGTCACGACAGCCGTAGCGAATGGCGACCTCTCCAAGAAAATCACGGTTGATGTTAAAGGGGAAATCTTAGAACTAAAGAACACCATGAACATCATGGTGGATCAGCTCAACTCCTTTGCCTCGGAGGTAACGCGAGTAGCGCGAGAGGTTGGTTCCGAAGGAAAGCTGGGTGTTCAAGCCGAAGTCACAGGCGTTGCGGGTACCTGGAAGGACTTAACCGACAGCGTGAACTCGATGGCGGGTAACCTTACCGCCCAAGTCCGGAACATCGCGGAAGTGACGACAGCCGTAGCAAATGGTGACCTCTCGAAGAAAATCACGGTTGATGTTAAGGGTGAGATTTTAGAGCTGAAGGACACGATCAACGTGATGGTGGATCAGCTTAACTCCTTTGCTTCGGAGGTAACGCGAGTAGCGCGAGAAGTTGGTTCCGAAGGGAAGCTGGGGGGTCAAGCTGAGGTGCGTGGGGTTGCAGGTACCTGGAAGGATTTAACCGATAGTGTGAACTTCATGGCGGGAAGCCTTACCGCGCAAGTGCGGAACATCGCGGAAGTGACGACAGCCGTAGCGAATGGCGACCTCTCGAAGAAGATTACGGTTGATGTTAAAGGGGAAATCTTAGAACTAAAGAACACGATAAACGTGATGGTGGATCAGCTCAACTCCTTTGCCTCGGAGGTAACGCGGGTTGCTCGTGAGGTGGGTTCGGAAGGGAAACTCGGTGTACAAGCGGATGTTCGAGGTGTCGCAGGTACCTGGAAGGACTTAACCGACAGCGTGAACTCGATGGCAGGTAATCTTACCGCTCAAGTCCGGAACATTGCGGAAGTTACAACAGCGGTAGCAAATGGTGACCTCTCGAAGAAGATTACCGTTGATGTGAAAGGTGAAATCTTCGAGCTGAAGAACACGATCAACATCATGGTGGATCAGCTCAGTTCCTTTGCCTCAGAGGTGACGCGGGTTGCTCGTGAGGTAGGAACAGAAGGGAAGTTGGGCGTACAAGCAGAAGTGCGGGGCGTTGCTGGAACCTGGAAGGACTTAACCGACAGCGTGAACTCAATGGCGGGGAACCTGACAGGACAGGTGCGGAACATCGCGGAAGTGACGACGGCGGTTGCGAATGGCGACCTCTCCAAGAAAATCACCGTTCAAGTCAAAGGTGAAATTCTGGAACTGAAGAACACGATCAACATCATGGTGGATCAGCTCAGTTCCTTTGCCTCAGAGGTGACGCGGGTGGCGCGAGAGGTTGGTTCAGAAGGGAAGTTGGGCGTGCAAGCGGATGTTAGAGGGGTTGCAGGTACCTGGAAGGATTTGACAGATAGTGTGAACTTCATGGCGGGAAGCTTAACTTCTCAAGTGCGGAACATTGCTGCCGTCACGACAGCGGTAGCGAATGGTGACCTCTCAAAGAAGATTACCGTTGATGTTAAAGGTGAGATTTTAGAGCTGAAGAATACTGTCAACGTGATGGTAGACCAGCTCAACTCGTTTGCTTCAGAGGTGACACGGGTTGCTCGTGAGGTGGGTACAGAAGGAAAGCTGGGTGTGCAAGCCGAAGTCAAAGGCGTAGCGGGTACCTGGAAGGACTTGACCGACAGTGTGAACTTCATGGCGGGAAGCCTTACCGCGCAGGTGCGGAACATTGCGGAAGTGACGACGGCAGTTGCAAATGGCGACCTCTCGAAGAAAATCACGGTTGATGTCAAAGGCGAAATCTTAGAGCTGAAGAATACGATCAACACGATGGTCGATCAGCTCAACTCCTTTGCCTCGGAGGTAACACGGGTTGCTCGTGAGGTGGGTACTGAGGGGAAATTGGGTGTGCAAGCCTACGTGCGAGGTGTGGGCGGTACCTGGAAGGACTTAACCGACAATGTGAACTCAATGGCAGGGAACCTCACCGCGCAAGTCCGAAACATCGCAGAAGTGACTAAAGCGGTAGCAAACGGTGACCTCTCGAAGAAGATTACTGTCGATGTCAAAGGCGAGATTTTGGATCTGAAGGATACCATCAACGTGATGGTCGATCAGCTCAGTTCCTTTGCCTCGGAGGTAACGCGGGTTGCGCGGGAAGTGGGAACGGAAGGGAAGTTGGGGGGTCAGGCACAGGTAACTGGTGTTGCTGGAACCTGGAAGGATTTGACCGACAATGTGAACTCAATGGCAGGTAACCTCACCGCGCAAGTGCGAGGGATTGCCAAGATTGTGACGGCAGTTGCGAATGGCGACTTGAAGCGCAAACTGATGCTCGATGCCAAAGGGGAGATTGAAACCCTAGCGGATACGATTAACGAGATGATCGATACCCTCGCGACGTTTGCCGATCAGGTAACGACAGTGGCACGGGAGGTTGGAATTGAAGGGAAGCTGGGTGGACAGGCGAAGGTGCCTGGTGCAGCGGGAACCTGGAGAGACTTGACCGACAACGTGAACGAACTGGCGGCAAACCTCACGACTCAGATGCGTGCGATCGCAGAAGTGGCAATTGCTGTAACCAAGGGAGATCTTACACGCTCGATCGCGGTGCAAGCGGAAGGGGAATTGGCAATCCTGAAAGATAACGTCAACCAGATGATTGCTAATCTCCGGGAGACAACGCAGAAGAATACTGAGCAAGACTGGTTGAAAACTAACCTTGCCAAGTTTACCCGGATGCTCCAAGGTCATCGCGACTTGGAAACCGTTTCTAAACTCATCCTGTCGGAACTTGCTCCTCTGGTTGGCGCACAACACGGCGTGTTCTACCTAATGGACGCAGCTATAACCCATGAGCCAATCCTCAAGCTCTTGAGTACCTATGCCTACCGCGAACGCAAGACTCTGGCTAACCGATTCCATATGGGAGAAGGCTTGGTAGGGCAATGCGCCTTGGAGAAGGAACGCATATTAATTACAGAAGTACCGGAAAACTACATCAAGATCAGCTCTGGTTTAGGGGAAGCTACACCCCTCAATGCTGTTGTGTTGCCCGTTCTCTTTGAGGGACAGGTGACAGCAGTGATTGAACTCGCTTCGTTCCGCCGCTTTAATGAGATTCATTTGACATTCTTTGACCAACTTACTGAGAGTATTGCGATCGTCCTGAATACGATCGCAGCCAGTATGCGAACTGAGGAATTGCTCAAACAGTCGCAGTCTCTCGCTGAAGAACTGCAAACCCAGCAAAGTGAACTCCGAGAAACCAACCAGCGACTCGAACAACAAGCAAGGTCTTTACAAGCTTCTGAGGAACTCCTCAAGAGCCAGCAGGAAGAGCTGCAACAGACTAACGAAGAGCTAGAAGAGAAGGCAGAGTTGTTGGCGTTGCAAAACAAGGAAGTTGAGCGCAAAAATCGTGAAATTGAACAAGCAAGACAATCGCTCGAAGAAAAAGCGGAGCAACTAGCGCTGACTTCTAAATACAAGTCGGAATTTCTTGCAAATATGTCCCACGAATTGCGGACACCCCTCAACAGTCTCTTGATTCTGGCAAGATTGCTCTCTGATAACTCTGATCGGAACCTTACAGACAAGCAAGTTGAATATGCCCGAACCATCCACTCTGCTGGTACCGACCTCTTGGGCTTAATCAATGACATTTTGGATCTCGCCAAGATTGAATCGGGAACCATGTCGGTTGAAATTAGCTCGATGCTATTCAGCGAACTCAGGGGTCAACTCGAACGAACCTTCAGTCAAATCGCGCAGGACAAACGACTTAACTTCATCCTTGAATTTGAACCCAACTTGCCAAGAACGATCCAATCCGACTCGAAGCGCTTACAACAAGTGTTGAGAAATCTGCTTTCCAACGCCTTTAAATTCACTGAGCAAGGAGAAGTCACTTTAAGGGTAGAAGTGGCAACTCGTGGGTGGAGTCCTCACCATGAAGTCTTGAATAGTACCAGTACTGTGATTGCGTTCTCGGTAACTGATACAGGAATCGGCATTGCGCCAGAGAAGCAACGGGTCATTTTTGAGGCATTTCAGCAAGCTGATGGTACAACCAGTCGCAAGTACGGCGGTACGGGTTTAGGTTTATCGATCAGCCGCGAAATTGCTCAACTATTGGGGGGAGAGATTCAACTCGTTAGCCATCTGGGTCAGGGTAGTACGTTCACGCTCTACCTACCACAGGTTTACCAAGAGAGGGAGAGAATGGATATGGGAACACGACGATACAGGGACCCAGCTTCTTTACCCTCCTCAGCACGTTTCCATCTCCCGATGTCTTCCTCGGTTCAGTCCCCTACCTCTGACTATAGCCCTACGACTCCTACCCCTTCGGGGAACGATTCGCAAACGCCACCGGAGAACCCTGTACGAGTATCATCCTCACTACCCAATCCGATCTCAGATGACCGGGATGACATCCAACCTGGCGATCGCGTTTTATTAGTCATTGAGGATGATTACAACTTCGCTCGTATCCTTCTGGATATGGCGCGGCAAGAGGGTTTCAAGGTTCTTGTCGCTACGCGGAGTGAGCCAGGACTTGCCCTTGCACGGGAATTTCAACCGGATGCAATTACGCTGGATATTCAGTTACCTGTGATGGATGGCTGGACGGTTCTCGATCGCTTAAAGCATGACCCAACGACTCGCCATATCCCTGTCCATATTCTCTCGGTTGAGGAAGGGCAACAACGGGGTCTACAACAAGGTGCGATCGCTTATCTCCAAAAACCCGTAAGCAGTGAAGCCTTAACTGAAGCCTTAACCAGCATTAAGTCTTTTGTCGAGCGCAAGGTCAAGAACCTCTTGGTCGTAGAAGATGATGAACTGCAACGCAACAGTATTGTCGAACTCATCGGTAATAGTGATGTGGCAACAACAGCCGTGAGTTCTGGTGCCCAAGCCCTAGAAACACTTAAGTCAGGACAGTTTGATTGTTTGGTTCTCGATTTGGGGCTACCCGATATGACAGGGTTGGAACTGATTGAGCAGATCAAGCAAGAACCGAATCTCTCGAAGCTGCCAATCATCGTCTACACAGGCAAAGAGTTAACCCAGCAAGAAGAAACAGAACTCAAGCGGATTGCTGACACAATCATTATCAAAGACGTGCGATCGCCAGAGCGTCTTTTGGATGAAACCGCTTTGTTCTTGCACCGAGTCCAAGCCAATTTGCCGCAACCCAAGCAACAAATGTTGGAACAACTGCATCAGACAGACAGCGTTCTTACTGGCAAGAAAGTTCTAATCGTTGACGACGATGTTCGCAACATCTTTGCCCTAACGAGCCTGCTAGAGCGCCATCAAATGGAGATCTTGTATGCCGAGAACGGTAGAGATGGCTTGACTACCTTGCAAAACACGCCTGGAATTGATGTTGTCCTGATGGATGTGATGATGCCAGAAATGGACGGCTATGAAACCATGCGTGCTGTCCGCAAAATGAGTCAATTTGTCTCATTACCGATAATTGCCCTCACTGCCAAAGCGATGAAAGGCGATCGAGAAAAGTGCATTGAAGCTGGAGCATCTGACTACATCACAAAACCTGTTGATCCAGAGCAGTTGCTCTCGCTGCTGCGCGTCTGGCTCTATCGTTAGGGGCTGGTTAAGGAGTAGATTTTGGAGGAAAATCTGCTTTAGGGGAGCTTTCTGCGGGAAGAAGGCTTCACCACAAGGCACGTTATGAATTAAGCTGATGAACATTTAATTTACATCTTGAGTTTAGTCACTTTTTGTTGGCAGTTAATTGTTATCAGTCAACAGTAAACCATCAACAAACAACCAATAACTAAACGATGCAAGTTAAAGGTGAGAACCGCTTAAAAGTTCATACCGTTCCACTTTGAAATTTATGGAGACGACTCAGTGTAAAAGCGTAATGCTTCAACCCTACTATGACCACGTTCACAAACAGAACGAACTGGAAGCGCTCGAAATTCAATTACTATTAGAGGGATTGTTTCGTTACTACGGATTTGACTTTCGGGACTATGCTTTGGCTTCTCTCAAACGTCGAATTTGGAATACCATTCGGGCAGAAAAGTTGAGTAGTGTGTCTGGACTTCAAGAGAAAGTGCTACATGACCCAGCCTGTTTGGAACGCTTCCTACTCGGTCTATCTGTCAACGTGACAGCAATGTTCCGCGACCCTAGCTTTTATCTGGCATTCCGCAGCAAAGTTGTGCCGCTATTACGCACTTATCCGTTTATTCGGATTTGGCACGCTGGCTGTTCCACGGGTGAGGAAGTCTACTCAATGGCAATATTGATGGAAGAAGAAGGGCTATATCACCGTTGTCGAATCTATGCTACTGATATGAATGAACTTGTGTTGAGAAAAGCGAAAGCTGGTATTTTTTCTCTGGAATTAATGCAGGGATATACTCAACACTATCTCCGAGCGGGTGGGAAAAAATCCTTCTCTGAGTACTACACGGCTGCTTATGAAAATGCGATTTTTCGCTCATCGCTCAAAGAAAACATAATATTTTCTCAACATAATCTAGCGACAGATGGATCTTTTAATGAGTTCAATGTCATATTGTGTCGGAACGTCCTGATTTATTTTAACCAAACACTCCAAGAGCGAGTTCACAAATTGCTTTACGAAAGCCTTAGTCGGTTTGGTGTTTTGGGGTTAGGACGCCAAGAATCTCTAAAATTTACCCCGCATGAACAACATTACGAAGCATTAGACAAGCGTGAGAAGCTTTACCGCCGGGTTGGGTAAGAGCAACAGAATGAAAAACTCTACCCACGAGCAGATGGAGTTTTCGGGGACGGGGAATGGGGAATGGGGAATGAGAATGAACAATTCCCCACTTCCCATTCCTAAAATCGGCGCTTGTCAATTCCTCCTCACCCATAAGGAGAAGAGTTTGCCTTGCCAATTTCCAATCAACTATCGCCGTCAGCCCTTATTCACCTTTCCCCTGGAATACAGAAAAGGAGAGAATCGAGTTAGGGATAGTGGGGAGAGATTATCTTCTGCTTCCCCAGATTTTCTTGCTCTTCCACTCCAAAGCTTCTCGACGATGAGGACTCACAGCCAACGCACTTCTTTGGGCAACTCTCCTTATGCACTGGTGGTTGTTGGTACGTCCTTGGGCGGACTCCACGCCCTAGAAATCTTGTTAGCCGGATTTCCGAAAAGCTTTAATGTGCCTGTGGCGATTGTCCAACATCGTCATAGAGACTCTGACGATAGCCTAAGCCTGTTTTTACAACGCCACTGTGCGCTCGTCGTTGTTGAGCCGGAAGATAAAGAAAAAATTGTTCCAGGTCGAGTCTACTTAGCACCTGCTGACTATCACTTGTTGGTGGAAGCTAACCATCTTACTCTCTCGACAGAAGCTCCCGTGTCCTATGCACGACCAGCAATTGATGTATTGTTTGAGTCAGCTGCTGATGCTTATGTAGAGAGAGTGATTGGAGTGATTTTGACAGGGGCGAGTCACGATGGAGCAAAGGGGTTGGCGAAAATCAAGGCAAACGGCGGCTTGGCTGTAGTCCAAGAACCGACTACGGCTGAGTCCATGACAATGCCAAAAGCAGCAATTGCCACTGTAGCCGTAGACTGGATTTTACCCCTAAATGAGATTGCCCCTTTTCTAGTTAACCTTTGCCATCCGGCGCTGAGGTAGAGAACATGCAGCCTGAACCGAAAGCTAACGTCCTTTTAGTCGATGACCATCCAGAAAATTTGTTAGCGCTGGAGGCGATACTTGGCAAACTTGGTCAGAATCTGATTAAGGCTCACTCTGGTCAAGAAGCCCTGAGATGCCTTCTCAATCAGGATTTTGCGGTCATTTTGCTAGATGTCCAGATGCCAGGGATGGATGGATTTGAGACAGCCACTTTAATCCGAAACCGAGCGCGATCGCAACATACACCAATCATTTTCCTAACTGCCTTCAGCACCAGCGACTCGCTGATGTTCAAAGGGTATTCTCTTGGCGCAGTAGACTACCTGTTCAAGCCCGTTGAACCGGAAATCTTGGCCTCGAAGGTTGCAGTATTTGTTGACTTATTCCAGAAGACAGCAGAGGTAAAACGACAAGCGGCACAACTAGCCGCGATGAATGCCGAACTTAGGGAGAGTGAGGAGCGATTTCGCTCTTTGAGTGCTTGCTCACCTGTGGGTATTTTCCTCACCGATGTTGCAGGTCGCTACACCTACACGAACCCACGCTGCCAAACAATTTGTGGCTTCTCGCTTGCGGAAAGTTTGGGAGACGGTTGGTTACAATTCGTGCATCCTGACGACCGTGAGCAAGTAGTAGCCAATTGGTCGGCATGGACACTGGCGAAGGGTGAATATTCCAGTGAGTTTCGCTTCCAAACCCCTAAAGGAATTGTTCGCCAAGTTCATGTCCGCGCCTCAGCAATGCTATCGGCACAAGGCGAACTGCTTGGTCATGTCGGTACGGTAGAAGACATTACCGATCGTAAACTTGCCGAGGAAGCCCGCGCTGAGTTCATCCGTGAACAGGCTGCACGACAGCAGGCGGAGGCAGCAAACCGGATGAAGGATGAGTTCCTCGCCACACTCTCCCACGAACTCCGTACCCCCCTCAACTCAATCCTGGGTTGGGCTGGACTACTGCGTACCCGCTCGTTTGAGCCAGCAACCATCGCTCGTGCCTTGGAGACGATTGAGCGCAATGCGAAATTGCAATCACAACTCATTGAGGATATTCTCGATGTCTCGCGCATCATTCGCGGTAAGCTGGTTCTCAATCTCCACTTGATTAATCTTTTCCCTGTAGTTGAGGCATCTGTTGATTCTGTGCGTCCGTTAGTGGAGGCAAAATCAATTCAATTAGAAACGGTCTTTGACACCTCTACCGATTCAGTTTCAGATGGAAGTGTTAATGGCGATGGATTCTCTCCCAATTCGGGTGGCAAGGAAAGCTTAATGATTAAGGGGGATTCAACTCGCTTGCAGCAAGTTGTCTGGAATCTCCTCTCCAATGCCATTAAGTTCACATCAGAAGGCGGAAAAGTGGCGGTTCGTGTTCGGCGTACTGACTCCCATGCCCAAATTCAGGTGATCGACACAGGTATTGGGATTAGCAAAGACTTTCTCCCCTTTGTTTTTGATCGCTTCCGCCAGGAAGACAGTACAACGACACGAGCCTACGGTGGCTTAGGGTTGGGCTTAGCAATTGTACGGCATTTAGTAGAACTACATGGCGGCACGGTTCGAGCAGACAGTGAAGGTGAGGGGCAGGGAGCAACATTTACCGTAGAGTTGCAGCTCCAAAATAGTCCCCAGCCAGAACCGGGTCGTCTGGAAAAATTGAGATTGCAACGAGAAAGTCGTCACTCCGCAGTTAGTGCCGCCGCTAAAGCAGCGGGACTTCTCTGTGGCTTGCAGATCTTGATTGTGGATGATGAGCCGGATGTACGTGAACTTCTCACTACAGTGATTGAGGAATCGGGAGCAGAAGCGATCGCAGCCACATCCGTAACAGAGGCACTCAATGTTCTTAAAACTTCGCAACCGGATGTCTTGGTGAGTGATATTGGAATGCCTGGTGAGGACGGTTATAGCCTGATTCGCCAAGTCAGAGAGCTTGAGGAAAATAGAGGCGAAATGCTTCCTGCTGTTGCCTTGACTGCCTATGTTCGAGAGGAGGATTCTAAACAAGCGATCGCGTCTGGCTTCCAAATGTATCTCACTAAGCCTGTTGACACCGCTCAGTTAGTCATCGCCGTCGCTAACCTTGCTGGACGAGCTGTAGATGAAGGCGTTCACCACTAGAGCGCAGTTCACAGCACATTGATGTTGGTGCTGATGTCCATTAGCTTACATCTTAATAATTGCTATTTTGTCAAGAAAAGTGAGATGCGTTTACTCTGATGTCAAAGTTACCCGCCGGAATCAGGGAAGCCTGACGCCCAGTATCCACAGAATAGTTCAGGCAAATGCTGAGATAACGTTGTGGTTTGTAAGACAAGCGTTCTGCCCACTCGATCGCTACAATCCCTAACTCAAACTCTACACCCTCCCAGTAGCTTTCCAGGTTCAACGCTGTGACTTCTTCGGGTTCCAAGCGGTACAAATCTAAGTGGTAGAGCGGCAAACGCCCCTCAAAATACTCATTAATTAAGGTAAAGGTAGGGCTAACAATTGAATCGGTGATGCCTAGCCCTTCACCAATACCTTGAACCAGAGTAGTTTTACCAGCACCTAAATCTCCTTCCAGCAAAATCACACTTCCTGCCGGGAGAGATTGTCCTAAACTTAGCCCAAGCGATCGCGTTGCCTCAGCATCCGCAAGAAAAATCGTAGTCATTTGTTATTGAACTATACCGAACAACTAACAACCAATAACCAATAACCAACAACCAACAACCAACTAAACATGAGCACGACTGTACCACCGCAGCAACACTCGTGCTAACCGTTCAGGATTATGGCGCACGAAATTGGTATGTACATCCTCATCCATTACATTTGAGAGAACAATCCGACGACCTAAGTTACTGATCGCTTCTCTGTCCAGAAATACAGGATGTGAATTGACTTGAGCATAATTAATCAAAGACTGAGCGGAAGGGACTTTCCGATGCACTAAGACAGCGTTAAATAGCTTCTTACCACAAGCTTCGTCAATCGCTCTAATATGGTCTGAGACGGCATAGCCTTGCGTCTCACCGGGCTGGGTCATGATATTACAAACATAAATGCGAGGAACCGTGCGAGACGCGATCGCGTCAGCAATTTCTGGCACCAAGAGATTAGGAATAATGCTGGTGTAGAGACTACCGGGACCGATGATAATGTAATCGGCTTCCTTAATTGCCTTGAGAGCGGCAGGTAAAGCGGGGGGATTGGCAGGAATACAACCAATGTTGGTGATTTTACCATTAGCCTCTGTAATATTTGATTCCCCTTCGATCCGACGTCCATCGGCTAATTCTGCCCAGAGGCGAACATCACTCAGCGTTGCTGGTAACACTCGTCCCCGCACCGCTAATACTTGAGAACTGGCTGCGATCGCTCGTTCTAAGTCTCCGGTAATGTCGCTCATTGCTGTCAGGAACAAATTACCAAAACTATGACCGACCAAACCGTTACCTGTCTTAAAGCGGTATTGAAATAATTCGGTCAATAGCTTTTCTTGATCTGCTAACGCTGCCAAGCAGTTGCGAATATCTCCCGGCGGTAGCACCCCAAACTCTTGCCGTAGCCGCCCACTTGAACCCCCATCATCTGCCACAGTGACAATAGCCGTAATATTAGCACTGTAGACCTTCAGCCCTCTGAGGAGGGTAGAAAGACCCGTACCGCCGCCAACCACAACAATTTTGGGTCCCCGGTGCAGTCGGCGATGTGCCATCAGCACATCCACCAGTTCTTGATCTTTCCCAGGCTTTAACACCTCGGTAATCGAGCCAACTGTCCGGGTTTGCCCCCAGAAAATCAAGACCAAACCACAGGTAATCGCAATTGGGCCTGATACATAATTGGGGATAATCGTTGCGATTGTCTCCAAGAGTCGCGCCGTGAAATCAATTAAGTAAAAAATCGGGGTCAGCTTTACCCAAATTGCTAACCCCAGACTTGTCAGTAGGACACCACTCGCACTTAAAAGCAACCAACGTTTTACAAATAATCCAGGCGCTAACCACTTGAACCAGCGATTGAATCGTCGGGGTGTCCGACCTCTGGATTCGTGTTGCAGCGTGCGTAAGGCTTGTTTGAAGAGACTGATTGAGGACATTACTGATACAAGTCGGGGGAATACTAAGACTGGATAGACTTTAACCAAGTGCGGTCGAATCACTCAAGTAGGTGAATCGATTTAACAGGTCTTGTCGTATGAAGTTGCCATTTTAGTTATTAAGCGTGAACGAGTGCCCACCAGGATACATTTAGAAAATTGCACTAAGGTGTGATCAATACGACATCTAGTAGAAGAACCATTATGATGAAAAGTTTGCGATCGCAAGGCGAGACGTTCCCTTCGCCCTTTGCCAGAATTTAGGGTAATACACTGGACAGACGTTTCCCGCAACGAGGTAGATGGAACAACGAATTTTGGGACTCGACCCAGGACTAGCCATTTTGGGGTTCGGGGCGATTCTCTGCCAAAAGGCAGAAAAAAACCGTGAGCGGGACTTGAAAGGAGCCTTTGCAACTGTCAGTACAGACACTCAAGCAAACCCACAGGTAGACCTAGTGAGGTTACTAGATTTTGGGGTCATTCAGACCCCGGCGCGGACTGAGATAGGTTCGCGACTCTGTACGATTTATGACGACTTGCACACCCTGATGGAACAGTGGCAACCTGATCTCGTAGCAATTGAGAAACTTTTTTTCTATCGGATGAGTAGCACGATTACAGTAGCTCAGGCGCGGGGTGTCTTGATGTTGGTGTTAGCACAGCATAAAGTCCCCATGGTGGAGTATACACCAGCTCAAATCAAGCAGGCATTGACGGGCTATGGTAATGCTGACAAATATGAGGTGCAGCAAGCGGTAGCACAGGAGTTGAATTTGGAGAGCATTCCTAAACCCGATGATGCGGCAGATGCTTTGGCAGTTGCTTTGACTGCCTGGTTTCATCAGTCATAAGGTTGCTCCGCATTCCAGTTGCACTCCATTACGCAGGAGTTCAGGCTTTCTGCAAGTTAAAGGGACATCACTCTTAACACTTTTACCGAAACGATTTGAAGTGCGATCGCTTGTCCAACGCTAATGGTGCTGTTGTTACACAAAGACGCTTTAATCTTGACAACTTGTGGATTACTCCCGAAGAAACACATTTGCTCAGTTTGCGTCAAAACTATTATTGGGTCATCCCACTTAAGTTTGACGGCTTGTACCTTTTTAGAGGAAAGATTTTCGATTGCCAAACCCAACCTCTAATAGGGCTTCAGAATTTCAACTGTTCTATGTCTAAAACAAAAGCGTCTTGCATTTGAGTGTTATGAAACCTGAGCGTTTGTTATTGTGTGTGGCTTCCCTTTGTTTACTCAATACTCCTGTTTTGGGTAGTGTTCCTATCTCTACTGTTCTCGCCCAAGCACCGGGTGAAGAACAAACTAGCATTGATGTCTATCGCTTTGCTAGCCCTGCGGTAGTCACGATTAGCACGGGTAGAGGTTCCGGTTCTGGCAGCATTGTTAGCCCAGAGGGACTAATTTTGACCAACGAACACGTTATTCGGAGCGCGAGAGGGGGTCTGGTCAGTGTGAGTACGACGGCAGGTAAGCGTTACACTGGTCGCGTGATAGCGATTGACCGCCGTAATGACTTAGCGCTAGTGCGACTGGATACAACTGACCGTTTCCCGACAGTGCGCCTGTCTAGTTCAGAAGGCATTCAAGTCGGAGCAAGAGTGTTTGCTATTGGTAGTCCCTTTGGGCTGTCAGGAACGTTAACCACTGGCATCTTGAGCCGGATTGCTCCCGATGGCGATTTGCAAACGGATGCAGCGCTGAATCCAGGAAATTCCGGAGGCCCGTTGCTCAATTCGCGGGGTGAACTTATCGGTGTAAACAAAGCTATTCTTAGCCCAAACGGGGGAGGCAATACAGGAATTGGCTTCGCAACCAGTGCTGTAATCGCCAGGGATTTTATTGAGCAAAACCGCAACAACAGCAATCCGACTAGCAGTAACGTGGCTTCTTCTCCTTCAACTCCTCGCTTTGGGGTCACTGTCGATGCAGGGTCACTGCGCGTTTTGGGAGTACAGCCTGGTTCCTTGGCAGCTACTATCGGACTGAGGCGTGGAGATCGACTCATCGCCATTGATGGTCGCCGTCTTCGAGGCATTCAAGATTTGCAAGCTTTTTTGGAACGTCAGCCGTCTTCTGCTGTGCTTACAGTGGCACGAAATCGTCGGTTAGCAGATGTACGGGTGAATTTTTAGGTTGGTTGTTGGTTGTTAGTTGTTGGTTGGAGTGTCTAATCTAAAGTTCAATTCGTTGCCAGTTTATTCGAGGGAGTTGTCGGAGTGCTGACTCGCTTGTAGTGCGGTGAGTGCTTTGAGCTGTTTATCTAAACCTTGTAGCATTTGGTTAAGAGCTGGTAGGGTTTCTATGGTTGTGGGATGGCGAGAAGAGCGATCGCGAATTTCATTTAACTTTCGTTGCAACTGTTGAGCCAGTTTCAAAGCGTCCTGACTTAGCTTTTCCAATTGTTGCCGTTGATAGAATTTCAAAGCAACTCCCCGCAATACTTGAAGCGTTGCTTCTTCTCCGTGGGTACCTGGCATCACCCGCAAACGCAGTAATAGAGATTCTTCCTGGTAGCGTCGCTCAACCTCGACCTGCTTAGGTTGGATGACGGGAAGTAGGGGTAATTGTACGACGCGCTTGAGTTCGATAATTACACCCTGAAACACGGGTAAGGTTAGTCTCTCGATCACAGACTGCAATACACCATCTTGGCTCCAGAGAATGCGACCTTGATCAGCTTGCCGCTCGAAATACAACCGACCAATGCCACCTAGCAAGACTCGACCTAACAACTCTTGTAAGAGGTGTTGAGGCGCTAATGTCGCGATAAATTCTATCGGCTGAGATAGATACCGCGCTTGCACTTCCAGGATTGGCACAGCCTCAACTGGGGGTAAAGCGACAGGGGCTGGTATCATCGCTGTGGAAGGGACTACTTCTTCACTCCTTTCGGTTGGCGGATTTGAAGGGGTGGGGCTTGGTACTCGCGATCGCTGAGCTGATACTGTAGGGGATTGTCCAGACGATCGCGTTGGAGTTGGAGACAAGTCGGTAGCTTCACTCTCAGGTTCTAGAGCATCATCTAAAATCAGCGTGGGTTGCTCAGATCGGGGAACTTTATGTTTCTTCTGAGGTGCTTGCTTTTTGGGCGATGGGGAGGTGTGGGAATGATTCAGGTACGCGGAAAGCATTACCTGATGAACGCTAGCTGTAATCTGTTCTGTCTTAAGTGAGCAGTTTAGGTAAGCCAGGATGTGACGGACATAATCTAGCGCTGAAGAGTCTTGAGGTACTACCATACCCAGCTTTAGATGTTTTCCTTCTAAAGCGAGGGGTAAAAACTGATAGTACAAGCAAGCTTCAAAAGGCAGAATGCTGTCAATTAGCCGAAACATATGCTCAGTCTCTACCTCAGAGAAATCTTTGATCGGAGATGGAGAAGAGGTTGACTGTGTATGAGGTTCGGACGGGTCTGGGTGGCTTGGTAAGGACACCATAAGAAGTTTCTCCAACCTGAGTAGCGACTGGTCGAGATGCCCCAGGAACGCAGTTTCTCAGAATTTTAAGTTAGGGGTTGGCGAGTATTACTCGCTGAGCCACCCTACTTAGATTTTGAGCGAGGGTTATGTAATAAATTTCAGTTGAAGTACTACCTCAACCTTACAATTTTGCCTGGGTTTAGGAAGCACTTCTTAGCGCTTGAGCCGCCAAATAAAGCTTACTCCATTCACCCACGACCTGGTTAATTTTCAAGTTTAAGTCTTTGGCGATCGCGTCTACAGTTTTCCCTGATTTCAATTTATCAATTAACTGCTGCTGCTCAGGTGTCAGAGTTTCCCAATATTCTTGCCACTGCACAGGTGTTAGCCCTAAGCTATGTTCCCGCAAGGAGGTTTCTAGCCAGCTTGCGACTAATTCCGGTTTTGCTTTGATAGAAAATACCCGAATCGCATGGTAGCTGATTTTTTCCCGCAGCCGATAAACCTGCTTGACAGGCATGTTTAAAGCACTTGCGATCGCTTCTTGAGACTGTCCTTGGAGGTAGAGCCTGAGCCATTGCGCGGCTACAGGGCCTAAGTTTTCCGTTTCCCGCAAGTAATCCTCAAATTCTTGACGGACAGACATCCGCAGTGTCTGTTGTTCCTCAAAAGCTTGGGTTTCTTGATAGTCGGCTGTTGCTTGGCTATCCAATAGACTTACGGGCGAATCAGTGTCATCAAGTGTCATTTCCTCAGAAACTAGCCGTACCATGTCTCCCTCTGGAACATGGGTCATCCCACCACGCTGAGAGCGACGCAAAAAGTTAACAAAACGATACACTAGTAGAGGCTGGTTACGAATTGGGCGTAGACAATATTCTTCAACCGTAGTCAGTAATAAAGCGTCACGGAGGCGGGTATCGTTAGTACACTGAGCAATCCAAGCAATTTGCTTTTGAATATACCGATCGCTATTCAATAATTCTTGAATGACTTCTTGTAAAACATCCGCAACGGCTCGTTGGCGATCGCGGCTAAGCGAAACCCAGGTGCGGATTTTATTCCGAAGGGTTACTAATCCGCCTAACCGATTGGTTAAATTACGATAAGCCCGAACGGGTTCCACCCCAAGGTAGCGTTGCCGCAAAATCCGATAGCGATAGTCCATCGCTTGCTTGGCGATCGCTAACTGGTTCGGTAGTAACGTCTCAAAGCGCTCTACATTGTCTCCAAGTAACCAGCGAACAATACTTTGGCTAGTAACTGAGCCTAAAGTTGGGTAGTCACTTGCTAGGCGATCTCGCCAATCTTGCTCCAGTTCGTCCGCCAATGTCATGAGATTGCTCTCCTCGAACCCCTGTTTTAAAGTTTGCATGACAACCCTCTCTTGCTACACTTATTGTGTTTTTTGCGGCTGCTCTTCATTGGAACATATCTACCTTTAGATAGAAGTGATCACACCCCGTTACCCCTGCTTTGAGCATCACACTGGCACTTTGACGCAGAACATACCCTGATGCTGTTGAGATCGCTGATCTTAGGTGCCCCAGATCACTACCCTAGGAAGATTGATTCACCCTCTCTAAGTGTTACGTTTCCTAAATTAGGAAATGGTCTACTACATAGCTCTCACTAACGCTGAAGAAAATTATGCAACCTGAGCAAATTGAGACGCATTTGCAGCGGTTAAAGGAAGAGCAACAGCTAATTCTGAACCATGTGGACAACGCGATCGCCCTTTTTAATCCATCGCACCATCTGGTTTTGTTTAATCAGAAACTCACGCAAATCTGGGGCTTTTCAGCCGACTGGTTGGTTCAACAACCTCATTTTCGCGAAGTATGCGCTCAGGTTGTTGCCCATGGTTACTGGACACCCGTTCAATGTAGACATATCCAAGCCATAATACCACCAACCGACAGCCAAAACATTTCTTTCTCACTAGAACAACCCAATGGCATCTATCTTGAGGTAGATGCTACTGCGACATCGGATGGTGGATACCTATTAAACTTTCGTGACGTAACGGCTAAAGAGCAAGCCCTGCGGGAAGCAACGCTCATGGAGACTACTTTAAACGCTGAAATTAAGCGTCTAAGTTTTTTGCAAAGTCTTACAGAACGGCTACAACCTGCTAGTGAGTTGCTAGAAATTGGGAAATTTGCTCTGTCTTACTTAGTTGAGACAATGGGAGCGGCATTCGGTGATGTGAAGGTGATTCAGGGTGAAGGGAAAGATGCCCAGGCAGGTATTCTCACTAATGAAATCTCCTGTGAGTTCATTGCCACCTATGGCACCGTCGCTGTGGGAGAGATGGAATCCCTGCTGGAGCGAGGAATACCCTACGGTGAAGGGCTACTCTGGCAGGTTGTGGAAACTGGCGAACCTCTATTCATCGAGGATTACAAAAATCACCCTCAAGCCGTTCCTGCCTTCCGCCATCCAGGTATTGGCCAACTAGGGATTTTTCCCATTCCCAGTGCCACTGGCAAAATTATCGGTGTCTTGACTTTAGAATCGCGCACCGGACAGAAGCTTCAGGATGCTCCCCAACAAGATATGCTCCTTGCGGCTTGCCGTACCTTGGGTGTTGCCATAGAACGTGCCCAGGCTCAAGAACACCTCAAGCGTGTAAATGAAGAGTTAGAACGAGTCTCTCAGCTTAAGTCAGAATTTCTTGCCTCCATGTCCCACGAACTGCGAACTCCCCTCAACAGCATTTTGGGATTTTCAGATTTGTTGCAGCGTGGCAGAGGTGGTACCCTAAGCGATCGCCAGCTTACTCACGTCCAAGTGATTGAAAAAAGTGGTCGGCACTTACTGCAACTGATTAACGATATTCTTGATTTGTCGAGGATTGAAGCCGGGAAAGCTGACCTTAATCTTGCTCCCGTCTCCATCCAGAAGCTATGTACCCACTGCCTAAGAATGATTCAGCCTCGTGCTGAGAAAAAACAACTGGCGCTATCACTAGAACTCGACTTCCGCCTACATCAGGCAGTTCTGGATGAGCGTCGTGTCAGCCAAATTGTGATTAACCTCTTAGCGAATGCAGTTAAATTCACTCCAGAGGAAGGCACCGTAAAGCTGAGTGGGCGCCTTGCTTATGGAACTGATCTAGAACAGGAATTATTACGACCCGATCGCAGCTCTGTTAAGGCAAGTGCGCCTTATTTGTGCCTGGAAGTCAAAGACAGTGGAATCGGCATTCCTGAAGACAAGCTGCATCTACTGTTCCAACCGTTTCAACAGGTAGACTCTTCCTTGACACGCCGTCATGAAGGTACAGGCTTAGGGTTAGCGCTAACGAAGCGACTTGCAGAACTTCATGGTGGTACGGTTTCTGTAGAATCGCAAGAAAACTGCGGTAGTACATTCCGCGTTTGGCTCCCCCTAAAGGAAAGGCACTCTAATTTAGCACCTAAGAAACGGGTAAGTGATTCTCAACAGCCTGATTCTTCTGTCCTCAACCAGGAACTAGCACTGAGTCATGCAAAACGAATTTTGGTAGTGGAAGACCAGTTCCTCGACCAAGCCTTGATTTCTGAGGTGTTGGAACTTGAAGGGTATGCCGTTGAGGTCATTTACGATGGTCAGATGATGCTGGACAAGCTGCACTCGCTGGTAACTACTGAGAGCTTACCGCACCTGGTTTTGATGGATATCCACCTCTCCAAGGTTGATGGATTTGAGCTGATTCGTCAACTAAAAGCCCATCCCCTTTGGCAGAGTGTACCTGTTATTGCAGTTACGGGAATGGCAGATGATTGCGATCGCTCTCTTGCCACGGGTGCTGATAACTACTTAAGAAAGCCTTTAAATGTGGAAACAGTCATTACCACTGTTCGCTCTTTTGTTGAGACTCAAGAGGAATCTAGAGATTCTTCTGCCTGACATTGAAAGTCCATCTTCCCTCAGTGTGAATCACGAGTAACCAAAGGAGAGAAGATCAAAGTCTCTTTAAGCTAAAGAGATATACCAGTTGAGTGATTACCATCACTAGATAGGTGTGTTTTAATGTGTAAAGAAATGTTTAATTGTCTCATCTCATAACCAATAGACTACTTGCACTTTTTCTTCCTCACTGTCGTTAATAGAATCTACGAGAGTAAGGCAACGACGATTCAGGGGTATCTAGGCGAATTGTGTATTTTTAGTTACTTGCGTTTGAGGTGGAGTTACACAAACCACCAACGTGAAAGGCGCTCCTTATCTACCAAGCAAAGTGGTTTTGCGCTGAGCGTACCACTCTGTAGTTATAGATTTTTGTCAGGTTTATGCCAAACCCTACGCCGCGTATACTGCTAGTCGATGACGACCCTACTAATTTATTCCTTCTAGAAGAGTTACTACTTTGTGAAGGTTATGTCCCTGTGTTAGCAGAATCAGGAACAGAAGCGTTAGACATTGCGGCCCAATCAAAGCCTGACTTGATTTTATTGGATGTCATGATGCCAAAAATGGACGGTTTTGAGGTTTGCCGTCGCTTACGGGAAGATGAGCGGTTAAACACTATACCCGTAGTGTTTCTCACCGCTTTGGATGATGACCACTCCCGCTTACGAGGGCTGGAGATGATGGGAGATGATTACCTCACCAAACCAATTAATAGCCAGCTACTTTTAACAAAAATTGCTAGCATCTTGCGCTTAAATAAGATGCGATCGCAACAAGTCCAGTCTGAGATTAGCCAACAAGTAAAAGAACAATCCCGAAAACAAATCGCAGCGGCTTGGGAGGTTAATGACTACATCTCAGAAAAGTTTCGGCTGTTTGTACCGGAGCAGTATCTTAACCGAATTGCTCCTAAAGGTGTTGAATCAATTCAATTAGGAAATGCAAGGGAAGAAGAACTGACTGTCTTGTTCTGTGATATCCGAGGCTTTACTACAATTGCAGAATCCCAAACAGCCATGCAAACCTTTGAATGGCTCAATGCATTCTTTACCCAGATGAGTCAGGCAATTACTGCTCATCATGGCTTTGTTGATAAATTTCTGGGAGACGCGATTTTTGCGGTTTTCGACCGTGTTGAAAGCCACGCCGAAGACGGGTTAAATGCTGCTGTCTCAATGTTACAAAACCTCAGTGAGTTTAATCGCGATCGCCAAAAGTTCAATTTGGAACAGCCGATTAAGGTTGGTATTGGCATTCACACCGGATTTGGTTTAATCGGTACGGTTGGCTCTGATAATCGTATGGATTCTACAGTAATAGGCGATGTCGTAAACACAGCAGCGCGATTAGAAGAATTAACGAAGCTCTACGATTGCCCCATCCTTGCTAGTGGGATGACACTTGCCCATGTTAGAGCGAATTTTAAAAAAGCAAGCCTCGACGCTCAAAGTAATAGCGAAATTACTCCCAACCCTTCACTTTCCTATTACAGCCGTTGGGTTGATTGTGTAACGCCTCGTGGCAAGCAGCAAGTTCTTAACCTTTATGAAATTTTGGGGACATCAAGTCAGATATTGGATAAGACAAAACTGCAATCGCAATCAGCCTATGATTCTGGGATTGAGGCATTGCACCAGAAAGATTATGCTAGTGCTAGTGAATATTTCCAGCAGATAATCGAACAAAATCCTACCGATGCGATCGCTAAGCTTTACATGGAACGTTGTCAAGCACGGTTGGGATTAACACCCCAACAGACAAAGGCACCTTGGGATGGTTTTATTGCAGGCTAAGTTGTAATTATTAATTGCAGTTCTACTTCGTTAATTTTCTAAATTATCAAGATATACTTTATTTCATCTATCTAAAGTCCCGCTTTTTCTTGTGTAAATCTCTAACTCCTGAGAGATGTAATTTATTCCATTAGTTTCTCATAGTAATAGTAGAAGAGTACACGTTGATTTGTTTGCAGGAGTTTCAAATGAGCGTAGAAGACCGGGCAGAGGCAATTGCCAAGAATATTGAAGGCAAAATTCAAGAAGTGGCTAGTGAAATTACGGGTGACCCAAAAGACAAAGTAGAAGGGCAAGCCAAACAAGACGAAGCAGCAGCAATTCACGCAAGAGAAGATATCAAAGACAAAGCAAAGGAAATAATTGATAAAGCTTAGGAGTTGTAGCAAGCTTACTATCACTCGGTATCTTCGTTTTTCCTGATTCTTTGAACTAAAGTGCCTGACGTATGGAAAAAAAACCAGCAGACAAAACATCTGCTGGTTTTTTATATGTATTTTCATCCAGCCTTCAGCTTATTCGTCACCCCTTCAGCTAAAAAGGTCTAAAAAGTAGAGTTTGAGGGGGCTTGCTTTGCCACTTTCACACTTGAACGATTTGGGATAGAAAATGTCACTGTCTAACCAATTGGGCGTTAGCTCTCTTTGCTCGTTGGATAGGGTTCATCCACTTTTCTAAGAGACTAAAGACTTGTGAGGAGAGGATAGTCAACACTAAGTAAGTGAGGGCAACACCTGCATAAATTTCAAAAGGACGGTAGTTGTTTGCCACAATCAATTGAGCACGGCGAAACAATTCTTCAAAGCCAATAACAGCAACTAAGCTGGTGTCTTTGAGCAACGAGATAAATTCGTTGCCCAAGGGGGGCAGCATCCGCCGCAAGGCTTGGGGAAAAATCACATACCGCATGGTTTGTACTGAACCCAAACCTAGCGACTGAGCCGCTTCTGATTGCCCTAACTCAATCGACTGGATACCCGCTCGAACCGTCTCGGCAATATAGGCAGCACTGTTAATACTAAGGGCAAGTACACCCGCTGTTAGAGGATTTAATCTCAAGGGAATGCCAAATCCTCGCAATAAGGGGGGTAAACCAAAGTAAATCATGAAAATCTGCACCAGCATTGGTGTTCCCCGGAAAAAGTCTATATACGCCCTAGTAATCCAGCGTAAAGGTGCAGAAGGGGAAAGACGAGCAATACCAATCAGGGAACCTCCAATCATACCCAGAACACCTGACATTACAGTCAGTTGTAGGGTAACTACAGCGCCCAAGAGCAGTGTAGGCATGGCTTGGAAGATAATGTTAAGGGATTCAAGCACGACTTAGTTAAGGGTGATGAGTTGGGGATTCGGGATTCGGATGTTTACACAGTTCTACTATTTCACCGTATTGCTGAAGAAAGATTGTTGGGGAGGGGAAAAGGAACGTTGCTGGCAGATGTTCAGCAACGTTTTAGAAATTGGTATTGCTACTTCCTATCTTGTAGTCTCTCCCAAAGCAATAAGTTGTGTTTGACGATGCCTACCAGCTTTGGTATTAGATCGGTGCAGTTTCTGGAAGTTTAGGAGGTTCTTCGTCAAACCACTTCTTGTAGATTTGAGCGTAGGTTCCATCTTTAATAATGGTGTCTAAACCTCTATTGATAGACTCCAGGTTTTCTGAACCTTTAGGGGTGGGAATGCCATAGTATTCTGCGGTGAGCTGCTCTCCGACGAGTTTTAGACCTTTGAGGCTACCCGTTTTGAACGCATACAAGGTAACAGCCTTATCATTAATTGCGGCATCTGCATTACCATTAACTACTTCTTGAAGAACAAGATCT
Organism: Microcoleus sp. FACHB-SPT15; assembly: GCF_014849525.1. Lineage (NCBI taxonomy): Bacteria > Bacillati > Cyanobacteriota > Cyanophyceae > Oscillatoriales > Microcoleaceae > Microcoleus > Microcoleus sp. FACHB-SPT15. The sequence continues at coordinate 231,746 of NZ_JACJNU010000049.1, read as the reverse complement.
GGACTATCAAATGTGCTGATTTTGGCTCCAGAAACTTTTTTGGCTTCATCGGCACTAGTTGTACCAATTTGTACAGCAATTTTTTTATTTTTGAGGCTGTCTAAATCGGTGATGTCAGTGTTTTTTTCTGGAACTGCGATCGCAAGTCCGGCTTTAAAGTAAGGTTTTGAGAAGTCGATGACTTTTGCTCGCTCAGGGGTGATAGTCACTCCAGCCATAGCCGTATCAACAGAACCTGCCTGTAAAGCTCCAATCATGCCATCAAACCGCATACTCTCAAGCTCTACTTGGAAACCTTCCGCCTTACCAATGCTGTTAATGATGTCAATGTCAAATCCTTGAATCTGCCCATCAGGCCCTTGAAATTCAAAGGGTGCAAAAGTTGGATCAGTTGCTACTTTGAGAGTTTTACCTGCGGCAACCGGATTTGAACCTGCACCTGAAGGGTTACTGCCAGCATCCGTAGAATTAGGAGCAGTGTTGTTACAGGCAATAACTAGCATCAAACAGCCTAGGGCAAGGGCGAACTGACGCCACCAACGGATACCTGTAAATCTAATCATCTTTCCTTATTTCCTCTTATCATCCTACCTAGAGAAACTGCCTCATAAAGCGAATAAACCTTTAGTAGAAGTTTATTAATAGCTGTAGAGACAAAGCTTTGGTTCTTTGAGTTTATGTTACATCACAGCTTTTCTATAGGAAGGCTTGTGCCTTTGGAGGGGTGTTTGCCAGAAGGCTCATCCTATTGAGACTGTAAGCAAATCGCTCAATAGCTAGTTTGAGCTTTGACTGACTCAAGTGAATGTGATAACTGCTACAATTTACGGCAAGAATGGTGAGATAGTCTCTTATAGCAAGTCGAGCTAAGCCCGCATTTAGGACTGGATATGGAGGATTCTACTCCGGCGATCGCATTTGAACAGATTGAAAAAAGCTTTGGCTCTCTAAAGGTACTGCAAGGCATCAGTGGCTCGATTAACCGGGGAGAAGTTGTTGCGGTAATCGGTTCCTCTGGCTGTGGCAAGAGTACACTCCTACGCTGCTTCAATCGTTTAGAGACAATTAACGGTGGGCGTTTAGTTGTTAATGGGATAGATCTATCGTCTCCCAAACTCAGCCAGAAGCACTTGCGGAGACTCCGGACACAGGTAGGGATGGTTTTTCAGCAGTTCAACCTGTTTCCCCATCTAAGTGTGCTGGAAAACTTGATGTTAGCCCCGCGTCAGGTACTTGGACAGTCTCGTGCTGAGAGTGAGAAGCAAGCTCAATTTTATTTGGAGAAGGTAGGTTTGCCGGAAAAGGCGATCGCTTATCCAGAACAACTATCGGGTGGACAGAAGCAACGGGTAGCAATTGCCCGGAGTTTGTGTATGAACCCTCAAATTATGTTATTTGATGAACCAACGAGTGCCCTCGATCCAGAACTCGTGGGGGAAGTCCTACTAGTAATGCAGCAACTGGCTGAAGAAGGAATGACGATGGTAGTCGTCACTCACGAGATGCAGTTTGCCCGTGAAGTAGCGAATCGGGTACTGTTCTTAAACAAGGGTCAGGTAGAAGAAGAAGGCAAAGCCCAGCAAGTGCTGAATAACCCTAAAAGCGATCGCCTACGCGCTTTCTTGAGTCGTATGAGCTTTGTGAGCCAATGAAGCGAAAGTAGCGGCCATAATCTTTTCGCAATTTATAGGGTGCGGCAAAGCTACAATCGCTTCCAATACATTTTTCTCTCAGGGCAATAAATTCGTCGTCAAGCTAATAGATAACATCAAGTCTTTAAAGTATGATTTACGGTATCCTGCCAGATGAGAACTGAGAACCCTTTCTGAGAGAAAAGCACTCAACCTTTGCCTGATCTTTCATGTCATCAGGGAGTTTCTTCTTCATCCTGAAACAAAAGTATACACTTAGAGGTAAGAGACTAGAGAGGCATCACAGATTATGACCTCAATGACGCAGGCAAGGAAGGCAGGACAAATGAAACGAATAACTAGCTATCAAGCCTTATGGAGACCACAAGACAATCGAGGGCACTTTTGGTTTACCTATTTTGATGGTGAAAAAGCACGCACAATTGATTTAGATGCAGAGAGCTTCCGGACAATGCTGAAAGTCCTTGACACAGATAAGCCAATTTTTGGCGACCATACAACCTCAGCTATTGCCGTTCATTCGCAGCCGAATGAGATTAAGGTAGGTGCATGGGCATAAGGAAAGAAATGACTTTCTACTTCTAGCTTTTGGGCAGAAAGCAATCTCTAAGAAGTTTCTTAAAGAGAGTAAGTGTCTCAAGCTTCCTTAGGAGAAATTGGCTAAAGCCTTGTCCGTTGGTGTTGCACAGTTCTAGAATGCTCCAGATAGGGGGTGCAAGGATTGACTCACTAGTTCATTGCTAGAGACGTGCAACACCTTGCCAATAAACTTCTTACTCGCAAGGGTGCTTGCTTCCTCTCGAATCTGTTAATTTGCGACCAGAGAAAAAACTTTGTAATTTCAGTGTTTCTATTGGGTAAGTTTTTTCGGGTCTAATGCTGATGTATGACTCCTATTAGTCGCCTACATCTTGTTTTATTTATCTAAATTCCGCAAGAAAGCAAAGTAACGGTTTTAAGTCTTCAATGCTGCTGAATATTGGGTTGCCTAAGGTTTTTGTAAATCAACGCTAGGAAATTTACAAGTGACACAGGAGTCTGAATGCGATCACTCTAAGTTGAAGGCTAACAACGAGATACTACAATCTTTGCAAACTCTTTAATCTTCTTGGTAGAAACTATACAAAAGTATACAATTGGAAAGAAGAGACTAGAGGAGCGGACAAAAGGAAAAGTCTATAGAGATGGAAATGAAACGAATTGCAAGCTATCAGGCATTATGGAGACCTCAGGACAACAAAGGCCACTTTTGGTTTACCTATTTTGATGGAGAGAGAGAACGCACAATTGATTTAGATGCCGAAAGTTTCCGGATTGTCTTAGAAATTCTTGACACAGATAAGCCCATTTTCGGAGACCATACGACAGCTGCTGTCGCTGTTCACTCGGAACCCACAGAAGTGAAGGTAGGCGCTTGGGCATAAACAGACAATGAATTTACCTACATTAAGGCTTGCTATAAGTCAAACCCTTGATGCCGATTCACCCTTGTCTTAGGAAAGACGCATCTCTCTTAGTAAAGACCAGTGTGGTAGATACACCCTTGCAGAAACTAGAGGCAGGAGGTAGACAAAACTATTGACACTTTGACGCTAAGTCCACTACAAGTTGATGAATTTCTCTTGTAGCAAACTTACTACTAGTAATACTGACGTATAACTTGTATTACATATATGTATGTTATTTCAATCAGGTGAAGCCGACAACCTAACTTAACCAGACTTCATTAAGTCTTTAAAATCCTGATTAAACCCTGTCTTTTGCATTCATCAGGACGTGAAAGTCAAACAAAGCAGTACTTGACTTTGCTCTGAAGTTCAGCTTGATTCGATCTAAGGTAGTTGCAGTATTGTGCGTATTATACATCCACTCTTCATGCTGATACTTACCCGTATTACACATAGTAACTATGCCACCCAACTCTCCCGTGCCAGAGTCACTGAAGACTAAGGATATAACAGCATTGCCTTCTCTGTTTTATACCTGGCAGGATTATCGCTGTGGTTACGAATTGCTTACCTCAGGGGATTCGACGACTGACAAAGGCGTTCCTCTAGTATTACTGCATCCAATCGGGGTAGGATTATCTCGGAACTTTTGGCAGCGCTTCTGTCAAGAGTGGTGTCAATCGGGTTACGACAATCCGGTTTACAACCCAGATTTGCTTGGATGTGGTGAGAGTGATATGCCACGTATTGCTTATACGCCTGCCGATTGGGCTAAACAGTTGCAATACTTTTTGCAGACAGTCGTCAAAAAGCCTGTAGTTGTGCTGGCACAGGGTGCGGAGGTTGTTGTGGCGCTTGCTCTCGTACAACAACAAACTGAGCCAAATTATATTAAAGGTTTAGTACTGGCAGGTCCACCTGCTTGGACAGTGATGACCGAAGAGAGTCCAAGTTGGCAACAAAGAGTTACTTGGAATGTATTAGACTCTCCTGTGGGCAATGCGTTCTACCGTTATGCTCGTCGCCGTCAATTTTTGCGATCATTCTCAGAACGTCAACTATTTGCTGACCGCTCAGATGTTGATGTTCAATGGTTGGATACTCTCTTAGCTGGTGCGGCTAATCCCGCGAGTCGTTATGCAGTTTTTTCCTTTCTCGCTGGATTCTGGCGACAGAACTATGAAAAAGCGATCGCATCGATTTCTCAACCGACTTTAGTTGTAGTAGGAGAGGAAGCAACCAGCATCAGCCGTAGTGGTCAAGCGGAGACACCAGAGCAACGATTAACGCAGTACCTCAAGCATTTGCCCCAAGGCAAGGGTTGTCAAATTCCTGGTCGTAATGTTTTGCCCTATGAGTCAACTACTGAATTTGTGTCTGTCGTTGCTGAGTTTGTGAAGCAGTTCAATCGCTAATTCACAAGGGCAAACAGAACTTACCGAAAAAGATCGTTGAACAACACCTGTAGTACGTTTAGGAGTACAAACCATGTCTGAACAGTTCTCCATTGAAATAAGCGATCGCATTTGTAAGCACATGAACGAAGACCATGCCGCTGCTATCGCCCTCTATGCCCAAACCTTTGGCAATTCTCCCGATACAGAAGCCGCACAAATGCTCTCCATTGATGCCCTTGGCATGAACCTGATGACGCAAGTCAAGGGAGAGTCGGTGCCTCTACGCATTGAATTTGATCATGCTCTCCAAGATTCTGAAGATGCTCATCACACGCTGATTGCAATGGTTAAACAAGCGAGAACCTTTACAAAATAGGTTACTTGCGCCATTGCAGAATTATTCTCTTCAGAAATCTTTAACAAATTCTTATCAGAATTATACTGATGCCTCCCTTTACTCGTAGAATCTTGAATCTAGAGAAAGCGTGTAATAAAGTGAGGCTCTGGCTGCATCAATGAACAAAATCGCTAACAACAACAAAACCACTGAAAAGACTCTGCCCTTTGCAGGACTGCTGTTTTTGATGCTTGTATTTGGCGGAGGGATTCGTCAAGTCGGTTACGCTTTCGACAACGCTGTAGCCAAGGAGACTTCACACACAGCACAGGACAAGCAACATCAGGATTCCCATCAAAACGCGGACTCCCCAAACCAAGACACGCTCTATTACTCCCCTTTCTAGGGACTCTAATGAGTAACCTCGTTTTTTGTCTACTACTGCTGCAACCAACAACCAACAACTAGACATACCCTAGTCGCAGAGAGCTAAATAGTTGATGATGTCTGAGGAGCAATAATCATCAATTGTTATGAGGTATCTTCAACAACTAGCAGCACTAGTCTTAGTGTTCGTTCTTCTTTTCTTTCCCCTATCGGCACAAGCCGCTAGTTCTTCTTCCATTGGACGTGCCGCTGGTGACTCTGAACTCACTGGTAAGGATTTCTCAGGACAAGCCTTGCAAGGGGTTGAGTTTTCCAACGCCAAGCTGGAGAACACCAACTTTAGTAATGCTGACTTACGCGGTGCTGTGTTTAGCGGTTCTGTAATGAAAGAAGCCTCTCTACATGGGGCAGATTTCACGGATGGCATTGCTTATATCGTTGACTTCAGAGGAGCAGATTTGAGTGATGCAATTTTCCTGGAAGCGATTTTGCTACGTTCTCGCTTTGAGGACGCGGACATTACAGGCGCTGACTTCAGCTATGCCGTTTTAGATGGTGTCCAAGTCAAGAAACTCTGCGAAAGGGCAACAGGTATCAATTCCAAGACAGGAGTGGCAACTCGTGAGTCTTTGGGATGTCGGTAAAGGGGCTATGGGCGATATAGCAGTTGTCAGTTAAATGAGGTATAGCTAAAAGCTATGAAACAGCGCTACTAGTCAGAAAACAAAAAAGCTGATGGCTGATAGCTGACGGCTAACTGCTATGTAGGCTCTAGGGAAGAAAATTTTCTTTTATCCTATTGCTTATAGCCGAGAAACCCATCTGGTTAGGAAAAAAAGTAAAAAAAACGCCAATTAAGAGCGTGATTACAAGTTAGTCTGGGAGACTAGAGGAATTGCGTTACGCGCAAGCCCTTGCACTTATCTCCCTTTTTTTCTTTCCGGTGTAGTAAGCATGAAGCTGGCAGCACGAGTTGGTCAAGTCTCTCCTTCCCTTACCCTGTCGATTACGGCTAAGGCGCTAGCCATGAAGGCAGAAGGAATAGATATTTGTAGTTTCAGCGCTGGTGAACCCGATTTTGCCACCCCAGTACATATAAAAACCGCTGCACAAAAAGCGCTGGATGAAGGCAAGACGAAGTATGGGCCAGCGGCTGGGGAACCAAAGTTACGAGAAGCGATCGCTCGTAAGCTTAGAGAGGAAAATGGTCTTTGTTATGCGGCGGAGAATGTCATTGTCACCAACGGCGGTAAGCATTCTCTGTATCAGCTAATGATGGTGTTGATTGAACCTGGGGATGAAGTAATTATTCCCGCCCCCTACTGGCTTTCGTATCCAGAGATGGTGAAGCTTGCTGGTGGCACACCTGTAATTGTTCCAACGGATGCGTCCACTGGTTACAAAATCACGCCAGAGCAACTACGCGCCTCGATTACCCCTAAAACAAAGCTATTTGTCCTCAATTCTCCCTCTAATCCGACTGGGATGGTCTATACACCAGCAGAGGTGAAAGCACTGGCAGCGGTTGTGGTTGAAGCCGATATTTTGGTTGTTTCTGACGAAATTTACGAGAAGATTCTCTACGACGATGCAGAACACCTCAGCATTGGTGCTGTCGGCCCAGAAATCTTTGACCGCACGATTATTAGCAACGGATTTGCGAAAGCCTTCTCAATGACTGGCTGGCGTTTGGGCTATCTCGCTGGCTCAGTTGAATTGATTAAGGCGATGATTACCATCCAAGGACACAGTACCTCAAATGTCTGTACATTTGCTCAGTATGGTGCGATCGCAGCATTGAACGATTCCCAAGATTGTGTAGAAGAAATGCGTCTCGCCTTTGCCGAACGACGGCAGGTGATGTTAGAGCGTCTTAACGCCATTCCTGGATTGAGTTGTGCTAAGCCGGATGGTGCGTTCTATATGTTTCCTAACATTAGTCAAACCGGGCTGAAATCTTTGGAGTTCTGCGACGGCTTACTGGAATCTCAGCGAGTTGCTGTAATTCCTGGTGTTGCTTTTGGCGCTGATGAGTGTATCCGCCTTTCCTACGCTACAGATATGGCATCAATTGAAACGGGAATGGATCGATTAGAGAAATTTGTGCGATCGCTCTGATCAGTTAAAAATAAAATCATGATTTAAGCGAATTTTTCGCTGGGGCAATTGATGAGGCTAGGTGGTAGGTGTTAGGTGTTAGGTAATGAACTGATTTTCCCTACAACCTACAACCTCCCCTCACCGATAAGTATCAAACACTTATCCTTATGGTATTACCTACCCCGATCGCGCTCTAAATCATAAATGGCTTTCTCGACATACCAGTTAATTGACCGAGTGGGATCTTTCCGTTTAGCGTGAGCTACAAGGCGGTTGGCTGTATCTATATCGTTGTGCAAAAGTCTAAGCAGTTTCTTTTGAAGCTTAGGGCTAGCTTGGTTAAGACCGATAGTATTTTCCTGGCTTCTGGTACTAGAGACAGAGTGGTGGGACGCTTTTTTTGTACTTACAAAGATGGCACCCGCACCGCCACCTACTATTGCTAGACCAACGATGATTTTGGCTGGGTCTACAAGTTTAGCTACCTCTGGAGTAGTGGGACTAGAAGCATCTAGCTGAGCCATTTGCGACTCAATCAGTGGCGCTGTTGTCGAGAGAAATGGTACTGTCAACAGGCTAGCTACAGCCCCAGCTAATAATAATGAGAAAGCGTTTGCCGACTTGTGTAGAGAAGAATTAGAAGACATTGTCAGTTGACAACAAAGGGTTGCTTACAACACTACTTCTAGTGTGAGCGAGCGATATGACACAGGTGTGTCAATGATATTCCCATTAGGTGATAGCCTTTGTTTCTTCCGTCTGTTTCCCCAATCCCTAATCGCCACTTTCAAGCTAGGCACCATGAGCTGTTTTGCTCACAACAAAGGAATGAAAATTTTTCTTACTCCTTCTGCCTTCTGCCTTCTGCCTTATTTTCAAGCTAGTCTAAGCTTTTTGATCGAGGCGAAGCGCTCGTTCTAAAGCCGCCTTTTCTCTCCCTCTCCGGGCATAGGGATGTAATTGCGTAGTATCCCAACCGCTTAGAATACTCAAATCCTCTAAATCAATTCCCTTCATCAGCATTTCTACACACCAAGTTTGTCGTGCTTGTTCTACAAATAGCGGTTGACCTTCAGGAGTTAATAACCCTGAAGTAAATGTCTGCCACGAAGCACGTAACTCTTCCTCTGAAAACGGTTGACCTTTCTCATTCACAAACATCGCTAACTGGTCATCTTTACGACTCTTGAGCCACTGACTTAGAGGATTGCGAATGTAGGAGCCATACCGCTTTCCCATAATCCACTGATTGACTGGCACTTGTCGAACTGCACCTTGAGTGATTTGCAACAGGTGTTGGTGTTCATCAATGATTTGATGCAATCGCTCTAAAGCGACAACCTCTTGCGGACGCAAACCAGCTCCAAATAGCACGTAAGCGAGAGCATAATCCTGCAATCCCTGCTTTTTCGCTTGTAGCAGAATCGAGCGAACTAAAGAAGCGGGTAAATCAGCTACTTTCTCATTTAAATTTTCCTCTACTTCTAAAGGAGGGTGAGGTGGGTTGTTTTTGTCCAGGCTGAGAACACCTGCTGAAGATTCGGGTAATGGTGAAACAGCTCCATATAAGAACACCTCCACTAAACTCTCTAAGAAATCCTCTTGGTTATCCCAAAGTTCATGGAACTCACTTGTCAATTCGATGACTAAATACCCGAACAACATCACATTGAGCAAGCTAGATAATTTTTCAGCAGATAAACGGCAGTGTAGCTGCTCACGCTCAATGACAGTTGCGAGATAGTTGGCAACGTCACGATTGGCAAGATTTATACCTTGTCCTAACCCCCGACGATTTTCGACCGTGTACTTACCTGCCTCACCAACAACTGAACGTAGTAATTCTGGAATCTGTTCTAACGCTTTTAGGCGATCGCTTGCATAGTTTCTTAGCGCCTCGTCTACATGGTTTGTCTGATTCACTTGCGCTCTTAAGGATTCACCCAAGTGGGTAAACACCGCAGACTCTTCAATCAATGCCAAGAGCAACCCTTGCTTGCTTCCAAACTGGCGGAACAGCGTTACTTCATTAACCTGTGCTAATTCGGCAATCTGCCGAGTTGTCGTCTCGGTAACGCCCTGAAAGCTAAATAACTCAAGCGCTGCGTTGAGCAAGCGCTGTCGAGTTGAAGAATTTGTTCGAGACATAAAGTTATTAATGTAAGTAGCACTTGCATTATTGGGGAATAGTTGTTAGCTTAGAGGAGTGCAAGTAACACTTGCATCTCCTCACTATAACGACCCTCTCTACAAAAGAGGGAAGACTCATGATTAACAACTCACTCACTGCTGTCCCGGAAACCAAACCCCCCTTAACTCTTAACTGGGTTAGTGTGGCATTTTTCGCGACGATTCACGCTTTAGCACTACTGGCTCCTTGGTTTTTCTCCTGGTCAGCCGTGGGAGTCACGATTTTTCTACACTGGCTATTTGGCAGCATTGGCATTTGCTTGGGTTATCACCGACTTTTAACCCATCGTAGTTTTCAGGTACCAAAGTGGTTGGAGTATATCATTACGACCATCGGTGCCTTTGCTCTGCAAGGAAGCCCCATTTTTTGGGTATCTGGTCACCGTCAGCATCATGCTCACACAGAGGACGAAGTAAAAGACCCCTATTCAGCTCGTCGGGGTTTTTGGTGGAGCCATATGCTTTGGCTGTTTTACAAGAACGACGAGTTTTTCAACTACGAAAACTATAAGAAATCTGCGCCTGATTTAGCACGAGACCCATATTATCGCTGGCTTGACCGCAACTTCTTGTTACTGCAAATTCCCTTAGGAGTGTTGCTCTATGCCTTGGGTGGATGGTCGTTTGTCATCTACGGGATGTTTGTCAGAACAGTGTTACTTTGGCACAGCACTTGGTTGATTAATTCAGCAACTCATATGCGCGGTTATCGAAGCTTTGAGGTAGATGATAACTCTGGTAACCTTTGGTGGGCGGCGATCTTAACGTATGGAGAAGGCTGGCACAATAATCACCATGCTCAGCCGAATGTTGCTCCAGCCGGACGGAAATGGTGGGAAGTTGATGTCACTTGGTGGTCGATTCAAGTATTACAGACTCTTGGTTTAGCGAAGAAGGTTGTAATGCCTCCGCAGCGACAACTACAAAGTTAATTTGAATTGAAGTAGAACAACTCGTTTAAGATAATGCGATCGCACTCAGCACCCAAGAGAAGCGATCGCATTTTTCATAGTTGAGGATACAACAAGCTTTTCCCAACATCTAGACAAGTGCGATCGCGGTATGACAAAGTTTAGCCTTGGAAGATTTTCTTTGGTTTAGGAAAAAGCCATGAGTCTCTGGTCTAAGGATTTAACAACAAGGACAATGCTGAAAAGTTTTGCGGTGGTGCTGTTCTTACTCATGGTTTTGGTGGCATCACCTGCTGAGGCAAAGGTCAGACGCTATTTGGAGGGCAACGCTAGCGATGTCAATCCGGCATTAGCCGGGCCTGCTCATGATTTAGGTGGTGGTGGTACTGACGTAGACCCTGCTATTCAGTGGATGATCGATCAGGTTAGGGGATGTACCAACTGTGCCACTAAGGTTGATGTTGTAGTCATTCGAGCGTCCGGCGATGACGGCTATAACGCGCCGATCCTTGCAATGAACGGCGTTGACTCCGTAGAAACTCTTGCCATCACAAGTCGCCAGGATGCCAATAAAGCTGATGTTGTAGATACAGTTAGGAATGCTGAGGTAATTTTCTTCACTGGCGGTGACCAGTGCGAATATGCCCGGAATTTCAAAAAGACAGGAATCGAGACGGCTGTAGAGTCAGTTTACGCAAGAGGAGGCGGCATCGGGGGAACCAGTGCAGGCACAATGATTCAAAGTGATTTTGTCTACAACGCTTGTTCGGACACCGTTGAAACTGAAGACGCGCTAGAAGACCCCTATGAGGATATTAGCTTCACTGACAATTTCTTCAATTGGGCAAACCTCAAGGGAACCATTGCTGATACACACTTCGGTGCACGGGACAGGATGGGTCGCACCATGACCTTCATTGCTCGCCTAATTAGGGATGGTTTATCTGACAGTGCCTTAGGCATAGCTGTAGACGAGGAAACATCTGTTGTAGTGGACAAAAACGGTTTAGCCAGGGTTATGGGAAAAGGACCAGGGTACTTCATACTCGGTGACCACATGCCTGAAGTCTGTGAACCACAAACTCCTCTAACCTTCTCCAACTACAAGATATGGAGAGTAGGGAGTGATAGTACATTCGACCTCAAAAATAGACCAACGAGGGGCTACTATCTCAGAAGTGTCAATAAAGGGCGGATGAATGGAAACCCTTACGAGAGATAGGCGAAAGGCTAACGTTCCCAAACAACAACCACCAGTTCAAGACAAACTCTCTAACAATTCACTAACTGACAGAATCGGCAAAGTAGCTACCCGCTCTCATCTTGTGCATTGCGGCTGATAATGGCGTCAAGCCTTGATGCCATTGCACAGGCTAATTGAACGGCATCTTCAAAATCTCTCAATGCGATCGCCTTTGTGAATTGGTTAAAACACTTGTTTGAGTTGCCCAATCTGTAAAGTTGACAGACCAAATTTCCCTACGGTCTTGGCATTATCGCCTAGTTTCAAATCCCAGCAACCCTTCCGGTTCTTCGTATTCAACTGCCACATCTTTAACCACAGCAGCTCGTGGTCCTTTGTGACACCATTTAATCATCTCCTCAACAGCAGCTTTACTCCCTTCAAAAAGCGCTTCTACACGACCATCCGAAAGATTTCGCACCCAGCCATTGATACCCAATCGATTAGCCTCATCCCTCGTTGAGAAGCGATAGCCAACTCCCTGGACTCTGCCAGTGATAAAAACATGGACGCGGATTTGCTCTGGCTGCTGTGATGGGTTCGGCATCAACTTGTCCCTATTGATAATCGGTTCCCTGATCAAAAGTACGGCACAGTCAATTGTTTTGACTGTGCCTACAGCAAGCTACTTTAACAAAATATTCAGATGAGAGAGAGTCTGCTGTCTACTCAAAACGTATTGATGTGCAGTAGTTTTTTGCTACAAACCCAAACTTTTAATCGTCATCATCGTCATCGTCGTCGTGATCGCGGTGTCGAGAATGATGCTCGTCATCATCGTCATCGTCGTTACGACGATACTCTCTATCTTCATCCCGATAGCGAGAGCGGTGTTCATCATCATTGTCATCATCATCACGACGACGATATTCTCGATCATCATCCCGGTATCGAGAGCGATGCTCATCATCGTTATCGTCATCATCGTGGCGACGATACTTGCGATCATCATCCCGGTCTCTGTACTCACGGTCATCATTGCGATCGCGATGTTCCCGGTCATCATAACGTCGTTCGCGCTCGTCACCCCTTAAACCTCTAAATACATCCCCTATTTGATCACCGATTCCCATAATGTTCCTCCTGAAGTTAATTTGACGTTTTTCTATTAAAACCACGTTTACCTTAGTAGTTTCAGTCTCTCAAAAGAGTTTGCCTACTAACTCTCCTATCAGATATAGATGCCGTCTAATTTGAATCTTCCAAAGTTTGTAAAATCAAGGGGATTTGCGTTTTCAACCTCCTTATCGCTTGCTATGACAATTATTCAACTGTTTAATGGCGCTAATTTATTCGTTCTACCCTTTTGGGCGCTAATGATTCTGTTGCCAAACTGGGGTGTGACTCGAAAAGTGATGGAATCTTATCTACCTTTTGTTGCTTTGGCTGGTTTATATGTGTATTTATTCATCACTAGCATTACACCAGAATCTGCTGAAGCGTTGTCTAATCCTCAACTAGCTGATATTGCCCGATTCTTTGCGGATGAAAAAGCCGCCGCGACTGGCTGGATTCATTTCCTGGCAATGGATTTATTTGTTGGGCGCTACATTTATTGGGAAGGACAGCGAACTGGTGTTTGGACAGTTCACTCGCTGGCGTTGTGTTTGTTCGCTGGGCCGATGGGGTTGTTATCTCACATTCTGACTAGCTGGATTTCAAAAATCTTTACCTCCTCGTCTGAGTCAGACACTGCCACCCCTTCTACAGATACCACCCAAGCTTAGAAACGGTTAGCTCAAGGGTGATATTCTTGAAATCTTTGCTTCCTTATCTCCGCCAGTGGAAAACAGAGATTGGGGAGTCGAGGGCGAATGTAAAAAAAACTAAACTTGTGAGTGTTCGAGCGATCTGCTTGGCAGCAGCGCTTCGCTATCGCAAATAACGCTCCAGTAACCCAATTACTATAGCGGGTTGCTCCAGATGCGGTAGTACACCCGTTTCGGGTATGACTTGAAAGTCCTGAATCGCTTTTGGGTTTAAACGTGCCAGACGCTTACCTAAATCAGCGCGGGTAAACTGTGCCTCTTCTCCCCAAACAACAGTAGTTGGTACTGTTAATCGATCAATATACAGGGGTAAATCAAAGTAAAGATCACCCCTCAAGAATGCCAATGCTGCATATTCCGCATTCGGTTGCTGTGCAGAAGCGAGATACGCCGCCACCATTTCTTCGGTTACCCGTTCAGCTTTTGCGAAGAGAAACTGCACCAAAAAGTTACGCACAGCAACATCATTCGTTGCCCCTAAGGTATAAATCAGGCTGCTTAAAAGTGGTGTTCTAACAATATTTAGCGGTAGTCTCCGTCCAGCATTTTGCCCAAAGTCATCAAACCCAGAGGGACAAACAAGAAATAGCGCCTTGAATAATTCTGGATGCTCAATTGCAATACGAACAGCCAATGCACCTGTAAGGGAAGAGGCAACAACAATTACTGGAGAATCAGCTACCTGTGAGATAAACTCTGTCAGTGTTGTTAGATAGTCGCTTACTTGGTAGTCCCGGATGGGATGAGCAGATTTTCCCCAACCAATTAAATCAGGCGCAATGACACGGTGAGTTGTGGCAAAAGCAGGATACACCTTCGACCACTCATAAGCCGAAGCCCCACCACCGAAATTATGTAGGAAGATGAGATGAGGTAACTCCTCCTCTTCTGCTACTGTCCATGGAGGAGCAACTGGTGTGTAGTACACCATCGAACCCAAGGAAGTATTAGCGACCTTTTGCCCAAAGCCAGGAGGCTGAAACTGGAGCATAAATCTACGTTGCTCCTAATGATTAGTAATTTTTGACAACAATTAGACTCATAGCTCCACGCTGGAATAGCTACTTTACCTATGGTCTTTCAGAAAGTGATATCTTGACAACTTTCTGGCTTTTGGAGGAGCGATCGCATTTCGATTCCAGCCGATAATTAAGACAATTCTCGATCTATCCTGTTTACGAACTCAACGGCACGACAACAAGCGCATGGCTGACCAAGCTTTACCCCCAGTTTTAGAAAAAATCCTTGCCACTGCTAGTGAACCGGATGCTGTCTTTTCCGAGATACTACCAGTGTTAGGCGACATATTGCAGTGTCATAGATGCTTTCTTTACTTGCGTAATCCTCAAACTAAGATGGGGAAAATCGCTTACTGTTGGCTTCGCAGCGACCAGTATCCGGATGTCACAGACGCGGATTGGAAGAAAGAACCGGAATCGTTACCCCAAGAAGACCCCTTATTTGCTGCCGCGCTACGTGCAGAAGACTCAATTTTTGTGGAGGATGTAGAGACAGCAAGTCCAGAAGTCGTCAACGTAGATTTTGAGCGAACCAACTTTGGACACCGAGCCTTAATTCATGCTCACTTGCGCCAGGATGGTCAATTGTGGGCAATTTTACAACCCTGTATGTTTGGTCAGCCAAGAGTGTGGACTGACTTTGACCGTTCTATTGTTGCTCAGTTAGAGCCAAAGCTTGCACCACTGGCTGTTGCCTATGTCAAGGAAGCAGGGGTTTAAGACTTCTTGCAAAGGTCAATACTTCAAGATAGATCTTGTGGAAGAACTTGGGACCAGTTGCGACAAGGTTGAATAAGTGGCTTGACTGGATACTATTTGCTATATTTCCAGGAAGAGAGAAATTATCTATAAGGCTGCATCTATCTAAAGGGGGTAATTTTCATTACCTGAACCAGGGTCAAGACGTTGTTTCTATCTTTTTTGCAGCTACCTCATAAATGAATAAATTTTGCGATGCCTTCATCTCCTACGGACGAGCTGATAGTAAAGCGTTTGCTACCCAACTTCATGGGAGATTGCTCGAACAAGGGTTAAAGGTTTGGTTTGATCAGAACGATATTCCTTTAGGCGTAGATTTTCAGAATCAAATTGATGAGGGTATTGAAAAGGCGCATAACTTTCTGTTTATCATTGCACCGCATTCTATCAATTCGCCCTATTGCCGCAAAGAAATTGAGCTAGCAATTAAGCTGAATAAACGCATTATTCCGCTGTTGCATGTCGAGAAAATCAGCCAAGATATTTGGCAGCAGAGAAACCCTCTTGGCACGCCTGAAGATTGGGAAGCGTACCAGACGAAAGGGTTACATGAAAGCTATCAGAATATGCACCCAGCGATCGGTAAGATTAACTGGGTTTACTTTCGTGAGGGAATGGATGATTTCGAGAAGTCGTTTGCAGGACTTCTAGACATTGTTGAACGCCAAAAAACCTATGTCTATCAACACACGTACTTTTTAGATAAAGCGCTGGAGTGGAAATATAATCAGCAGCAGTCTTGTTATTTGCTGGCTGGAGAGGAATGCCAACAAGCACAGGCATGGCTCAACATTCAATTTAAAGATGAGCAACCTCCGTGTGTTCCAACTGACGAGCATTGCGAATTTATTACCGAGAGTATCAAGAGTGCCAATAACTTGATGACTCAGGTGTTTCTCTCCCATGCTGAGGAAGATATAGCCGTTACAGAAAAAATTCGCAGAACGTTAATCCGACAAGGCTTTACAGTCTGGACGAACCGGACGGATATCAAAACTGGGACGGATTTTCAGGAAGTCATCAACCGGGGTATTGAAGAAGCCGACAATTTGGTGTATATAATTTCGCCAAACTCCTTGAAATCGCAGTATTGCCAGCAAGAATTTGCCTATGCTAGCAAACTGAACAAACACATTATTCCTTTACTGATTGAACCAACGGATTTAGAGGATATCCCACCAGAGCAGCGATCGCTTCAGTTTATTGACTTCACTGAGCATGAGGATGAAACCAAGTATTGCACAGTAGCGGACAAGCTTCTGAATGTTCTCAAGGAAGAGGCTTGGTACTACGAGCTGCATAAAATTCTACTGGTTAAGGCGCTGAAATGGGAGCGAAAAGACCAACCCAAGACACTGTTACTCAAAGGCAGTGAGTTGGCGAAAGCCAAAAACTGGCTCAAGCAGAGCGAACAAAGCCACAAGCAGACTGCCGCTACAAGTTTGCACAAGGCATTTATCGCCACCAGTGAGGAGATGAATCAGTTATTTGATGTTTTCATCTCCTATGGACGAGCGGATAGTTTAGATTTTGCGATCAAACTTCATGCTCGCTTAGTCGAACAAGGTTTAAATGTCTGGTTTGACAAAGAGGGCATTCCCCTCGGTGTAGACTATCAAAAGCAAATTGATGATGGGATTGAAAAGGCGCATAATTTCCTATATGTTATTGCGCCCCATTCGATCAATTCGCCCTACTGTGGCAAAGAGATTGAGCTAGCACTCAAGCGCAACAAACGCATCATTCCGCTTTTGCATGTTGAGCAAATTACCCAGGAAATTTGGCAGCGAAGAAATCCTGTTGGTAAGGCTGAAGATTGGGAAGCGTATAAAGCTAAAGGGTTGCATACTAGCTTTCAGAATATGCACCCAGAAATTAGTAAGATTAACTGGGTCTATTTCCGAGAGGAGAAAGATGACTTTGAGGCATCGCTGACAGGACTGCTGGAACTATGCGAACGGCAGCAGGAATATGTGCAGCAGCACACTTACTTTTTAGCCAAAGCGCTGGAGTGGGAGCGAAATCAGAAACAGTCTCGCTATTTGCTGATTGGGGATGAACGAAAGCAGGGTGAGGCATGGCTAAATATACGATTCAAAGATGAACAAGCCCCTTGTCTCCCTACCGACTTGCACAGCGAGTTCGTTACCGAGAGTATCAAGAATGGCAACAACCTGATGACTCAGGTGTTCCTCGCTCATGCTGAGGAAGATTCACAGGTGATGGATCGAATTCGCAAAAGCTTGTGGCGGGAGTGCTTTACGGTTTGGACAAACAAAACCGATATTCAAACCGGAGAAGCGTTTGAGGATGCGATTGAGCGGGGCATCGAACAAGCGGATAATGTGGTTTACCTGCTTTCACCGGATTCCCTGAACTCGCAGTACTGTCAGCAGGAGTTAGACTATGCTCTGTTGCTGAACAAGCGGATTATTCCGATATTGGTGCGAGAAACACCCCCAGAGGGGATGCCGCCAGTGCTGCGGGGTTTGCACTATATCGACCTGACTGACAATGTAAAGGAAGAGGACTATCAGCTAGATGAAAGCCAACTGCTGAAGATTCTGCGTCAGGATGCGCCGTACTATAACGAACACAAAAGTCTGCTCACCAAAGCGCTGAAGTGGGAACGGCAGCACCGAAATCCTAGTATTTTACTGCGGGGGTATAATCTCGACCATGCCAAAGCGTGGTTGAAGGAAGCCAAGTCAAGAAAGCAGCATTTACCCACGGCGTTGCAGGAGGAGTTGATTGCTGAGAGTTTGCGGCAACCGTCTGCGATATCGCTGGATGTGTTTGTTTCTTATTCCCGCGCCGATTCGGATTTTGCCCGCAAGCTCAATGATGCACTACAGATGCAGGGGAAAACGACTTGGTTTGACCAGGAAAGTATTGCATCGGGGGCTGACTTTCAGGAGGAGATTTATCGGGGAATTGAAAGCGCGGATAATTTCTTATTTATTCTGTCGCCCCGTTCGGTGAATTCGCCTTACTGTAAGGATGAGGTGGAGTATGCGGCTTCGTTGAATAAACGATTTGTGACGGTGCTGCATCGGCAGGTGAATCCAGCTTCTTTGCATCCTGAGTTAGCTAAGGTGCAGTGGATTGACTTCAACCAGAATGAAAAGGACTTCAATGCTAATTTCAGCCAATTGGTCAGAACGTTAGATACTGACCGAGAGTATCTGAAAAACCACACCAAATGGTTACATAAAGCGCTGGAGTGGGAAGAAAAAGACAAAAATCCGGACTTGCTACTGCGGGCTAGTGGGTATAAACTCGCCCAAGACTGGTTACAGGAAGCTGAGAAAAAAAATAAGCAGCCTGCGCCGACGGATTTGCACAGGGAATTCATTCTTGAAAGTGGAGAGGCGATCGCAGCCGAATTCAAACAGACGAAGCGGCGGATAACTATTTTAAGGATACTGCTTGGTTCAGCGGTTGCAGCATTGGTGGTTGCGGTTGGTGCTAGCGTGATGGCCTATAGGCTGTTCTTGAAAGCAGAAGAAGGTCAGATTGAGGCACTCACTCAAGCTTCGGAAGCGCGTTTTACTGTGAATCGAGATTCGTTTGATGCACTGATAACAGCGTTGGATGCTGGGAAACGTCTGAAAGAGAGATTTGGAGCTAAGGCTGACCCTCAGCTTCAGGCTAAAGTGATGAGGACGCTGGGACAGGCAGTTTACTGGGTAAGAGAACGCGATCGCTTGGAGGGACACAAAGGTATTATCCAGTGTGTGAGTTTCAGTCCTGACGGTCAAACGATTGCTACTGCTAGCTATGACAAGACAGTGAAACTTTGGAATCGTGATGGTAGCTTGAGACAAACTCTAGCGGGGCGTGAGGGGCATACTGACGCAGTAATGGGCGTGAGTTTCAGCCCCGACGGTCAGATGATAGCTACTGCCAGTCAGGATAAGACAGTAAAGCTCTGGAGTGCGGAAGGGAAGTTGATTACTACTCTCACAGGGCATAAGGCTGAAGTCAATGGCGTCACCTTCAGCCCCGACGGTCAGACGATTGCCACTGCCAGTAGTGACACCACGGTGAGGCTCTGGAATCGGTATGGGAAACTACTAAAGACACTCGCAGGCCATACCTATGAAGTCTGGGCTGTAAGTTTTAGTCCAGACGGTCAGACAATCGCCACTACTGGTACAGACAGCACGGTGAGGCTCTGGAATCGGTATGGGAAATTGCTACAAACCCTGAAAGGGCATAGCGATACAGTCATCAGTGTGAGTTTTAGCCCCGACAGCCAGACGATTGCTACTGCTAGCACTGACAACACGGTAAGGCTCTGGAATCGGGACAAGGGTATACGGAAACTGACTCTTTCTGGACATAGCGCTCCGGTCAATAGCGTGAGTTTCAGCCCTGACGGTCAGATAATTGCCACTGCCAGTACTGACAACACCGTAAAACTCTGGAATTGGAACGGTCAGGCACTCACTACTCTCCAGGGACATAGTAGTCGGGTCAACAGCGTGAGTTTTAGCCGGGACGGCACTACCCTTGCCTCTGCTAGTCAAGACAACAGCGTAAAACTCTGGCAGCTTAACCGCCCTAGACTTATTATCCTCCCCGCAGGTCAACAGGTTAACAGCGCGAGCTTCAGCCCTGATGGTCAAACGATTGCTACTGCCAGTGATGACGGGATGATGAAACTTTGGAATCGGGATGGAAGAGTGTTGCAGATCCTAAAGGCGCATAGTGATGGAATTTGGGGCTTGAGTTTCAGCCCTGATGGTCAAACGATTGCTACTGCTAGTTACGATCGGCAGGTGAAACTCTGGAATCAAAACGGGAAACTGCGACACATCCTTGCAGGACATGAGGCTCAAGTCTTAGGTGTGAGTTTTAGTCCGGATGGTGAGATGATTGCAACTGCTGGTTTCAACAAGATGGTGAAACTTTGGAATCGCGAGGGAAAACTCTTACATACCTTCCCAGTGAATCGTGATGCATTCTATGATGTAAAAGTCAGTCCAGATGGTCAGACTATAGCCGCCGCCAGTGCTGACGGAACCGTGAAGCGCTGGAATCGAGACGGGGGAGCATTGAAGACCCTAGAGGGTCATAGTGGTTCGGTTTATCGCGTGAGTTTCAGCCCGGATGGTCAGACGATTGCCACCGCCAGCAATGACAAGACGGTAAAACTCTGGAATCAAAATGGAAAAGAGCTGAAGACCTTAGAGGGACATACTGCTGCAATTTGGGGTGTAAGTTTCAGCCCTGACGGTCAGATAATTGCCACTGCCAGTGAGGACAAGACAGTAAAACTCTGGAATCGGGACGGGACTTTGATTGCTACCCTAATTGGGCATGATGCTGAGGTCTATCATGTTAGTTTCAGTTCTGACGGTAAGACTATAGCTTCTGCTAGCAGAGATAACAGTGTGATTCTGTGGAATGTAGAGAATCTGAATCTAGATGACCTACTGGTAGACGGGTGTAATTGGGTGCGTGATTATCTCAAAACCAACCCTAATGTTAAACAGAGCGATCGTCAACTGTGTGATAGCGTTGGAACTCAGCCCAAATCCCCCTCAAAGATACTACTGTGAGAATAACCGATGAGAGTCAAGAATTTCTTATCAAAAATGCTTAAAAATTTCCTGATCCAGAAATTTAGATAAGTATTTAGCCTTATATCTCTTTGACAGAGCTGCATCGATCTATCCCTACTTACCTTTTAGGAGAAACAATAATGGAAAATAAACAGACCGGTTGGGCACCAGACTTTCCTGATGTAAAAGATTACACACTAAAAAGCAAACAAATTCGCAAGGCATTGCAGCCCATTCAACCAACACAAATAATTGGCTCGCTCGAAAGCCAAAAAGAAAGTGTAATTAGACTCTTGGAGCAGATAGTAGAAAAAACAGAAGACAATGAGGCAAAGAAGCTATGCAAAGAATTACAAGGAGGAATGGAAAATGAAGTCCATTTAGTAGAAGCAAAATTATTAGAATTAAATGAAGAAAATTACAATAGTAGGACTGATAAACTGGCAGAATTTTTTGATATTGAAAGAATTCCCTCTAAAGTTTTTGATACTATTGTAAAAAAACTTTTTAAAGATTTTGGTTCAGATTTAGTCCAATTAAAAGAGGATAACAAAGGTCGCGGACTAACTAAAGTAGTTTATCCGATAGTCAAGGTTATCGCGCAAATTATGAATCCAATAGGGACATATGGCAATCTATCAAAAGCAGTTACAGATAAAGGCATAAAATATTTTAAAAGTCTTTTGGAGACAGAATTTAATAACTCTTACGAGAAAACAGATAAAATATTGGAGTCTTTAATTCAGGAAATTAAGGAGCTTAAAAAAGCTACAGAAAGAAATTATAATTTTTCAAAATCAAGTTTGCAATCTACCAGCTCCTGGAAATTAGATAATAAATACTTTGAGTATCTGGCTTTTTCCGCCATGCTGAAAGCCAAAGAGGAGCTGTTATTAATGAAAGCATCACTGGATTTGGAGCAAACAGTTGATCTAAAGATTAAAGATATTTTAATTAAAGTCGAAAAAGAGCTAGAGGCAGATTTTAAAAATGTACTTAAATCTAAAGCTCTACCCTTTAAAAAAGCGCTGGAGTTCGATGGGAATAATAAGTATGAACACATAGAAAGCTGTGAATGGAAGCAAGAACAAGCTTTAACAATCGAGTTCTGGGTGAAAGTAAATAAGGATGACTTCACAGCAGGCTCCTCTTTTACTTTTAAACTCACTACAGATCAGAACTATACTGCTACATTTAAGATCATACTATCCTCCGAGCTTCACCTGGTCTGGGAATACGGCAACAAATACTTGATTGGTGTTGACTATTCCCCCTACTTCAACCAATGGACTTATGTAGCTTTGGTCTCTGAGACTACAAACGATGCTGAACACACCGCCATTTATATGAATGGTGAATTTATAGCGAAAAAGGATGAACCGCTAAACCCCCCAGACGAAGACGAGTCTTTTAATGTAAAAGAACTCAAAATTACTAATACATGGAAAGCAGAAATTGCTAGGTTTAACATTTGGAACCAGCCCTGGACTGAGGAAGACATCAGGAACAATATGTTCCTACCAAAGGACAGTGAGGAAAAGCTAACAAACTATTGGTGCAGGGTTACTCATAACGACAACGAGAACAATCCCAGCAATACGGGCGTTCCCAGTGGGGACACCAAGCCAAAAATTGTAACTATTAAATCACCTTTCTCTGAAAAGTGGATGATTAAAGAGGATAAAGATAGATCTTTTAAACCTTTTAAAAAAGCAAGAAGGGATAATCAAACTCGATTCAACATTATGCCACCTCAGGAAGAGATGAATGGTAGTGAAGAAAAGGATAAGATTAAATCCTTCCAATTTATAATTTTCAGAAAAAACCTAAAAAAGGTAACAGAAAGCACTTCAAATAACAAAGAAAGATTAGTTGGTTTAGCTATACTTCCAGACTTCATAGATTTAAGCTTATGGTGTTCTGAAATCGAAGACCAAGGTTCACTAAATTCATGCACAGCAAGTGCTGCCATTGCCTTGATGGAGTATTTTCAGAAAAAGAGTTTTGGTAAGTATATCGATGGTTCCCGACTCTTCCTTTACAAAGCTACGCGCAACCTGATGCAAATTGAAGGAAATGTAGGAACCTCGATTCGGAACACCATGAAAGCAATGGCATTATTTGGTGTCCCCCCAGAGGAATACTGGCCTTATGACGAAGCTAAGGTTAATGTGGAGCCAAATCCCTTTTGTTACTCCTTTGCCCAAAGTTATCAAGCGCTTAAATACTTTCGTCTAGATCCTCCTGGAATTCCTAATGAAGTGCTGCTAGCTCAGATTAAAGCAATTTTAGTCACTGGTTTTCCCTGCGTGTTCGGGTTTACTCTCTATAGTTCCATATACGATGAATCAAACCCAAGGGGTCATATACCGTACCCACACCAGAGAGATAAAGCCGAAGGAGGTCACGCGGTTGTTGCCGTTGGTTACGACGACTATAAGGTTATAAAGAATGCCGATGACGAGGAGACAACAGGGGCATTACTGATCAGAAACTCTTGGGGAACTAAGTGGGGTGAGGGTGGTTATGGCTGGCTCCCCTATGATTATGTATTGAAAGGGCTGACGGCTGATTGGTGGTCGTTGCTCAATTCGGAGTGGTTTGATACAGAACAATTTGGGTTAGGAGGGGGCGACTGGACGGATAATGTGGGGCTGGATCAGGGGAAGAAGCCTGGGGGAGGGGGAGCTCCAAGTCCAGGCAAGCCAGGATGAAAAAATCCATGACCACATAAATAGCTATCCTTAACTGGCTCTGAGCGATCGCGCACATCGAAAGACATTACCCAGTGCGATCGCTCTTACATGAGTGGCTCATCTCCCTTAGCAAGAGGAGGAGTTCTTCTTCCTCACAATTTGCCGATGCGCCAACAACATCATCCGACTGAGTGAAGTCAGAGAATGCGATCGCACTGGGTAGGCTAACGATTCAGATTCAGTAGTTGACATCAATGACCACCGTGCGCCCTTATGCTGTCGCCCTACTGCATATATTAGAAACGAAAGCGATCGCAGTTTCGATACACTAAAGAAAACAAGGGAAGCAGCGGTTGTGACTGAAAAAAATCGCTCCCAGTGGGACGCTGGCAGATTCATCAAAACACTGACCTACTTCGAGGTCATCCCTTTCCTGAACTGGCTACAGCAGCTATTCACACGCACCAATCGTAAACCAGAAAACCAGAGTAGAGGCAAAAAAATGGGAGTAATACTGGTAGCTGGCGCAACAGGCGGTGTCGGGAAGCGAGTTGTGCGGAGTCTAGTCGAACAAAATTATCAAGTACGTGCTTTAGTCAGGGATGCCAAAAAAGCACAGCAGATGCTTGGCAACGATGTAGAACTATTCGAGGGAGACATCACCATCGCAGAAACATTAACCCCTGCACTAACAGAGGGGATTTCTGCTGTTGTCTGTTGCACAGGAGTCCGGGTTCAGCCTGTCGAAGGCGATACACCTGACCGAGCAAAATACTATCAAGGCATTAAATTCTATATGCCAGAAGTTGTGGATAGTCCCGAAATTGTGGACTACCAAGGTATCAAAAACTTAGTCCAAGCAGCAGCCATGAGTCTGGGAATGGCAGGAGAAAAGCTGCTATTTGATTTCAAGCACCCAACAGATGATGTCAAAGAAACTTGGGGTGCTGTGGATGATGTCGTGATGGGTGGCGTTAGCGAGAGTTCTATCCAATTAATTGATAAGGCAGCACTCTTCACCGGAAATGTATCGACTCAAAACTCCGGCGGCTTTGTTTCAGTTCGTACCCGCAACTTCGAGCCATCACTGGATTTGGCAGAGTACAAGGGGATAGAACTGCGAGTGAAGGGAGATGGTCAGCGGTATAAGTTTATTTTGCGATCAGAAGCTAAATGGGATGGTATTTCCTACTGCTATTCGTTCGATACAGATAAAGATAACTGGATTAATGTTCGCATTCCGTTTGAGGCTCTGATTCCAGTATTTCGCGCTAAAACCTTAAAAGACGCTCCAGCATTCGATTCTAGCCAAACCTATGCGTTGCAGCTAATGCTCAGCAAGTTTGAGTATGACGGAGAACTGAACCCGAAATTTCAACCGGGTGGTTTTGCCCTACAAGTGGAAACGATTAAAGCTTATGGTAGTGCCCCAAAACCGCAGTTCATTATGATTAGCTCAGCGGGTGTCACTCGTCCAGGGCGTCCGGGAATTAACTTAGAAGAGGAGCCACCTGCGGTACGGATGAACGACCAACTAGGCGGAATTCTAACCTGGAAGCTACGAGGAGAAGAGAGTGTTCGCCAAAGTGGGGTTCCTTACACCATTATCAGACCTTGCGCTCTAACCGAAGAACCTGGAGGTAAGGCTTTGGTATTTGAGCAAGGTGACAACATTCGGGGCAAGGTGAGTCGTGAAGATATTGCTGAGCTTTGTGTTCATGTGCTAGAGCAACCTAAGGCTCGTAATGTCACCTTTGAAGTGAAAGAGGGAGAAGATAGCAACCATCCAACTAACTGGGAAAGCCTATTTTCTACTTTAAAAACCGATACTAATAACCACTAGCAATCTAGCGTTAACTAGCAAGACGACCAGATACTTGAGGCTGTAACAAGCACACCAGTTCGTTGATACCTCGCTTCACATGTCGTGATACCGTCATAGGGCTAACACCAATGTGCTTTGCCGCTTCCTCACGCGGTAGTTGCTGCAAACAAACATACTCAATAGCAGTGCGAGTCTTCTCTTCCAGATGGCTCATTGCTCCGTGTAGCTGTTGTCGCTCTTCTTCTCGATTTTGCCAAGCTTCATGATAGGCGTCTGGTAACATTTCTCCCAAGGTTAGGACAGAATCAACCGTCTGCCCTACTGTTGCATCCAGACTTAAAGGTAGGCGATTTTGTATAGCCAATTTACTTTCCTGCCACTCGCGCAATGATACCTTCAAGGCTTGAGCAATCTCAGCATCTTTTGGCAGACGACCGAGAGTAGCTTCCAATTTTTTACTCACTTTTTGCCCTTCCCGTTGCAGTTCCTGCCAGCGACGCGGAATCTTGACAGTACTGCCCTTGTCACGTAAAAAATGTAGCATCTCGCCCCGAATGTAAGGCACAGCAAAGGAACTGAAAGCACAGCCTTGATGAGGGTCGAACCGCTCAATGGCACGAATCAAACCCAGATAACCGATTTGCTGCAAATCTTCATAAGGTTCAGTACACTGCTGGCTGACTCGATAAGCAATGTTTCTTACCAAACCAATATTTAACCGTACTATCTGATTGCGAACTTCAACCGTTGGATTTCGGGAGTAAGCAATCAAAAGTTCCATTCCGCGAAAACGTACAGACTGAGTCGCCATGATATAAAAAACCTCAATTCCTGCAACCTATGCCCTCAAATGGCTTGCTGTAACTAAGCCATCTTGAAATCATTGTCTGTACATAGAAAGAATTAAACTATCGTTGTTTTACGGAAATAATTGCGCTCGACAATTTCCATCTCCGTATATATGCGGAGATGACTTAACAGGGAAACTTGCGATCGCTTAAATGTGCCTTTGGGCAGAAACTGACGTTGGCTAGTTTTCCCTCCTAGCCGAGTGCTTCAGAACTCGTCACAATAGGACTAGATAAATTTGTGTTTGTAACTCATCGGAAAGTTCAGAGGAAGTCTCATGAGCAACACCAGTAACTTTCGTCAAGCAATTCGCGAAGCCAAAGGTCACGCGCTAGTTGGACCTAATGTCATCGCCAACGCGCTTCCCTATGTGGGTGGTGGACTTGTCTTAACTGCACTCGGCACCTACGGAGGACTTGGTGTTCTCCGTTCCAACCCACAGCTATTCATGACAACCTTCTGGGTAGCCCTGATTGCTGAAATCGCTCTTTTCTTCGTAGCTAGTGGCATTGCCCGACAAGGGAAGAACGGTGTCGCACTGCCCCTGTTGGCTACCTACAGTCTGCTATCTGGTTATACCCTTAGCGGTCTAATCTTCCTTGCCCTTAGAACACCAGGCGTTGGTTTGCAAGGAATCGGCTTTGCTGCCCTTGGCTGTGGTGTCACCTTCATTGCAGGTAGACAAATTGGCTCCAACTTGTCTGATGAAGACGGTATGGCTCTCACCAAAACCGTACAGCTAGGTATGATTGCCCTAGTTGTCGTCTTGGTTGCTCAACTGCTCTTCTCATTTTTTGGAGGCGGTTTTCCAGGTTGGCTAGAAATTGGCATCTCCGGCATTGGTGTCTTTCTATTTGCTGGAGCGGCTGTCGTGGATTTCTACATCCTGCCTCGCACCTACCGCGACGAGGAGTATCTACCTGCTGCTCTGTCAATGTACCTGACTTACATCAACTTGTTCATCTTCATCTTGCGGTTGCTCATTGCCTTGAACGGTCGCGACTAATTCATTTTTAGGACTTACGCACAAGCGCCATATCTGGTAGGGGCGCACAGCTGTGCGCCCCTACAAATGGTGTTTCAAAAGTGGATTTGCGTAAGTCCTGATTTTCTAGAAGACTAAACAGGACAGGGGTGCAGTTGACTGCACCCCTATTTTGTGACTCATGCCAGACTCTAGTTAAAATCAACTATGCAACCCAAAGCGTGGTAGCGAAGGATAGAAATCATCATGGAAGCATTAGATATCAAACGCGAAGTCGAAGTGTTGTCTGAGCGCCTGGGTAAAACCCAGGACTATCTTTGACATCCCAGCTCTAAATGCAAAAATCCAAGACTTGGAGCAGTTGGCAGCGCAACCAGATTTTTGGGATGACCAAACATCAGCGCAGCAGACACTTCAAGAACTTAACGACCTCAAATCAAGCCTCCAGCAATATGATCACTGGCGAAGCAGTCTGGAGGATGCCAAAGCAGTTTTAGAGCTACTAGAACTAGAAGCTGATGAATCTCTGCTAAAAGAAGCTGAAACCAATCTGACTCACCTTACTCAGGAACTTGAGCGTTGGGAGTTGGAACAACTGCTCTCTGGATTGTACGATGCCAAAGGTGCTGTTCTCACAATTAACGCGGGTGCAGGAGGGACTGATGCCCAAGATTGGGTGGAAATCTTACTGCGAATGTACACCCGTTGGGCAGAGAAGCAGGGTTACAAGGTACAACTGGCGGAACTTTCAGAAGGAGACGAAGCGGGGATTAAGTCAGTCACGCTAGAAGTTGACGGGCGTAATGCTTATGGGTATCTCAAAGCTGAGAAAGGAACGCACCGACTCGTGCGGATTTCTCCCTTTAATGCGAACGGCAAGCGGCAGACGAGTTTTGCTGGCGTGGAAATAATGCCGTTGATCGATAACTCCGTTGAGCTTGACATTCCAGACAAGGATTTAGAAATCACAACCACTCGTGCTGGTGGCAAGGGCGGGCAAAATGTCAACAAGGTGGAGACAGCCGTGCGGATTGTGCATATTCCGACAGGTGTGGCTGTGCGTTGTACTCAGGAGCGAAGTCAACTGCAAAATAAAGAGAAAGCCTTAGCGATTCTGAAAGCAAAGCTGCTAATTATTGCTCAGGAGCAACGTGCCCAGGAAATTGCCGAAATTCGAGGCGATATGGTAGAAGCCGCTTGGGGGAACCAGATTCGTAACTATGTCTTTCATCCGTATCAGATGGTAAAAGACTTACGCACAAATGTTGAAACTACAGCCGTTAGCGATGTTTTAGATGGCGACATTGACCCCTTTATTGAAGCCTACCTCCGCCAGGAAAATCAGCTAACCTAGAACAGGCTTATCTGCCTTGAGCCTCTGCGCTTTGTTGCATCGGTGTCTTTGATCTAATGCCTAGCGTCGATCAACCTACCGTCCTGATAGTTCTTCTCATCGCTGTAGTATGATCTGCTGACTCTCAAGGGGGATTTTGCGATCGCCAAAGCTCCCTTGAGGAAAAATCCTCTTCCAATTCGTTACATAAAAGCCCTTTGCCTTCTTCAAATTCTAGGGATTGAGTAGCAATTGTTAAGCAAACTGTTACATTAGAGTCATAAAATAACCATTGAGCGAAATTCACTTTATTTTATGAGTAATTCATCTTCAGCACCCGAAGCCCTAGAGCAAGGCTCTGAGGAAACGATAAACCCGCCAGCTGCAACAGAACCCAAGCCCAGTTATGTAAAACTCGCCATGCGTAACATGGTGCGTAAGCGCGGGACATCTCTAAAACATTTTTTCCTAACAACGGCTGGCTTATTGACCGTGCTTGTTGGTCTTGCCTACCTAACCCGTTAGATGTCTGTGGCAATTCCTTAAGAGGCTTTAAGTGTGGAAGTTGAAGTGAGTGTTCAGGATTATTTCTTTACCGCGTCCCGATCAACAATTACTGAGGCGGAAAAACTCCCCTGTTCAATTTCGATCTCACTCTGGGAAAGCTGGTTTTATAAATGGCTAGAAATCCTGCAACCTGCTCTCTCACCGACTGATGCCTATGAACTCACACTTCGCCTTACTGACGATGCAGAGATCCAGGGACTTAATGCTCAGTACCGTCACAAAAATCAACCAACAGATGTACTAGCTTTCGCCGCTTTGGAGGTAAACTCTCCTCAGTTACCAACCGAATTTCAGTTGTCTGTGCCTTTGTATCTTGGGGATGTTGTGATTTCGGTTGATACAGCTGGGCGACAGGCTCAACAACAAGGGCATCCCCTACAAACTGAACTAGCATGGTTAGCTGCCCACGGCTTACTTCATCTTTTGGGATGGGATCATCCGGATGAAGAACGTTTGGTAGAAATGCTTAATCAGCAGGAAACCTTACTTCAGAGTGTCAATCTAACTATCCAACGCTAGGGTTGGTTCTACATTCTTACTGTGTACCCCTTTAGATGAAGTAAAAATCAATGGTGTTACAAAAGGCTCAGTCTACTCACTCTCAATTCCTCACATCAAGTGCCCTGTCTATGCCTCAAGACCTGTCGATGCCGAATCCTAACCAATCTGACCCGATAAAACGTAAACGGGACTTAGCATGGCGGATTGCCCCGACGTTAATGCTTAGTTTCAAATATGCCTGGGCTGGTCTGTCTTATGCCTTTGTGACACAACGCAACTTTCGCATTCACACTGTAATTGGCACCCTAGCAATTAGCTTGGGTGTTTTTTTACACCTAAGTGCTGTGGAAATTTCTGTGATTTGCATAACAAGCGGGTTAGTGCTGGCGTTGGAGTTGTTAAACACAGCCATTGAGTCGGTTGTTGACTTAACGGTCAAACAGACTTATCATGAACTGGCAAAAATTGCGAAAGACTGTGCAGCGGGTGCTGTTCTCATTTCTGCGATCGCAGCAGTATTTGTCGCTGGGTCACTCCTAATCCCACCGCTACTGACATTAATTCAGTCAGTTATGCAATAGCAATCTAGGATAAAGAGGGTCGAGAAGCGATTGAGTAGCGCTTTGAAGAATTTCAGACCCAAAGGAGTTATGTTGAGTGATCATCGTTATTGACAACTACGATAGCTTTACCTACAACCTGGTTCAGTACCTAGGAGAATTAGGTAAAGAATTACCTGTAGCCTCGGAAATTCAGGTCTACCGCAATGACAAAATCGACCTAGAACAAATCCAGAGACTCCAACCTGATGGCATAGTCATTTCTCCGGGTCCAGGTCGTCCTGAAGATGCAGGTATCTCCAGGTCGTTATACACAAAGCTGGGTGCAAGTGTCCCGATTCTGGGTGTTTGTCTGGGTCATCAAAGCTTAGGTCAAGTCTTCGGTGCAGAGATTGCTTCAGCACCTGTACTGATGCATGGTAAGACTTCTGAGATTTATCACACAGGTGTTGGTGTTTTTCGGGGATTAGCTAATCCGTTTACTGCAACTCGTTATCATAGTCTGGTGATTGACCGTAGTAGCTGTCCAGAAGTACTGGAGATAACGGCTTGGGTTGAGGATGGAACCATTATGGGTGTCAGACACCGGAACTATCCCCACCTTGAAGGCGTCCAATTTCATCCAGAGAGTATTCTCACCTCTTCTGGTAAACAGCTAATGCGAAACTTCCTGGAATCACTTCCAGCGTCGCGTCGTCACTCAATGGCAGTAAACTCAATGGGGAACTAATTCAAGAAAACATGAAACGGCGACAATTGATGCGCTACGCGGGTGCTGGTTTAGTCACAACGCTTGGAACGGGTTTAGCGTCAGGACTTAGCTCATATCAAGCACAAGCACCGAGTGGGGCACTTTCAGTACAGTGGCTTGGGCATACTTGCTTTTTATTTACTGGCGGTGGTTCACGAATTTTGGTGAATCCATTTCGAGCATTAGGATGTACGGCTGGGTATCGTGTGCCGAAGGTGGCAGCGGATTTAGTGCTAATTAGTAGCCAGTTATTTGATGAAGGAGCCGCCGAGGGGCTTCCTGGGAATCCTCGGATACTTTTTGAACCAGGTGTGTATCAGGTAGGTAGCATACAGATACAGGGTATTAGTATCGCTCACGATCGCGTTGGTGGACGCCGATTTGGCAACAATGTTGCTTGGCTATGGACTCAAGGGGGTGTCAAAACCCTGCATCTAGGGGGAGCTGCTGCACCAATTGATATTGAGCAAAAAATCCTCATCGGGCGTCCTGATTTAGCACTCATCCCCGTGGGAGGTGGACCCAAAGCCTATAATCCTCAAGAAGCCAAGCAAGCAATCAGCACCCTTAACCCTAAAGTTGTCATTCCTACTCATTTCCGAACACAAGCTGCTGATGGTGCGGCTTGCGATATTGTGCCAGTAGATGAGTTCTTGACCTTGATGGATGGGATGACAGTGCGCCGACTCAACAGCGACACGCTAACCCTCAAATCAAGCGATTTGCCTCAGAGTGGCTCAGTGATTCAAGTCTTGAGTTACAACTTTTAGCGAATCTTACTGGGCAAAAATCAAAGTTATTCTTCGTTAGCGGACACAGGAGGGGCAATCTCCTCACCTACGGTTCCGTCTGTGGTTGCCCCTGATTAATTTGATTAAATACTTGAATAAAGCGCATTAAACTCATCATTTGGCAACAAACCTAATGGGTCAAAAGCCAGATGTTTTTTAATGCCAAGAACAAAATACATATCAATATAACCTTTACTTTTTGCCTCTATCTTCCCTCGATGTTCACAGTCAAAAAAATCTTTTACTAACTCAAAAGTTGATTGAGAAATATTAATAGAACCAGGAGTACTAGATGACTCTATTCTGGAGGCAGTATTAACAGCATCCCCCCATACATCATAAGTAAACTTATTCTTGCCAATGACACCAGCAAGTAAAGAACCAGAGTGAATACCCAGTCGAATTTCCCAATATGGATGATTGTTTAAAATCTTTTCTTGTCTTCGCCAACCCATAAATGCTTGAATTTGTAAGGCAGCGAGGACAGCATCAATTGCGTGAGTTTTATTAGGAATAGGAATTCCTGCAACACACATATAACTATCACCAATTGTTTTCAACTTCTCCAGTTTGTGTGCTTCGATTACCATATCAAAGTAAGAGAAGCAATAATCTAGTTCATTAACTAATTCTTCTGGCGTTAGCTGTTCAGCTAATTTAGTAAAATCCTTGAAATCTGTAAAGAGAATCGTGGCAGACTTGTAGGAAGTTGGTTTAACTTTACCCGTTTGCTTCAGCTCATTAGCAATCTCTAGTGGCAGTGTATTACATAGTAGTTCGTCAGACTTGCGTCGTTCTGCATCAAGTTCGGAGTACAGCCGATTCATCTCCTCTAGCAGCAAGTCCATTTCCTTAAAATGCTTGGCGTTTTGGATAGCAGTAGATACTTGCAAAGCTAGTAAAAAGCCAATGCGTAAATCTTCATAAGTGTAGGTTTGTGGAGGCGTTGTCGCGAAATTAATTGAACCAATAACTTGTCGTTCCCATTCTAGAGGAATAATGATTTGTGAAGCGTAGGCAGATAGAAAAGTATTTTTATAATCTTTGGGATTGAGTTGGGGCTGTCCAGTTTTTAATGCCCGACTAATCGGATTGTTATCTGAGAAAATACAAGAGTTGCACTCCACTGCTGGACCAAATAAAGTGACGATACGACAAGAACCATCGTCGCTTTTGAGACAGACACTACAATGTTTGAAGTCCAGCAACCATTTGGCTTGCTTGCCTACTATCCGCAAAATTTCATCCAAATTTAGGGAACGGTTAATTGCATTGGCAATTTCATTCACTGCTGTAATGCGTACTGAAAGTGCTTGAACTTCAGTGAGTAGGCGTTGCGTTGTCTGTAGAAGTTGTTCCCGATCCTGAGCTTCAAGCCTCCCGCCACTAATCGAAAAAGGATAAAAACTCATAAGTTGTCAATGTCTAGGGCAATCGCATCTGTGTATTGATTAAGTGCTGTAAACAAGTTCGCCGTGGCAATAAGCTCGAAGATTTCTTCTTGATCTAGCCCCAAGTCTTGCAGGTGTTGATAAGATGCACAGGTCAATTTATGAGGTTTGGTAGCAGCAACTAAGCCAAAGCTAATGACAGCTTTTTCTCGCTCCGGTAGCGGGCAGTTAGCAAAATCAGAGACAAGCGTCTGGAGGACTTCTTCACTAATTCCTAATGCCGATAACCCATGTAGGTGAACTTGGAGCGCATACTCGCTACCATTAGCTTGGGAAATGGCAACGCCGATCATTTCCTTGATAGTCCGGGGTACACTTCCCTGCAAGATTGTAGCCTGGAACTTTTTCCAGCTAGCTTCCAAAAAGTTTGGGCTAATTGCCATTGATTTAAACAGGTTGGGTACGATGCCAAATCCTAGTTCAGCTAGAATTTCCTCATAGACTGCCTTTACCTTTGGATCAGTTACTTTGTCATATTCCTGGATAGGAAAGTGGGTCATTGTTGCCTCTTTTCTTAATGTCTGGGGATATAGAATTGTGGTTCAAGAGTTTGACGCTAGAATGATTCCTGATTTTGGCTATATCAGGATTTACATCTAGCTCACCTTTTTTAAGGAAGGTTGCGGGGAGTGACGACAGCTTAAATTGGCAAAAATTATGTTAAAGGTGCGTAAGTTCTATTTATTCTCCTTGCTTAGAAGTAACGTCGGTTCTAAACCTATGAAGTTTCAGTAGAATGCCTATAATGTCTCAGTAAAACCCTAGGTAAGACACTCCCTGATTAGAGTAGCGAATTTGACTGAGCGGTGCTACTCCTCAACAAATAACAACTCTGGCTGAGTGTTGTCCAGAGTATTAGGTAGTAAATCTATAAAGTTCGACATAGTGAAGACCGTTATGATTCTGCATACAGAGTACCAAGAACGTCGTGAGCAGTTGATGGCGAAGATTGGCAGTGGTACGGCGATTTTCAAGAGTGCGCCAGTTGCTGTGATGCACAACGATGTTGAGTACGCTTTTCGGCAAGACAGTGATTTTTTCTACCTGACAGGTTTTAATGAGCCGGAAGCGGTTGCTGTACTAGCGCCACATCATGAAGAACATCGCTTTATTTTGTTTGTTCAACCCAAAGAACGGGAGAAAGAAGTTTGGACAGGCTACCGTACTGGTGTTGAAGCGGCTAAGGAGAAATTTGGTGCAGATGAGGCGTATCCAATTGCGGAACTCGATGAGAAGTTGCCCCAGTATTTAGAAAAGGCAGATCGGATTTATTATCACTTGGGGCGCGATCGCAAATTCAACGACACCATCCTCGATCACTGGCAACGCTTGATGAGAACCTATTCCAAGCGTGGCACAGGACCATTCGCGATCGAATCAACCAATCCAATTCTCCACGCGATGCGCCAAGTCAAAAGTGCTGCGGAATTGGAGATGATGCGTAAAGCGGTTGCGATTTCTGTTGAAGCGCACAACCACGCACGGGACTTTGCACAACCAGGACGCTATGAGTACGAAGTTCAGGCGGAGATAGAACATATCTTTCGCCTACGGGGGGCGCTGGGACCTGCTTATCCCTCGATTGTGGCATCAGGTGCTAATAGCTGCGTGCTGCACTACATCGAGAATGATCGACAGATGCAGGATAACGACCTATTGCTCATTGATGCAGGGTGTGCTTATGGATACTACAACGCCGATATTACTCGTACCTTCCCGGTCGGTAATAAATTTACCCCAGAACAAAAGATACTGTATGAGCTTGTCTTGAGAGCACAGCAAGATGCGATCGCACAAATTCAGCCAGGAAACCCCTATAACCAGTTTCATGACACTGCTGTACGAGTGTTAGTCGAAGGGTTGATGGATTTAGGACTCCTTGCCGGGGACATTGAGGAAATCATCAAAGAAGAGAAGTACAAACCCTTCTATATGCATCGCACAGGGCATTGGCTAGGGTTAGATGTCCATGATGCAGGTGCTTACAAACACGGTGAAAACTGGCAGATTTTGCAGCCCGGTCATGTCGTAACGGTAGAACCAGGACTTTATATTGGAATGGATACCGAACCCGTTGAAGGACAACCCGCCATTGACGAGTGTTGGCGTGGAATTGGGATTCGGATTGAGGACGATGTTTTAGTAACTGCCGAAGGGCATGAGGTGATGACAGAGGCTGTTCCTAAATCGGTAGAGGATATGGAACGTTAATAGCGATCAAACCTTGCTGGCAACGCCTTTGTACATATAGCCACTAACTTTTGGGCTTTTTGGCGCATAAAATTGCTCAATAGTTACGTTCTTGAACTGGGCTTCTATCAGTTCCTTAATGTTGCGGTTGAGATTACAGCCATCTGCGATCGCTTTATTGATCGGGTTCAGGCGATTTTGCCATACCTGAACCTTTGGGTCATCACTCAGCCCATGCTCAATAAAAAAGAACCGTCCTCCTGGCTTGAGAACCCGATAGATTTCCTTGAGTGCTTGCTCAACATTAGCAATGCTGCACAACGTCCAAGTGCTGACAACGCAATCGAATGTGTTGTCAGCCATCGGCAGGTTCTCGCCATTGAGAACTCGGTTATCGACTCGGATATTGGAGGATTCGATCCGTTTTTGAGCTAAGGCATTCATCCCAGGATTGGCATCAACTGTAACAAGCTGTTGAAGATGCTCAGGATAGTATGAGAGATTTATCC
This sequence comes from Microcoleus sp. FACHB-SPT15, assembly GCF_014849525.1. Classification (NCBI taxonomy): domain Bacteria; kingdom Bacillati; phylum Cyanobacteriota; class Cyanophyceae; order Oscillatoriales; family Microcoleaceae; genus Microcoleus; species Microcoleus sp. FACHB-SPT15. Next base: position 195,956 of record NZ_JACJNU010000049.1, on the reverse strand, counting down.
CTGTGCCAAAACCGATTTCTAGCACCTCTCCCTGCACATCTGACAAAACTTCACGACGGTATAAAGCTAAGCTGGGGTCGGACATACCCCAATCCAGCAGACGCGGTGCAATTACCTGGGAGTAGAAACCCATACTGAATCACCTTTAAACACAAAACATTTAACTACAGTGATAGTTTGACGTACCGTATCTCAACGGTACTTCATCCATTTGGCTCATCTAGGGTGAATCACGCACAGGATATCTTAGTCAACTACTCGGCACTTATAGCAAAAGGCTCTTATGCAGAGGGCAGAAGCTTGAGTACTAGTAAGTGGTTGTTTAGACCGTTAAATCCGTCCTAACATTTATGGCGACAGCTACATATAGCAGTTTCCTGGAGAGATGAGGTACAGCAGAAGATGTGTGAAACAAGAGATACAGAAGAAAACAAAAAAGCTGATAGCTGATAGCTGATAGCTGATAGCTGACGGCTTTCTGCCATACATCATTGCAACAACACCTTTTCAGACAACATCACCTACCTGGGGAAGCACTTACGCAGTGTTACTTGACCGACTAAACCAGTTGTGCTAGGAGAAGCGAAATGAACAACTTCTATGACGATAAAGCATGGCCCTACAGTATGTAGCTTCCCGTCTGGAAACGAGACTAACTCGCCTTGGGTAGGAAGTCGGGATAATTCGACCAACTTTCCATTTAAGTCTTCCAATTCCGCTGAGTAATCCTTATGAGAGCGTCGTGGAGCATTCTCGAACATCAATTGAACTTTAACGAGTTCCATCGGTAGCGTCCCTTTTCCAATTTTGTTTGCCCTATTTAATTTGCCATTGATGGTGCCTTCTTTTATCTGTAAAACTCACAGGACTTAACAAAGAAGGTTTATTAACCAGTTGCCCCAGCAACCGTTAAGATTGCATTGATCAGCATTAGGGCGGGTTTGGGGCGATGCACACGTTAAATTCTTCTTCCTCTGAACAAGCAGAGCAATTTCGGCACCTTCAAAACCAGTTGCGCGATCGCTGGCATAATGTTGACCTGTTTGACATGGATGACCACGATATTTTGGTGGTGCCGTCCGTTAGTGTTGACCAGCGAGAACTGAATAAGATTCAGGGCTTTTTACACTATGAAGAACGACTTTTGTTCTCGTTGATTCGTCTGCGTAACCCCCGTACTCGCTTGATCTACGTTACGGCGCAACCAATGTCGCCGATTGTGATTGAGTACTATTTGCAGTTGTTGCCTGGGATTCCCTTTTCTCACGCACGCGATCGCTTGCTGCTGCTTTCGACCTATGATGGTTCCCTCAAACCCCTTACCCAAAAGATTTTGGAGCGTCCCCGCTTAATTGAGCGGATTCGTCAAGCCCTGCGCCCTCAGAAATCCTACATGGTTTGTTATAACTCAACTTTTTTAGAGCAAGAGTTATCTGTGCGACTAGATTTACCACTGCTTGCTCCAGACCCTGCTTTACTGTATTGGGGCACCAAAAGCGGCAGTCGGGAAATTTTCGCAGAATCAGGTTTGCCTTATCCAGATGGCAGTGAGAGTGTCACGAAATCTGATGATTTAGCCGAGGTAGCTGCCGACTTGTGGGAACGCCAACCCGACTTAAAGCGGATGGTAGTCAAACTCAACGAAGGCTTTTCAGGAGAGGGTAATGCGATTTTGGACTTAAGACCAATAGCAGAAATGTCTCCGGGGAAAGTCTCCCATGCACAACGAGTGGCAGCACTTCATAAACGGATGGAGCATTTAAGCTTCCAAGCGAAGACAGAGACTTGGGCAAATTTTTCTAGTCGTGTGCCAGAGTTAGGCGCACTGGTAGAGGCATTTATTGAAGGAGAAGAAAAGCGATCGCCTAGTGTTCAAGGTTACATCACTCCCAATGGCGAAGTAGAAATTCTGTCTACCCACGATCAAATCTTAGGTGGCCCAGACGGTCAGATTTATCTGGGTTGCCGATTCCCTGCTGATGAAGCGTATCGGCTACGCCTACAAGAACTGGGGAGACGAGTTGGTCAGGCATTAGCTCAAAAAGGGGCAATGGAACGCTACGGTGTCGATTTTGTTGCAGTACATCAACCCTATAGCAAGGGGGCAACCTGGGATTTGCAAGCCATTGAAATCAACTTACGCAAAGGCGGCACAACACATCCCTTCATGACCCTCAAATATTTAACCAATGGTCGGTATGATTCTTCGACAGGACTTTTTTACAGTCATCAAGGTCGAGAGAAGTACTACATTGCCTCTGACAACCTGCAAAAAGAACGCTACCAAGGATTAATGCCCAACGATCTGATGGATATCATTGCTCACCACCGTCTACACTTTGATAGCAGCACCAGAACTGGCAGTGTGTTTCACCTAATGGGTTCCCTTTCGGAGTTTGGCAAACTGGGATTGACCAGCATTGGTGACTCTATGCAACAGGCAGAGGACTTATACAATCAGGTGGTGAACGTGCTGGATGAAGAAAGTAAATCAAGTACAAGTTCTCTTGTGTCTCCCTCCTATCCCAGTCCCCCCATTGCTTGGACTGGAAGCTAAGCGGTTAAGCCTCTAAACGCTGTAAGTGAGTTATAGCAGTTTTCAGTTATCGCTCTTCTGTCAGTCTAGGTGCTCGCAAAGGCTGTAATCCTGATAGGACGTGAGTTTTCCCAATTGGTCTACATTTTTGAGTTTCTGATAGAAACTCACCCCTCAAATCGTTATGTGGAAAAGCTCTCAAGCTTTTACTTTGAGCGTGATTTTCCGAGACTGACAGAAGAGCGATAATATGAGGTACAGCTAAAGGCTGTGAAACGAGCGTGAGTAGTCAAGAAAACAAAAAAGCTGATGGCTAATAGCTGAGTGCTAACTGCCATGACTAGTTTTTTAGGGCAAAAAAGAAAGGTTAAGGGTTAAAGACAATTCATTTACAACTAGCTAATGGTACTTAAACAAAAGTTCCCCAACCAAATAAATCTGAAGAAAAAGTAGCTTCTGCTGGGCAAGTTTGAAAGGTTAGAACCAGGTGATTTCTCATCATTTTAATCGAAATTAATTTTTAATAAGGAGAAATCATCATCCAAGACTTTTTTGATGGTCAACGTCTGAATGTGATATAACACCGTTTCCAGATTGTTTGTGTTGCTTTTTTTATAGTTAATCAGAACATCAATAAAGGCATTGAGTCCCCAAATACTACCATCAGATTGATGAATTTCGTAGACTCCATCACTAAAGAGGTAAAGCGTAGTGCCTGGTTGAATTTCACAAGAACCATCATCGAAATCAGCATCGCTGAGCATACCTATGGGTATGCTTAATGAGCCTAGCTGCTTTACAGGGGTAGCGGTTGAAGTTTCAGATAGCAACATCGCGGGTGGATGTCCTGCACAAGCGTAAATAAGTTGCCGCTTCACTCGGTTATAGACACCATACCAAATGGTGAAATAGTCATCCCCCTTTTCGTTCATTGGGAAGGCATGATTGAGGGCGGCTAAGACAGCACTAGGTTGATGAAAATTAGTGTTGGGGAGGGATTGCGATCGCAAAACATTTAGCACGGAAACCGACAGCAATGCCGATCGAACTCCATGTCCTGCAACATCTAATAGGTAAACTGCCAAATGGTCAGCATCAAGCCAGTAATAGTCAAAGGCATCACCCCCTAACTGAAGCGAGGGAACAAACTGTGCCTCAGTCGTTACGGTTCCGGTTAGAGGACGGGGTAAAAGCGATCGCACATATTCAGCCGCTTGATTCAATTCAGCCTGCAAAATCTCATTCTGCTGCTGTAATTCCTCCTCAGCCTGTTTGCGCTTGATGAACTGACCGATTTGTCCACCAATCGCCGCCATCATCTTCAGCAAATCTGCGTCAGGCTGCTGTATCTCACGACTGAAGAAGGTCATGACACCCAACATCTCATCTCCACTGAGGATAGGGAAACCAATCGCAGCGTGCAGTCCAACTTTTACCGCTATTGAGCTTCTCACAAAGTTCGCATCTTCAGCAAGATTAGCAATCCAAGCCGGTGACGTATTCTCCCAAACCTGCCCTGGTAATCCAACCCCAGGCGCAAAAGTAATCTGTGAAGTCGCCGCTTCAAACTCCGAAACATCAACCCACTGACGATGCCAGCTTTCAACACGACGTAAGACATTCTCGCTTGCGTCTACACTCCAGAATTCGCCGAGATCCCATCCTAAGCTTTCGCACATAGCTTGCAGGAGTTTTGGAGTGGCTTCGCTTAGCGTGGCAGATTCTGCCAAAACCCGTGTGGCAGCGTGTTCTGCACTTAGATGCTGTTCTCTGCGTTTGCGCTCAGTAATATCGTTAAGGGTGCCAGAAATTCCAATAACAGTGTTGTCATCACCTAATATCTGGCAGGCATAAACTTCCATGTATGCCACGCCACCGTTTTTAGTCAAGTAGCGAATCTGGTAGCGGCAGTCTTCTTTTTGGCGTTCAATGAGGGATTGAAAGTATTGATTATGGAGTTGGCGATCATTTGGATGAATCAATTCCAAAAATCTCTTGCCGAGGCTTTCGTATAGGGATAATCCAGTAATTTCTGTCCAGGCAGGATTAAGAAACGTCAATTGCCTTGCTGTATCCGTCTGGAAAATGACTTCTTTGAGGTTGTCCACAACCGAGCGATACTGTTCCTCGCTCTCTTGAAGAGCTTTCTCTGCTTGCTTACGCCTAGTGATGTCAATGCCAGTGCCGATGACGTACTCAACTGAACCCTGATTGTCAAGGAGAGCGGTATTAGACCAAGCGATTAGTCGGCGACTCCCATCCTTTGTTACCCAGTAGTTTTCAAACTCGTTCGGGAACTGACCCGCTTGGAGTTTGGCAAAGGTTGTTTTAACCGACTCCACTTCTTCAGGAATGAGGAACAGGTTCCAAAAATGCCTATCTCTTACCTCATCAAATGAGTAACCTGTTGTTTGCTCACAGGCTGTGTTGAAGCGGACGATTCGCCCCTGCGGATCGAGAACCACGACTAAAGCGCTGGAGGTATCAATGACAGCAGAAATAAAATTGCGCTCTTTTTTTAGGGCAGCTTCCACTCGCTGGCGCTCAGTGATTTCACGATAGACGAGGGAATAAATTCCACAGAGAATTACAAACGTCAGGGTGATTGCGATCGCCAGTGTAAGAATCGTGTAGCGAGCGCTTGTTTCCGCTGCTGTTAATTGCTGTTTCAACAACGCATTCTCTTCATTTTCCATCACCCGGATACGAGAGCGAATCTCATCCATGAGCTTCCTTCCCGTACCTGCCTCGATCACCTGCAAGGCTAACTCAGATTTCCCATTTTTCCGTAAGTTGATTGTCTCCTTGAGGAGTGCCAGCCTGTTCTCAATTAGCATTCCAAGGGATTGAATCTGCTTGCGGCGATTGGGGTTATCCGTCTCTAATTGCTGAAGATATTGAATTTCTCGATCAAAGTTTGTAGTTGCCGCACGATAGGGTTCTAAATAAAGCTCTTGTCCCGTGAGAATGTAACCACGCTGTCCAGTCTCAGCCGTCGTCACCAGAGAGAGTAATTCTTTGAGATGGTTCAGCCTCTGTTGAGTCTGTTGAACACGACTATTGACCTCAATCAGTCTAGTTGCACTCTGATACGAGACAACGCCAATTATGAGGAGAATTGCTGACGCTAAACCAAATCCTCCTGCAATCCCCTTAAAAAACTGCCGACGTGACTTCTGCGCCTGTTTGCGCTCGGTATCTTGAAGGGTCAGATTGGCTAAATTACGCCGGAGTTCAATCTGCTTGAGTACTTGACGAGCTAGTATTCGCAAAGCGTCCAACTGTTCCGGACTAAGATTTCGCGGTACATGGTCAATTACACATAGCGTTCCCAGCGCTTGCTTCTCTGGTGTAATCAGAGGGACACCAGCGTAAAACTGCACATTAGGATCAGAGGTGACTAGGGGATTTGTTGCGAACCTCTCGTCTTTTGTCGCATCAGGAACAATAAAAACGTCGGGCTGCACAATAGCATGGGCACAGAACGCATGTTCGCGAGGTGTTTCTGATATCTCCAAACCCACCTTTGACTTAAACCATTGCCGCTGGGCATCAATTAAGGTAATCAAAGAAATTGGGGTACCACAAATGTAGGCAGCTAGGCGTGTGAGGTCGTCAAAGGCTTGTTCAACTGGGGTATCAAGGATTTTGTACTCTAAAAGCTCTTCAAGCCTCTGCGCTTCGTTATCTGGCAAGGGTGCTGTCATTGATACTGAAGTAGTCATTGTAGGCGCACAAGACGGCTTATTCTAACTCGATCTTGACAAGAATCTTAGTAAAGCAGAACAGGACTAATACGGATAATTTTGCGCGAACGGCTACTCGTAAGCCGTCAACCGTAACTAAGTTAACCTGAGTTCGGGATAAGAAAAGGAGGGGATGTGTAAGCTGAAAGTTGTTAAAACCATAATTCAGCAAGCCTCTCCCATGCATAGTCTAGAAGAACTTTTCTGCAAGATCGATGATTTCTGCCAACACTTTGAACCCCAGTGGCAAACTTCTTTACTAGGGCAGGGGGTTAAGCAACGAGTTCGCTCTCGCGCCTTGAGTCTGAGTGAAATCATGACCATCTTAGTCGCGTTCCACCAACAGCAATACCGCAACTTCAAGGCTTACTACCTCCAGCACGTCAGTGTGTACTGGAAAGATGCCTTCCCCTCATTGGTGAGCTACAACCGATTTGTGGAATGGATGCCCTCAGCTCTATTGCCGTTGTGCATTTACCTCAAGCACTGTTTTGGGCAGTGTACTGGCATCAGCTTCATCGATGCTACTAGCCTCAAAGTTTGTCACAATCGTCGCATCCCACGACCGAAGAGTGTTTTCTAATCTGGCAGCAAGAGGCAAAACCTCAGTTGATTGGTTCTTTGGCTTTAAGCTGCATCTGGTGGTCAATGAGTCTGGAGAACTGCTCAATTTCACCCTCACCCCTGGCAATATTGATGACCGTAAGCCCGTGCTGGAGCTGCTTAAAGACCTCTTTGGTAAAGTCTTTGCCGACCGAGGCTATGTCTCTCATGCCCTGGCTCAAACGCTTTTTCAAGCCTACGGCATTGAGTTCTTTGCCAAGCCTAAACGCAATCATGTTGCAACCGCTTGATGCGCTTAAGCGACAAGTTACTCTCCCGCAAACGGTCGATTATCGAAACGATCATTGACCAACTCAAGAATATTTCTCAGATTGAACATTCCAGGCATCGCAGCCCAGTCAACTTTATGGTGAATATTCTCTGCGGATTGATTGCTTATTGTCATCAGCCCAAGAAGCCTTCACTCAATCTGGATTTCACTTTGCCTCAAGCGGCTTAACCCGAACTCAGGTTAAGTTACCTGGATTTTGCAATCCCCGATTAGGAAATTTCTGTATCGACTGACGATCTAGAAGTACTTTATCTTGCCAATTCAATTTGCGATCGCCTAACAACCAACAACCAACAACTAAATCCCCTAATATAGCCGTCTTACTATTTGAGAGCCTTGAAGTGTCGGTGTAGCGGCAGCGCCATCTAAAACACGAGTGTCTCGGCGGGTTGAGGCATCTGTGGTGTCATCCACGCCTGGAGATGTGAGTTGTAGGTGTCGAGGGAAGACGAGGCAAAACGTAGACCCTTGACCCAGATTACTCTCTACCGTGATGCTTCCCTGCATGAGCTGAACCAATGATTTTGTAATGGCTAGCCCCAAACCTGTACCAGAATACTTCCTTGTCGTCGTCTGATCGAGTTGCCGGAACTCCTCAAAAATATTTTTCAAGTTATCCTGAGCAATCCCAATCCCTGTATCTCTGACACTGATTGCTAACTGATCTGGGGAGATTTCCTTCACTTCCACTTCAACACTGCCGCTTTCGGTAAACTTAATTGCATTGGAGAGGAGGTTGACCAAAATCTGCCGCAAGCGAACACTGTCATTAATCACATTGGCGTTCTCTAAATCAGCGTGAACGGTCAGTGCTAAGTGCTTCTCGTCAGCGAGTGAGCGAAGCTCATCAGTGATCGCTCTGACCAACGTTATCAGGTTGAACGCTTCTAGTTTCAGTTCTAGACGCCCAGTCTCAATTTTGGAGAGGTCGAGAATTTCATTAATTAGTGTTAGTAGGTGCTTGCCGTTGTTGAGAATGCGCTCCATCATATCGTTCTGTTGAGGCGTGAGCGGACTTTGGCGCTGGCGCAATAGCAATTGAGAAAAACCGATAACCGCATTCATCGGTGTCCGCAATTCATGAGACATCGTGGCAAGAAACTGGGATTTCAAGCGCGCGGCTTCCAATAGTTGCAGGTTCCGCAAATGAAGCTGCTCTCGTTGGTTTTCCAATTCCTGATTTTGTGCGGCAAGTTGCTCATTCTGGTCTTCTAAACGAGCCTCTTGCTCTTCTAACGCTTTAATCATCCGGGCATTATCAATTGCGATCGCAGCCTGCTCACCGACAGCTAACAAGAGTTTCCGATCTTCCTCATCAAACGCAGTCTGATCTTCCCAATTCCCAACCGCTAATATTCCCAAACGTCCCGATTCCACAGACTCGATCGCAACAGCGTAAATGGCTGCCGGAACCTCCTCTAAATCCTGGGAGTTACAACGGTTCCCTTGAATTAATTGCGATTCACCTGTCGAAAATACCCGCGAGAGCAATCCCTTTTCAGGACAGAAGGCGTCTTCCAGCTTTAGCTTTTCTGTCCCAACCCCAGCGGTTACCGTCAAAAGTAAGCGATCGCATTGAGGGTTGTTGAGCATAATAAAGCAAAACTGGGCACCAGGAATTGCTTGCGCTACCGCTCCCACCATCTCCCGTAACAAACCCGGTAAGTCGGTCAGACGCTGGTTAAGTAGATTGGTTAACTGCTGTAGGATTCGTAGTTGTTGCTGCTGCTCTCCTAGAATCAAAATCGCCTGACGTAGGTTCTCACTTGCCTCCTGTGCCGCGCTTCGAGCCGCTTCGCTAGTATGATAAAGCTGACCATTTTCAATTGATAATACAGCTCGACGGGCAAGTTCCTCCGCCAAGGCCAAGTCAGCTACACCATAGCGCCGTCCCTCTTGGGTAGACACGAAGGAAATTGCCCCCAAAGTCCGCCCTCGCACCAAAAGCGGCACGATTATATAGGATTTGAAGCCCAAATCGCGCACAATTTGCAGGTGTTCGGCATCGCGGGTCGCCGACAGCAGATCTTCTTCAGTAATCTCTGGATTCAGGTCAGCGATACCAGTTCGCAACACCTTCATTGCTGGATGTTGTCCATTAATGTCCGGTGGGTAACGGTACTGTAGTTGTCGTACCTGTGATTCTTGTGTGGGATCAGCATGGGCAACACCCATCCGACGAACTACACCATTCTCTACAATATCGACAAGGCAAAGATCAGCTAAGAATGGCACAGCTAGTTGGGCGATGCTTTCTAGAGTCTTTTCATAATCGAGGGACGCTGAGAGCATCGCACTCGCTTCTGCCAGAAATCGTTGAGACTCTTCTGCTCGCTTGCGATCGGTGATGTCGCTTACAATGCCAGATACCCGAAAAGGTCGTCCCTGCTCGTCCCGCCAAGCTTTACCGCGAGCGATGCAGTAGCGATATTCCCCAGAAGTATGCAAGAGGCGAAATTCTACCTCCAGTTCAACCTCATCTTGTAAGTGAGCGGCAACAGCATGGCTAACTCTCATGCGATCTTCCGGATGCAGCAGCTTACAAAAGAGGTCATAGTTGGCTGTCACCTCACCTGGTGAGAAGCCAGTAATTTCATAAAGGCGGTCGTTACAATAAATTTCGTGAGTATAGACATCCCAGTCCCAAATTCCATCATTAGAGCCTTCAAGCACCAAGCGGTAGCGTTCTTCACTTTCACGTAACCGCTGTGTTGCCAACGCCGCCTCCCGTTCCGCCCGATAGATACGAACAGCATTGCGGACACTACGGGAGAGTGTATCTGGAGACAGTTTACTTTTGGGAAGATAATCCGATGCTCCCGCTTTCATGAGTTCGACAGCGGTTTGCTCGTCTCCTTGACCTGTCAAAACAACCAAAGGAACTTTACTTCCGGTACTCCGGACTTCTTGAACTAAAGCAAGTCCGTCACCATCAGGCAAGCGATAGTCGAGCAAAACACAGTCAAAATTTTCTTGATTAAGGGTGGCGATCGCATGTTTACAATCAATGGCTGTTGCCATTTCTACAGAAATACCCGCCGTCTTGAGCGCTCGACGGACTGCCATGCGATCTACTTCATCATCTTCCACCACAAGAATTTTTATAATCTCTTCCATAGTTAGCGGTTAGCTAGGGAGCGTCTCGCTCTTAGCTGTTGGCTCCTTATAAGTATTGTGTAAAACTCCCTCTACTTCTGCCTCTACACATTGATGGGTTAATTTTCCGCTGTAGGAGTGAAGATTCAATATTCTCAGTCGCTAAGCTGATGCGCTTTTAAATTTCAAATTCAATCTCGTCACTTTTTGTTCACTGTTGACTATTAATGGTCAAGGGAAGGGCAAAGAAACGACGACCTAAACCAAGCAACTTAAATGCTCCTTAGTTTCTACGCAACCGCCAATTAGGGTAGTTCACTCAGTGCCCAATACTTGTTGAGCGTTCCTATTGCTTCCACAAATTTTGTAAACGTTACAGGCTTGATGATATATCCAGCGACGTTAAGATCGTAAGCTTCCACCTTATCTTTGTCCTCATTCGAGGTTGTCAAGACAATCACTGGCAGCGCTCTCAGTTCCGGGTCAGCCCGTAACTCCCGCAGGAACTCAATTCCACCCATTCTTGGCATATTGAGGTCAAGCAAAAGGAGTCGGCGCTGTCCAAGGAGGAGTTTTGGCATTTCGTTGCCTCGCAGCATCGCTAACGCCTCGATACCATTGGTTGCTACATAAAGTGGATTAGTGATGTTGTTTTTTTTAAACGCCCGTTTGACAGTCATGACATCAACTTCGTCATCGTCAATAAGGAGTAGACTCGTTTGTTTGTCATCCATGATTTCATCCCTTATCCCATTGAATGCTTCGGCCAGCTAAATCGGAATGTTGCTCCCTGTCCTAGCTGGGATTCCAGGGAAATGGTGCCTCCTTTATCTTCAATAATTTTCTTAACAATTGCTAAACCCACCCCAGTATTTTCTACCTTGTCACGGGCTTCTAGGGTTTGAAACATGACAAAAACTTTTTTGTGGAACTCAGGGGCAATTCCAATTCCATTATCAGCAACAGCAAACTCGTAAAAGTCGGCTTGCTCAGTGACAGAAATAACAATCTGCCCATCGGGTCGGTGATGGTGTTTAATCCCATTACTGATTAAATTGGCAAACACCTGTTCTAGGGGTAAGCGTTCGGTAATCAGTGTTGGCATTCCTTGCATCACCTTAATGGTAAATTCCGGTGGTGGGGCTAAAGAATCGATGACATCGTAGAGTAACGCCTCGACATCCACAGGTTCTAATTCAGCGTGGAGGCGTCCGACACGGGAATATTGTAATAGACCGTTAATTAAGGCTTCCATCCGATGGACACGCGATCGCATCAAATTCATTTGGTGCCTAGTGTCTTCGGTTAAGTGCTCTTCTAAGTCTTCTTCAAGCCACTGGGAGAGATTGGCGATCGCTCTTAAAGGAGCTTTGAGGTCGTGAGACACTATATAGGCAAATTGGTCAAGTTCGGCGTTGCGCTTTTCTAGACTTGTGGTTGTCTGTGCCAAAACGGACGTCATTCGCGCCAGGTCTTCAGCACGCGATCGCAAAACCTCTTCTGCTTTCTTACTCTCCGTGATGTCTTGAGTCATCGTCATCCCGGAAACCACTTCTCCCTGTTCATTAGTCACAGGCAGCACATGGACACAATAAAAGCGATCGGCAAAGGGTATTTCCATAACAGTCACTTTGCCTTTTAGAGCCTCGTGATAAATTGGCTCAAGTAGTTGAGCCGTTTGGGGTGGCAATGTCTCCCAAATTGTTTTACCCGTAAGCGTCTTACTATCAAGAGCAACCGTCGATAATCCTGTTCCTTCCGCAATGTTGTATCGCAGATTTTGATCAAACAAAAATACAGCGCCATTGGGAAAGTTCTCAACCAAGGTGCGATACAGCTTTTCACTACGCTGCAACGCTGCCTCTGCAAGCTTTCGTTCAGTAATATCCTGGTTGATTTCTAGGCAAGCTACTGGCTGTCCTTTCTCATTGCGCTGTAATGTCCAGCTACTGGCAATAGTAAGACAGGTGCCATCACGTCGAGAATTTACTAGTTCCCCGTGCCAGTACCCGTTTTGGAACAATGTCTCTTTTATTTCCTCTAGTGGTTGAGAAAACTCTGTTTTTAGCAGCCTATGAACGGATTCCCCCAGTGCTTCGGCTGCTGTCCAGCCGTACATCCGTTGAGCACCTTGATTCCAATAGGTAATCATGTCATTGAGGTCGCGCACCATAATCGTGTCATTTGCCAAATCCAACAGCTGGGCTTGTTTGAGCAGGGTTTCAGAAGCCTGCTTGCGTTCAGTGATGTCACGCACGATCACAATGAACAGAAGCTCATTTTCTAGCTGCATCTCGCTAAAGGCAAATTCCATTGGGAAGGTTTTTCCGTCTTTGTGTCGCCCTACTGTCTCCTGCTGAAGTCGTAGTTTGTTTTGATTGTTCCCTACCAGAGAACCCATCACTTTGCCGCTATCATCTGTAAAGGATTCTGCAATCAGTCGTTGTAGGTGTTTACCAGCAATTTCATCCGATTCATAACCAAAGATTTCTACAGCAGCAGCATTACCCGTCTGAATGTAACCACGCTCGTTCAGGATGAGAATTCCATCGACAACATTGTCGAAAACGCTCTGTAAATAGATATTCCCTTCTCGCAAGCTGCTTGCGCGTTCTGCCAAATCCTGGTCTAACTGATTGAAGAGGTAAAAAGCTGCACCTGCTCCGAGTAACCCAGTTGCCAAAGCGCTCCACTGAACAGTTTTTGTTAGTTCCCGCCACCACAGGACTTGCGAAGCGCGAGTATCTTGCCAACGTTCTTCTTGCTGGGCAAACTTGGTAATTTCCTGCCGCAGGTGATCCATGTTCAGTTTGCTCTTGAGTAGCTGCTCAGTCAGTAGGGGAGAGCCTTCTGTTGTTGCTCCTTGTCGGTCACTGATCTTGAGAACCTCCTCTAAAAGCCTCATTTGTTGCTGCGCTAGTGTTGGAATTGCTTGAAACTGTTGACGCTGTGCTGGATTGGCTTGCACTCTAGCACCAAGTGCATTAAGTGACTCAGGTAGGAGATTTCTTGCCTCTGTATAAGGTTCTAGAAATTCCCGACGCCTGGTAATCACGTAACCTCGAACACTGGTTTCAGCATTGAGTAAATCTCTGAGCAAACGATGAGTATCTAAGAGAGTTTGCCGACTCTGTTCCCTTCGCTCTATCGCTGCTGATGTTTGAGAAGACAGCGCGGAAATTACGAAAACTGTAGCAAACAAACATAGAACGGGAATCGAGAGAATTAAGCCACCTCGCCAGCGGACTGACAGGTCAGGTTGGAGCCTACGCTGAGTTCGCGAGATTTTGGAGGTACCCATTATTCATACTCCTTGCACAAGTCGATCAACAAGCTTCTCCAATTAAATTAACGCGCTGTTAGATCGACGAACAAAGTTGGGAGGTAGGAAGTTAATCTGGCTTCAAGACTCGCTTAACGGCTTAGGCCAAGTGAAGTAAAAAGTTGTCCCTTGACCTTCTTGAGATTCCAATCGGATCGCAGCGCCTTGTCCTTCTACAATTCTTTTTGCGATCGCTAAACCAACACCTGTATTCTCTACTTCGTCTCTCGCTTGCAACGTTTGAAAGATCGCAAATACTCGCTCATGGAACTCAGGCGCAATTCCTTCACCATTATCCGTAACTGCAAATTCATAAGTGTCTGACTGCTCCTGAACACTGATTTTCACTTGGCCATCAGCTTTGGGGTGATGCTTGATTGCATTGTCGATGAGTTGGCTAAATACTTGCTCAAGAAGCGATCGCATTGTAACTAGGGTTGGCATTCCTGGCGCAACTTCAATGATGAATTCAGGCGGTGGTGTTAGTGTCTCAATCACTTGTTTCAACAACGCTTCTACATCCACCCTTTCTGGCGTACCTGTAATTCGTCCCGCACGAGAATACTGCCGCATACCATCAATGAGAGCTTCTAACCGATGAACCCGCCCTCGCAACAATTGCATTTGGTATTGGTTGTCTTCATTGAGTTGGTCAAAAATATCTTCTTCAATCCACTCCGATAGATTAGCGATCGCTCGTAGCGGTGCCTTCAAATCATGAGAGGCTATATAGGCAAACTGGTCAAGTTCCTGAGTTCGCTTTTCCAAGGCAACCGTTGCCTGAGTCAGTTGGGTTCTTGCCTTGTCCAGAGACTCATGAGTTCGTTGGCTCTCAATTGAGCTTGCCAAAACATTAGCAACAGCTTGGAGAAATTCAACATCGCCTTGACTAAACACTCGGCGTCTACTTGTATAGGCACCCAAAACGCCAAAGGAACCCTTAGGGGTAGTTGGTAATCTACCCTCGTCGTTCTCTTGGTTTTGCCCCACTGGGATAATGACGCTAATGCCACTAACAATGTCGTGTTCATGAAGTAAGGGCGAACCTTGAAAACGGGTTTCACGATGGAGATTTTCTACAACCACCGCTTGACCAGAGTGCAAGGTGTAACCCGCTACAGTATTGGGACTGGCTTCGATTATTGCTTGCCCAACTAACCCTGGTGACCAACCAATTCCGGAACGCATTCGCAGGTTGTTGTTATTGGGAAGCCATTCCAGAACGTTACAATACTCCACCGCTAGCGCTTGGGAAACTAAAGCAACACTCTCGTTGAGTAGTGCGGAAACTTCAGTTGCTAAAAGGGCTGATTGAGTCAGTTGAGTAATCGCAGATTGCTGACACAGACGAGTATGAAGCTCTGTTTCTGCCCGCTTGGCAAAGGTGATATCAACCATCAACCCCCGATGCTTGTAAACTTGACCCTGTTCATCTCGAATCACACAAGCGCGATCGCGTAGCCAGACTACCCGATTATCTGCGGCGATGCACCGATACTCCAACTCACAGTCTTGACTCTGGAGCATTTGTCTGCGGTACAGGGCGACAGTCCATTGCCGATCTTCCGGATGAACCAGATTAGTCCAAAAATCAGGTTGAGTGAGCCACTGATCAACTGGATAGCCCAAAAGTCTCTCAGCACTTTGACTGACAAAGGTAAACTGCCCGGTTGTTGCCTCAGCTTCCCAAATAATTGCCTGAGACAGTTCACTGGGAAGTGTCGGCTGGTGGTGCTGTACTAACTCGACTGGGCGCTGTTTAGCTTGCTCCCTTACCCTTAATTTGGTAGGTTGCCGTTTACCGAGTGACAGTTGACTGGTTAGTTCAACCTGAAGTTGTGAGGGTGTCTGATGGGTATGAGCTTCTGCACTTTGTTGTAAAGGGATAACTGTGTAGGGTTTTAATTCTCTTTTAAGCGTGAAGGTGCCAATCCATTCCAAAAGCTGACCACTTCCTCCAAACACTGGTATTTTTCGTGCAATAAACCAGCGGTAAGCACCATCTTTGCCACGAATGCGGCATTCAATTTCGGTGTTCTGTAGTTTCTTTGGCTCCAGATTACTACTGGCAGTGGTGTACGCCAAGGAAGCGATCGCCTGATCTGGCGTAGCATTCGATTTGGCAGTGAAGCCACTGCTAAAGTAGGAAGCTGGTAAGGGTTCGCCCAAAAAGCCATCAATTTGTTCTTCTCCAGTCTCTTCGGGTTTACGGTTTCCCCTACTTTCTGGGTTAAGGTTGAGCGATCTGGGTGCTTTTACAGCTTGCACTTGTGAAGCGGATGCTACGGAGCTAAGGCGAAAATCCCCATAACTATCCCTCAAGGAATCGCGATCTTCCGGGTGTATCGCTTTAAAAAATTTCCAGCCCAGTGACTCTCCTACGGTTAACCCAGTATACTCATACCATTGCTGGTTAAAATTAGTAATTGCACCGTTGACTTGTGCAAACCAAGCCATCTGAGAAAGGGTTGCCAGAAGACAATGACTTCTCGCTTCACTTAGCTCTAAGCGTTGCTCAAGACTATGAAAGTCTTGTGAAGCTTTACCGTTATCGCCAGAGGTAGATAAGTTTTGATTAAAGGGTTTATCCATTATGAGTTCTTTTTAAAAGTCTTAGCTCCGCATCAACAGATAAAGGTGCTAGAAAAAAGGCTTTAGATTAAGCTAGCTGTAAAGAAAGATGCCAAAGAAACGGTATCATTCAGAATCTATCCGAAGTGCAGAAATCCCTACCCCTACCGATGGGTGGACATCACTCGGTGTTTGACCCAAAGTTTATAAACTTCTCCTGTAACCGCTAAAAAATTGCACACCCTGGACGTTGACGATGAGTAAAATCCGCGTTGCTCTCATTGAAGACCATGACCTGACGAGGGTCGGGATCAGAACAGCGCTACAACAGCGTAGCGAAATTGAATTTGTAGGAGAGGCAGCCAATGCCACCGATGGTCTGAAATTACTGGAAACGTCCAGGCCGGATATCGGAATTGTGGACATTGGTTTGCCTGACATTGATGGCATTGAGTTGACACGGCGCTTCAAGGAAGCGAGAAGCGCTGAAGAGGAGACTCAAACCAAGATTCTGGTTTTGACGTTGCAGGATAACGAGGAAGCTGTGATGGCGGCGTTTGCTGCTGGAGCGGACTCTTACTGCATGAAGAATATCAGTTTCGATAATTTGCTAGAGGCGCTACAAGTCACCTACGAAGGGAATGCTTGGATTGACCCTGCGATCGCAAGAATTGTGCTAACACAAGCCAAGTCAAGCGAGGTTGGTGCTGATGCCGCTGCTGCCTTGAAAACTGTAACGATCAATGCTGCTG
This sequence comes from Microcoleus sp. FACHB-SPT15, assembly GCF_014849525.1. Lineage (NCBI taxonomy): Bacteria > Bacillati > Cyanobacteriota > Cyanophyceae > Oscillatoriales > Microcoleaceae > Microcoleus > Microcoleus sp. FACHB-SPT15. The sequence goes on along the minus strand of NZ_JACJNU010000049.1, from coordinate 179,038 downwards.
AACCAGAGTATAGCCAACTGATTGAAGCCTATCCCCTAACGGAACGGGAATTGGAAGTATTGCAGCTAATTGTTGAAGGTTGCAGCAATGCCGCGATCGCAGAAAAGCTCTACATCACGGTGGGAACTGTCAAAACCCATGTCCGTAACATCCTGAATAAGCTGTGTGCCGATGACCGTACTCAAGCGGCAGTTCGTGCGCTTCGCTCTGGCTTAGTTGGTTAAGCGATCGCTGCCAACGAGACGGTAACATTACCATGAAGCCGTTAGAGCAATCGTCTGGGCGTGAAACCCATCCTTGAACTTGGTGTTATTGAGCAATACCCTTGGGTAAGAACTATGACCCAGTTCGCTTACTCATCTAAGACTGGGGTGTTTCTCAACCAGCTTGGCTTGAATGAACACCAGAATCCATTGTCTACAGGCAGTAACGATTCTTTTTTAGACGTTAAGAGCCAGTGGTAGTCTATACTGCTGGCTCCTCTTGCAGTTTTTCTAGCTGTGTATGGGTTGTCTGATTTACTATAGTCTCGAATAGATGAGTATTTTGCTCCTGTTTGGGGCTTCACTTCACCTAAAGTGCGATTTTCCAAGCTTGAGGGAGTGCATAAGAGTGCGATCGCTCTTAATTGCCATGGATGGTGTATCTAACTTATCCGACCATGAAGGAGACAATTTTAGGTGAATGAGGAACACACCCCTGAGTTAACAATCAGGGATATCTTAAGCAGGAAGCACACGTTGAGAATTGTGTCAGGTTGTTGGTAAGCAGGAACGCCGACAGCATCCAGTCCGATTATCCTCAAGCTGTCGTCTCTAACGAACAAGAGAACCGGAGTGACCAAATGAGTCAGGCAGATCGGAGCAAACTCAAACTGATGGTGGTTGACGACGAGCCTGACAACCTAGATTTGTTGTACAGAACCTTCCGGCGAGATTTTCGCGTCTTCAAAGCAGACGGAGCAATGAAAGCTCTTGAACTTCTAGACACCCATGGGGAAATGGCGGTGATCATTTCTGATCAGCGAATGCCCCTGATGAACGGAACTGAATTCTTGAGCAAGACGGTTGAGCGCTTTCCAGAAACGATTCGCATTCTTTTGACTGGCTACACGGATGTTGAAGATCTAGTTGAAGCGATTAACTCTGGCAAGGTATTCAAGTACATCACTAAGCCTTGGAACCCTGAAAACCTGAAAGCCGTCGTTCAACAAGCTGCCGACACCTACCGGGTACTAAAGCAAAGAACCAATGAGCTGCGCCGCGCCTTACGACGAGAAGAACTTTTCAATGTGGTGACAACGGCGATTCGAGAGTCACTGGACTACCGCAGTATGCTACAAACGATTGTCACGACGATTGGTCGGACGTTTGAAGCCACAAGTTGTATTTTGCGACCAGTAGATAGTGATCAGCTAACACTAGAGTCTTTCTGTTACCAGGAAGATAGCACAGAACTACTCCCCCTTCCCGATGCCGACTCAACTGTTCTAAACGCTTTAGAGAACCGACAGACACAGATTGTTCAGGATGAAACCTCCGGCAATACTTCCGTACATCTACTCGTCCCGTTAATCTGTCAGCAACAACTCTTGGCAGTTCTATCTCTCTATCAAAATGAGAGAGGACGTCTGTGGACATCACAAGATGTTCAGTTAATTGAAGCTGTTGCTGAGCAAGCTGCTTTAGCGATTTCCCAAGCCAAACTCTACCAACGTACCCAGCTACAAGCTGAGCAGATGCGTGCTGAACTAGAGGTAGCTCGCCAGATTCAAAACAACCTACTACGCCAAAGCTTGCCGGATGTCGAAGGTTTGCGAGTGCAAGCCCACTGCTACCCAGCGCGAGAAGTTGGAGGCGATTTTTTTGAAGTTTATGTTCATCCGCAAGGAGATGTATGGTTAGCAGTTGGAGATGTATCTGGTAAAGGTGTCCCTGCGGCTCTATTTATGGCGAGTGCCATCTCTATTTTGCGACGAGAACTCGCGCAAGAAGTATCTCCAGAACCGGAGGTTGTCATGCGAAACCTCAACAGCATTATGTCCGATGATCTTGTCAGTACCAACTGTTTCATCACAATGGTGCTAGCTCGCTATACCCCAGCATCGCGGCAGTTGGTCTACGCGAACGCAGGTCACATCTATCCCATTGTCTGGTCTCACAGATTAATCATTCAACAACAGGCAGTATCTGAAAATTCGGTGACAGTGGAACCAAATTACCTCAAAGTTCGTGGCGTTCCTTTGGGGATTTTAGCCACTTGGAAAGCGAATGCAGGGGTTCTGACTTTAAATGCGGGTGACCTCTTTCTGTTAATCAGTGATGGAATTACAGAGGCGACCGTAAAAGACGTGAACCCTCGCCCACAAAACTATGAGCCCAACACTGGTGCAATGCTCAAGCAAGACGGGCTTTGGCAACTGCTGCTTCAGGAGTCAGACCCCTTTGACTTGACCAATTTACTAAATCGCATTCGAGAACGGACTAACAATGTTCAGGAAGATGACCAAACTATACTCTCTCTGGAGGTTCTGTAGTCTATGAAAACGGAACTGCACATCCCAAGTGACTTGAAGTTTTTGACGATTGTCGAAAGTTGGCTACTGGGCAGTCTGGAGGCGGAGTTAGGCGACTCTGTCGATTGGTCACGTCAATCTAATCGTTTGCGGCTGGCGTTGGTGGAAGCGTATTCCAATGTGGTGCGTCACGCTCATCGAGATCAGCCGAATTTGCCGGTGTTGATTCGTTTGGAACTCAAAGAACGGGATATTGCACTAGAGATTTGGGATCATGGCAAAGGGTTTGATCTATCAACGTATTTGCCGCCCAATCCAGATGATAAGCAGGAAAGTGGCTATGGTTGGCTCATTATGAATCGACTGATGGATCGGGTTGAGTATCGCTTGCAAGTCAATGGTCGCAACTGCCTGAAGATGGAAGCGAGTTTGCCGAAAGCTGAAGAATCTCAGTAAGTATGTGGGTTTCAGTCGGCGTTGTTACTTTTTTCTTGAGCCTGAAAAACTTGCTTTTGCGATCGCATTGGAGGTAACAAGATGTGGCAGACATCTTGTCTGCCGTACACTTTGTTCGTAAATTTATTACTGGCTAGCGGCGAAGGCTCAAAAGTTCTTGGGGAGAAGCGAGTAGCTTGATTCTTGTATGGAGAATTTCTCGTTCTGCACTCAGGAGAAATATCCAGGATACATTGACACCAAACAAAGGTGTTTGCACTTTGCCAGTGACTTGAATTTGGGTTTGGTCATTATCTAGTGATTCAGCAATTCCCTCTTTGGGAGATAGCTGCATTCCTTTGGCTTCGGCTTTTAGGTAATTTGCGATCGCTTCTTTTCCTTCAATGGGTTGCTCGAAGGGTGGCTGCATTGTACCTGTATCGCCGAACAAAACGGCTGTTGCTTCATACTCACCAGCGTTCATCGTCTCAAAGTAGCGCAGCACCACTGGCTCATCAATTCCTTCTATAGCTAAGTCGGTAGTAGCAGCAGACTCGTTAGTTGGGTTTATGTCCTTGGCAATGCTCATTAGTATTCTCCTCAAGCTGGAAACAAGTATCAAATAAAAAGGCAGGTGTACACCTGCCCTCTTAGATGGATTTTGGAGAACTCTATAGTCCAGGGCTTCGATTAGACACCTGAGTAGAGCTGATTTATTTGACGTTAGTCAGCAAGTGGATCAACACCCATGTCAACCACAGCATTGCGTAAAACAGTAATTTATTGACCGAAATCTAGCGGCTTGAGAGGTATGTGTCTCTCTTGCCTGACCTCATTGATTGCGTAGTGCAACGTTTTATTAAGATTTGCAAATAAAAATTACATATACCAAGCTAAGAAAATTAAAATGATTGGTTTGGATTATTTGTGATTAATGTCACTGCCAGTGAAAATATCTGTCAGTATCGATCAGTTGAAGCAAGAAGCCTACTCACTAGGTTTTCACTTGTGTGGAATCGCGGCTGTGGATGCTGACACTGACTCAGCTAAACAGCAGCGCCTCAAGGCATGGCTGGCATTGGGGTATCAAGCTGACATGGCGTGGATGGAAAAACCTGAACGCTTTGACATCTGTGCCGCTATGCCAGAAGTACAGTCAGTGATTTGTGTCGCCCTCAACTACTACACTCCTCACCAACGTCCCAATGAGCCTGAATTAGCTAAAATCTCCCGTTACGGCTGGGGGCGAGACTATCACAAGGTAATGCATAAAAAGTTAAAGGCTTTTACTAACTGGCTGTCTAAGCAAGGTGAAGGGGTTAAGGCGCGTTACTATGCTGATACAGGGCCAGTACAGGATAAAGTTTGGGCAGAGCGTGCGGGGATCGGTTGGATTGCCAAAAATGGCAATGTAATTACACGTAAGTATGGCAGTTGGGTATTTTTAGGGGAAGTCTTAACTAACGTAGAGTTGCCCCCAGATGCGCCCCACACAGAACACTGCGGTAGCTGTACCCGTTGCCTCGATGCCTGCCCTACGGGTGCGATCGCTAAACCGTTTGTCGTTGATGCGAACCGATGCATTGCTTATCACACGATAGAAAATCGGGCTGCGGACTTGCCAGAGTTCATTGCAGCCCGTCTAGAAGGCTGGGTTGCTGGTTGTGACATCTGCCAGGATGTCTGCCCCTGGAACCAACGTTTTGCTCACACAACTGATGTAGCAGAATTTCAACCCTACCCCTGGAATATCGCTCCCACACTCACCGAACTAGCAAACATCTCGGATGATGAGTGGAATCGGCGCTTTCCAGCCTCAGCATTAAGGCGAATTAAGCCAGATATGCTGCGGCGGAATGCCCAAGCTAATCTTGAGGCACCAAAGCCATCAAGCTAATTATTGTTAAAAGTCCGAGCTTGCATGATGAGTGTAAAAGTAATTATTTTTGATTTCGATGGTACGCTTGCTGACACATTTGATGCCGTTGTTCGTATTAGTAATCGTTTAGCCAGCGAATTCGGCTATAAGCAGGCGGTTCCAGATGACCTCGCTAAAATCAGAAATTTGGGTTCTAGAGAAATAATTAAACAATCAGGAATCTCGCTTTTTAAGATACCTTTTCTTTTGAAAAGACTAAAAGCCGATTTACATAATGAAATTCTATATTTGAATCCCATATTTGGCATAGAAGAAGCTCTAGCCAAACTAAATTATGAAGGAAATCAGCTTGGGATACTCACTTCCAACTCAGAAGAGAATGTCAGAATCTTTCTAAAAAAACATGAAATGGAAGACTTGTTTAGTTTTATTTTTTCAGAAACCAAGTTATTTAGTAAGCATAAAGTCCTCCGGAAGTTCCTACAAAAGAACCATTTGACTCCGGAAGAAGTTATCTATGTAGGAGATGAAACTAGAGATATTGAAGCAGCAAAAAAAATTAATATGAAAGCGATCGCTGTTAGCTGGGGCTTTAACTCAAAAGAAGCCTTGGCAGCACAGAATCCGGAGTTTTTAATCCACCAACCTAACGAATTGATTGATGTAATAGGAATGTTGCATAGTGCATATGCCAGCGACTATTTAGGAGGAGAAACAGCCCTAAGAAAAGCGGATGAGGGCTGAGTGGCGAGGAGGCTGTAACATGGTTGCTACTCAGGAAACGCAAGGTGACACTGTATACAATGAAATATGATGAAAAACCCTGTCCCAGATTTTATCGAGCCAGGGTTTTAGCAAGAAAATTAGTAATTCGTGAAAAATGATTAGAGCTTGGAATCAGGACGAGGAGCAGTCAAAGCATCCCAGGCAGCTTTAGCAGCATCAGCAAGGCGATCGCCAAACGAAGCCACTTCCTTAACAATTGATTCCCAGTTCTTCTCCGCATCCATCTGGAGTAGCTTGAACGAGTATTCAATCTGATCTTTATCAAAAAGCTTATCTTGTTCAATCACTTCCCGTATTTGTCGGACAGCGGTTAGATAGGCATCACGGGTCACTTCACCTGCTCCTTGTGCCTCTGACTGCGCCCGTTTTTTTATCGCTTCAATCAGTGCAATAGTTTCGTTCTGCACTTGCTCAGAAGCATTGGGCATCTCTTGCTTAACAAGAGCCCGCATTTCTGGGTCATAGGGTGTCAGGGCGCGATCGTCTGGAACAGTAGGTTCAGTAGTCATAATAGTTTCTCCTTGAGTGCAGTTAGTTACTCCGATCTTGAAAAACTTTAGCCACTAGTCAACTTCAAGCTACTTTGGTGGCTAAAGGTGTCTTCTACCTACTCAGGGTATATGAATTATGTGTTGCTTCTATCCCAGCTAGACCAAAGCTATTGATTTATTTAGTAAAATCTTATACCGCGTCCTAGACTTACTGATTATGAAACCTTTTAATCCAGAACCAAATCCTGGGCTAAGCTTCTCAAGCTTCCGCAAGATTAGTGAAAACGGCTTTGGCGATCGCAACAATTCCTACGCTTACTCAATGGTGTGGTTCAAAGACCATTTGTATGTTGGCACGGGTCGGGCAACTCTCTGTTTTCTCAAGCCGCACGTTCCGCTAAATGTCAATATTTGGCCAGTCGAATGCCCTTATACTGTATATTCCAAAGAATTTGAATATACTCAAGCACGGGGAGAAATTTGGCGCTATAGCCCAGTCACAGCTCATTGGGAACGTGTTTATCAATCTCCGATGGTTACCGATTCTCAAGGAGCTGAATTTAGCCGTGACTTTGGCTACCGGGCTATGACAGTATTTCAAGGAAAATCCGATTCAGAGCCTGCCCTCTACGTTGCTACCTGTGCGCGTTCTCGTAGTTCAGGCACGATTATCCTTCGCTCTGAAGATGGTATCAATTTTTTTCCAATCTCCAAGCCAGGTTTAATTGGTCTACCGATCACGAGCTTACGTTCTTTGTTTCCTTTTAAAGGGAAACTCTATACAACGCCTGCGGGTGCTACTCGCGGCAATCAAAACACGGCGGGTATTCCTATCATCTATGAAACTAGCGACCCTGTTCAAGAGGAGTGGCAAGCTGTCAACGAACCGGGATTTGGTGACTTTGATAACAAGACAATCTACGAACTGATTGATTTTGGTAATTATCTCTACGTTGGTACGTTTAACAATAACGGCTTTCAAATATGGCGCACTGATGCACAGGGAGAACCTCCTTACCACTGGACAAAAGTAATTACTCGTGGTGCAAACCGGGGCAGCCTCAATCAGGGAACAGTCAGTATGTTGGTTTTCAAAGATGCTTTATATGTAGGCACTGGTATACAAAACGGGGGTTACGATCATCGGAATAAAATAGGTCCGGCAGGAGCTGAAATAATCAGGATAGCTCACGATGGCTCCTGGGAAATTATCGTGGGTGATGAGCGAGACGGTAAGTTTCCTTTAAGTGGATTGCCAGCAGGGTTTGGTAGTATTTCCAATGGTTACATCTGGCGAATGGGAGTTCATGATGGTTGGCTTTATGCAGGTACCATGAATTGGAGCATCATCCTGCGCTTTAACAGACTTAAAGGTCAATCTCAAAAGCTAAATTGGCTGCTAGAGCAAGTAGGCATTGAAAATCTCATTAAGAATCAAGGCGGTTTCGATCTGTGGCGGTCTTTTGATGGAGAAAACTGGCTACCAGTAAGCCGTCAAGGATTTGGCAATTCTTATAACTACGGACTCCGTAATATCGTATCTACACCTCATGGTCTTTTTATCGGTACCGCTAATCCTTTTGGTCCGCGTGCTGCCATTCAAGTCAATGAGCAATGGACTTATGAAGATAATCCCAATGGTGGTCTTGAAATTTGGCAAAGCAGCTAAACAAGAAACTATCCCTAGCTCTCAAAAGGGGAAAGCTGCGTTACACAGCCTGACATATATATCCCTTTGATTATCTGAAAATGACCTTCTGCCATGAAGCAATCTTGTATTATCAATCATCAAGATATCCCCCGTTTGCCATTGAATTGGCTTCATGAGCCGGTCAGTAACTTCTTTTAGTTCATCAATAACAGCGTCGGGAATCTTGGAGTTGTCTTCAAACCTCACAAGACTAGCTTGCTTACCCTGTAACTCTTGCTCTACTACGGGTAAGATATTGTTAATAAAAATAGGATGACTTTCTCTTCTACTTTGAACAACGGCTGAACATAAATACTCCGTTGCGATCGCATAGGTTTCCTGATCTACCCTAAGAGAGATATCTTCTTCGTCGCATATTTTTTTAACTACTCTCAGGTCATCAGTTTGATAGATTTCCTTCCATATCGCCTTGGGATAATTGCGAATATATTTTAATCGTTTTGTGCTAAAAAGCTTTTTGGTAGAATCACTTAGTTCTTCATAAATCTCTGCTCCATCACCAACCGTAGTTTCACCATCTTTTAAGGGTGGAGTAGCACAATAAAACCATATAAGTTGGGGTTTATTTTTTTTGTAATACATCTCTCCGTGAGGAGGAACTGCAAAGGAAAGTCTATGGCCTGTTACTGATAAGAGAGTCTTGTCTCCTTTAATCATTTCCCGGTTATAGGCACCACCTATATAAGCCATAAAGTTAGTGCTAAATAACTCAGTAAAGGCTTTAAATTTATCAGTGTTAACGTTAAAACTTCTAAAAAGTAATAAATTAGAAGACTTAAATAAGTTAATAACTTCATCTCTATCTAAGCTAAAAATGCTGCTACATTTTGTACTTAGCAGTAGAGTACCAAATTTTTCAGAAACTGGTGCTATTTGAGTCTTCATAATGCTTGGATTTACTTTAAAGCCCTACAAGAATCAGAACAACTTAGTGCAGCGTAGGGGAAATAACTATCCAGTTGAAAGAGGTTAAAAAGCTTACTGTACAAGCAATATTCATAAAAGCCTTCTGCCTCCTGCCTTCTGCCCTCTTGCACTAATGTTCCTTGCCAATCCAAATCTCTAAACCATTAACTCCAAGTGTATTAGATAAAGAGTTATCTACAGTTTGACCATGGATTGTATCAAAAACAAGGGTTAATCCCAATGGGGTGGACATAGCCGCACATAGCTCGACTTGGGGATAATGAGTAATTCCCTCTAAAGGAATAGTTTCCCAAATTTCCCCATCTTCTGAAAGCCACATTTGAAACCTGCCCGGTTTTTGGACTCCAACATAAAGATAATTATCATGAACCAGTAGGCACTGAAAATTCGATTGCTCAAGGTCATCAAAACCTGGTCCCATTGCCGATAAAGGTACCTTCAATCCATCAGGGGTAAATTTCGGTGTACCGACAATTAAGTCCCAACTATCATCAGGATAAATACGAATTAATTCAGGAGGAGCAGTATTAAACTCATTAGTATTGTTCTCCGCGAGTAATGCTCTGCCACTAGCAACATATAGATTGCCTTTAAAGACAACCATAGATGATACAAATTCATTCATCGTATATCTATATGCCCCCTTGGAGATAACCTGCTTCCAAGAGTAAGAAAAAGGTTCAATAACTTGAGTTTTCCAGACTTGAAATCCTTGCTCTAGATTTACAGTTCCCACATACAGGCAATCATTGAATGCCACCATCTGGGAAATGGCTTTATTATTCGAGTCGCCAAAACCCAATAAACTTGTGCATTGCCATAGTCCTAATGCTGGATCATCTGAAACATAGACAATAGGCAGATCTTCCCACTTTTCGGCTTCACCCGTTAATCTTCCTAAACAGGACGCATAAAGCTTATTTTGGAACGGATAAAGTTGGCGGAAAGACAACCTATACTGTTCCACTTTAGCCTTTGGAATTACGTGAAAAGATTCACAAGTTTCTGTGCGTAAAAGTTGCGATTCAAGCGAGGAGATAAGACTTAGATAAAGCATTGGGGCATTATCGCTCTTCCCTTTAAAAATAGCTATCTCGCTGAATATTTTGTTATGATGGATTAAATCATTCTGACTAATATTTGACTTTGATGCCTTTGTCAAATAAGCACTACTATCCTCATTTAATAGAGGTAATTGATACACTTCATCCCAGGTGTCGTTTAGGGAATCATGACGTAATAATTTGCCAGAGTGATTTGCTTTTTGTGTTGAATCAGATGTGATTGCAAGATATAAATGATTTTGAAATAAGAATAGGAAACAGCTAAAACTACTTGTCAACTGTTGGTAACCTTTTTGCTCGGTACTGGCAAAGTATTGAGCCGCTAGTAAAGAGTCTTTAGACATTTCTTTTTCTAGTTACTAATAGAACTACTGATAACCCATTTGCTTAGCTAGATGAATTATTTTTTGTGAAGATTGCCGATTCAAAGCCCAATCTAGCTCAGTCTTGCTCTTCAGTGATAGCTCTGAAATTTTGCCAGAACGTAATCTAGGGCTGTCTAAGAATTTTAGATCATTCCCACCCCTAGCCCCTAGTGGACCGCGACAGGCATAAGATGAATTTTCTGGATGTTTCATCGCCTCAATAGCCTCCTGATCAACTCGTAAACTAAGCCAATCTGCTATTTGTGGTAGATACAAGTCTGGTTCGGATAGCAGGTCTTCCCCCTTTAATCGCATACTCTGCCCTACAGGCAGCGTACTAGTAAAGTTGATAATGCTGCTGTGAGTGTAAAGCCATAAGCGAGCCGGGTCAAAGGTAGTTTCTTTGAGTGCGTTCTTAATGAGTGGCTTAGGGGTTCCACTTGTCTTTAACATTGGTTTAAAAAGATTTTCTCGTACCTCTGACATTTGCTTAAGGTACTCACGAATCGACTTGGCTGCTGATATGGGATGGCGAGTCAGGTGCAAAAAGTTAGCCTTCGGGAACATTGCATAAGCACGTTCGATAAATTCTGGTTTCATAACCGTTACGGGACTTTTGTCTACACCGATTCGAGGGCTAATTCGTTCCAGGATATAATCGAACATTTTTTTTGTGGACCAGTCCATTCGTTTTTGTAGCCATGCTCGAACTTTAAAAATGCTTGTTTCTGTTTGGACACCATCGTGTAGTTGTGCCAGTGTGCGTAGCAACCCATGCAAACCTTGAGGTCTTCCTTGGCGGAGATAATACAGCAGCATTTCTTCAACACTGTCTGCAACAAAAAGATTAAGCTCAGGAAAACCATACGTCTCTGGATGTTGACCAATCATGGCACATCCAACTGATGAAAAAGAACGTAACGGACATAGGATAATTAATGGTTCAGTCATTCTAGAATTTATGGATAGCAATGTAATACACTTTTGCCTAGTTGTATTAGGACTTAGTGCCTGATTTTACTAATACATAGTTATGTAGCTTTTGCTACCGCTATTGATAGCCCATTTGCTTTGCAAGTTTAGTAATTTTTGTGGAAAATCCTTGATCTAATGCCCATTCCAAAGCTCTATTCAGTGATGGCTCTGAAACTTGACCTACACGTAGGACAGGGCTTTTTAAAAATTTCGGATCATTACCCCCCCGTGCTCCTCGTGGTCCAATAGAAGCATAGGATGAAGTTTCTGGATGCTTCATTGCTTCAATCGCTTCTTTATCCGTTCGCACACCAAGCCACTCAGCTATTTGTGGTAAATATACGTCTGGATTAGATAATAAATCCTCCCCTTTGAGCCGCATACTTTGTCCCACTGGCAGTGTGCTAGTAAATTCCATAATTCTGCTGTGCGTTTGGAGCCAAAGTCTGGCGGGATCTAATGTTTTTGAAGACTCTCTAACAGAGATTTTTGACATTTGTTGAAAAAACTCCTGCATTGATTTTCCCGCTGATATAGGATGACGGGTTAAATGTAAGAACTTACTTTTAGGGAACATTGTATAGGAACGCTCAATAAATTCAGATTTCATAACAGTTACAGGAGTTTTATCAATACCTATTTTGGGATTAATCTGTTCAAGCAGATAATCAAAGACATTTTTGGTAGACCAACTCTGCCGTTCATCTAGCCATTGTTTTGCTTTATGAATGGTCGTTTCTGTTTGAACTCCATCATGCAGCTGTGCCAACGTCCGAAGTAAGCCCGGCCCTCCCTTTACCCTACCTTTGTGTTCGTGATACAGCATTAGTTCTTGCATACTGTCTGCAACAAATAGATGAAGTTCCGGAAAACCATACATTTCTGGATGTTGACCTAGCATTCCACAGGCAACTGATGAGAAGGAACGTAAAGGGCACAAGATTATTAGAGGTTCAGCCATTGGTAATCCTCAGACAGGCAATTCCAATACAGAGATAAGAAAGTAATATGTAGCAGTTCTCCTAAAGGATGAGATACAAGTTCTGGGTTTTCGGGAATTGGGAATGGGGAATTGGCAAGAAAGCAAGATGTGCTTCACTGATACGAGAATCGCTATAACTCTCTTTGGCATTAAAGTTTCGTAGAAACCCTGAGTATTTGATGTAGTTCCAGAATCATACAATATACCTAAGCTTCTACATTAAACTAGGAGATTTAGGATTCTATAAGAAACACACGCATTCTATTTTTTATCCTGTAGAGGTTACTTTGTTGTTCTTATTTTTATATGTTCCTGTATAGCGTTTAATTCCTTTTGTGTAACTTCAAGTAGTCCTAGTAGCCAAGCAGAGCGATATTGAAGTTCTTGCTTACGTTGCTCAAGTTCCTGTAGAGAGGTAGAGTTTGGCTCAATTTCTGGACTGTTTATCCATTGTTGAACATTCTTCAGAAAATCGATAGGAAGAGCTTTTTCTTGATTGTTACGGGTCTGTTGGTTACTCCTAGCTAGGTTCTGTCGCGGCTCAACATCCGGCTGGTTATTAGAGGATTTCTGTCTGCTACCGTGACGTTCTCTGATTTGTTGTAGAATTGCTTGTCGCTTTTCGGCTGATGCACTATGGTCTGTTGTCATCTAGAACAATCTTATTGGGTAAAGTCAAACGGTTACAACTTAATACATCAAGCTAAGTTTACTCTGGCTATTGAGCCAACTTTCCTAAGAAAGGGCTGAACATAAAGTTTCTAATCAAGAAGGATTGAAACAGCCTTTTTGTTTCATTAGCTAAGCCTGAATCAATTTTTTTTCTGAGCCACTGTATCTATCTGTTATCAACTTACCGACAGCGAACTGAGAAAAAATGCTCACATAGCGTTATGTAAACTCTAAGCTTAAAGGCTCGAAATGCGTCTTTGTGGAGTTTGAGGATTAGAAGGATCGGAAAGTAATGACTTACCTAAGGCTCTGTAAGTACTTGCTAAGTCCTCCCATTGAGTGTCATCCTGTTCTAGCAATATGTCAAAGTCATCCGTTTCATCAATCGCATTCTCTTCCTGTGAAGCTAGGAGTTTTGCGGCTTGATACTCCTCTGTCGCTTGCCTAAATAAGCCTTGTTTGTAGTAAACATCTCCAAACAGTTGATGTTTTTTGGCGGCAATAGCATCAACTTCAGGCAAATTCCTGAGAATTTGAACAGCCTCTTCTAGTTCATTTACTCCAGTTAAAGCTTCTGCAAAGCCTAAGAGCTTCGCCAGGTTAGCCCCAGGTGTTGGCAGCTCGTTGTTAATTATTTTTTGAAAAGCCTCTTTTGCTAGACCATATTCCTTTTGGATAAGATGAAGGCGACCTATTAATAAATAAGGAAGAAAAAGTTTGGGATCGATCGTCAGTACACTGTTAAGGGTTGCGATCGCTTCTGGAATCTTCCCCTGAGCTTTATAAATTTGGGCAACTAGTAGACGAGCCTTAGCCAGTTGTGGATTTAAGCGTAAAGCCTTAGAAATCTGCTTTATGGCAGCCTCGTAATCCTTCTGCTTCATGAAAACCTGACCCATTGCTATATAAGCTTGAGTCGATTTAGGGTCTAGGTTGAGTGCATTCTGAAACTCCTCAGCTGCCTTATCTAGCTCACCTTTTATGAAGTAAATCCTCCCTACTTTTAATGCTGCCTTCGACATCAAGGGATCTAGTTTGACTGCACTTTGGAAGTGATTCATCGCCTCATCATATCGTTTCTGTCTTAGATACACAGTTCCTGCACCCATATGGGCAGGAATAGATGAAGAATTGTTTTCCAAAACAGCTTTGAACTCGTCTAAAGCCTCATCAAGACGTTTTTCTTTGGCAAGTGAAAGACCGATTTTTAATCGATCTCTATCTGAAACTTGAGGTGCTATATCCTGAACCTTTACTTGGTTTCTTTCTTCAGTCAGCCGTTTTACACTAGGAATAAATTTTGGCATAAAAACTCCGTTGTTCGTAAATTGTGGATTTTATCATAGCATTCTCAAATGCTGCTGTAAGGGGTTCAGGCTCCTTACAGGTCATTCAAGTAGAAAACCGACAAAGCTGTCTTTAACAGCTTTTGCTTCAGCAAGTTTAGGCTCTAGACGCGGCGAAACCTCTAACTCTACAAGTAGGTTAGTAGGTTTGACTTAAGTCAAATCAGCTTCTTGTTTAATGAGCTAGCCTATTCATCCTAACTACGAATGTTTACGGCATTGTCCACCTCACCAGTACTTTTCACTACTTCATCATTATCTAGCCTTTGTTCCGAGAAGTTCTTGTAAGCAGTCTAGGCATAGGGCAAGTTGGTGTTAATTTTAACGTATTTACCCCTCTATTATTCACAACTACTAGACAATTCAGCCGCAGCTTCCCCTGTGGAGCAACCTATAGGGCAAATCGCTGAACGAAGCTCTACTATAACAATCAAGCTATTCTCTAGAATCCCCATTGCCCAAAAACCAACCTATAGCGCCTATTGCCAATCCCTCATCTTCCTGGGCATAAAGTCTCAATAAATTAGCTATGTTAGTTAAATTAGATGGATTGTTGTAAGGCAAACTTTATCTTAGCTTTCAAACCCGTTTAGTTAAGTTTTGTAACGCCAAGTGTATCGTGGTATTGCTGTTGTCATGTATAAACCTTTAGAAACTCGCTTACGAAAAGATCTATTAATTACAACAACCGTAGATCCGGAGACTTCAAAACACTCTTATTCATTCAAGAAGCCAAGTTCTGGTGAAGCGTTTGAATTTGGGGAAGAGGAATATTTATTATGCAAATCTATGGATGGTATTTCTACGCCATCAGAAATATTAGCAGCTTTTGAAAGACAGTTTGGGTTAGTACTAACAGAAGAGGATTTTAATCAATTTTCACAAGAAATTGCAGAATGTGGTCTTCTGGAAGTATTTGATGAGCAAGATACGTTTTCTCTAGGTATTAGTTCAACGGAAAGCAAGGAAGAAAATGAAATCTCGCAATTTTCAACTCTATCTAAGCGTCGAAAGAAAGAAAAAAGAGGTAAAGTCTGGGCAGTATCTAATTCAGAATCATTCTTTAAATTTCTGGCAAAGATTGCTAAGCCTTTTCAGCCAATTGCCATTTTATTGTTTTGGTTACTAATCCCTTTGTTGATATTAGCTTTATTTACTATATTCAACAATCAATCACTAGTTAGACGTGATATAGGTTTATTGGTAAAACCTACCTCTTGGGTAGCTTATCATCTTTTGAACATAACTGTCGTAAATTTAACGAGTAAGCTAGCTCAGGGAATAGTTTGCACTTCTTACGGTGGAACTGTAGGAGAGTTTGGGCTGAAGCTAACATTTGGAATTCTGCCTCGCTTTTATCTTAAAAAAGATGGGATATGGCAGCTTCCACGTAAGATTCAGTTATGGTCTTTTGGCACACCACTAATAATTAGAATTCTTATATTTTCTTTAGGAACTTTGATTTGGTACTGGACGAAGGGAACTGGAAATGGATTGGGAGGTTGGGCTATTTCATTGGCTTATATGGGATACCTAGACTTCCTCTTTGACTCCAGCCCGTTTTGGCCATCTGATGGTTACGGATTGATGATTGCATACTTTCGTCTTCCCCCAAACTGGCTTAAAAAGAATCTTCTTATCTTCGATATGCTCCTGAAGCGGCGACCTTTGCCAAAGCGATTAACTTTCCCAGAGAAACTCAAGTTACAAGGATTATCTCTTCTGATGATCCTTACTTGGGTATTCTTGGCGCTAAAGCTAGTTAATGATATGTCTCATAGGCTGCTAAGAAATATTTCTCCTGGTATTTTAGGAAACGGAGCCACAGCTTTACTAATTATTCTACCTTTTATGCTGGGCTTTCGGACTTTATGGGTAGCAACGCACCCAAAGCAGGATAGAAAGAACTCACATAACCAAAATAATTTAGAAAAAACAAGCGATCGCTCTCAGCAAACACCGTTATCTCATCCGCTGGAAGAGGTAGATTTGTTTCTCAGCGATTTTCCTAAATCTGTTAATAAATCGAACAGCTTTAATAAGATACTAAAGTCGTGGGTGAAAAAATTCATTAGACTATCTCTTTTAGTTGCTTTAGGTATATTACTTTTTTTGCCTTACCCATATCGTCCTGGTGGTGTAATCAAAATCTCACCTCCAATACAGCAGCAGATTCAAGCCCAAGTTAAAGGTAAAATTACTAAAGTTTTTTTCGAGGGCGGAGATAGTCAATGGATAAAATCGGGAACGGTAATTGCGAATTTAGAGGCAGTTGATATAGAAAATTCAGTATTAATAACACAAGAGCAAGTAAGACAGCAGCAAGCTGAGCTAGAGAAGCAACAGGCTAACTTGAAAAAACTACTCGCTACTCCTAGAAAGGAAGATGTAGAAGTTGCCAAACAACAAGTGGAAGTTGACAAACAACAAGTAGAAGTTGCTAAACAACAAGTAGAAGTTGCTCAAGAACAGCTTAAAACAGCTATTGGCAAGGCAGAATTTAGCTCTCGTCAAGCGGAACGTTATAAGGCTTTGTACAATACGGGCGCTTTCTCCTTGCAACAATATGAAAATTCTGCAAAAGATGCAGAAACAGACCGTAATAACGTTGAAGAAGCCAAACAGAATGTTGAAGAAGCCAAACAAAATGTAGAGAAAAAGCGGCAAGATATAAAGAAAGCAGAAGCTAACTTAGCATCAGTGTTGAGTGGTCCTTTTCCTGAAGAGATTGAAGCAGCTAGTAAAGAAGTTGAAGCGGCTCGTGCTAATCTTAAGCGTCTCCAGCAACAGTTGAAATATAATCAAGACCAAGTTAAACGAACTCCATTGGTGATGCCAATTGATGGTTATCTAGTGACCTCATCTCTTAAGCAAAAAGTGGGTAGCTATCTAGAGCAAGGTGAAACGTTTGCTGTTGCTGAAGATAATCGTCATATTCGAGGCGAAGTAGAAGTCCCAGAATACGATATAGGTGATTTTTCTGTCGGTAGAAAAGTAGAGGTTAAGCTTTTAGCTTATCCAGATAAACCTCTTACTGGAGAAGTGGTTTCTGTAGAGCCGATCGCTGCTAGTGATTCCACTAAGCTTACTAATGCTGATGAGTCTACTTCTAGCTTGACTGAACAGTTTGTAAAAGTCACTGTAGACCTGCCTAACACAGATAGATTGCTTAAAGCTGGGATGTCTGGTTATGCAAAGATTGAAGGACGCACCATGCCAGTTTTTGCCGCCTTCACTCGTTCTATTGTTCGCTTTGTACAGGTTGAAATTTGGTCTTGGCTTCCTTAATCTCTTGACCAACAGGCAAAATCTACTTAGTAGACAAGAGCGCTAATTACTTCACAGAAACTGAGACATCACCATCACTATAAGTTTGAAGTTGAGTGGACTTCAGATAGGTTCTGGCTGGGGTTTCTCCCTTGAGATAAGCATCCCAAAAAGCTAGGCTTGCTATTTTGGTATAGCGTTGTACAGTCTCTGTATCAGCTATCCCAGTCGTGTTAGCTTCAGTGTTAGCGTCAGTTTGTCTTTGCCTGTTCTCTCTTAGCAATCTTCTCCTCCTCAGTCCTACACCATTTTCACCTCTTATACCAGCGCGACTCTCACCGGTACCAAAAGCGGAGTGGGTAGCACCCGTGATCCAGACAAGATATTTATCTCCAGGAGGCATGTACTGAAAAGACTGTCGCCGCCACGATGCTGGCTGTTCTTGGCGTCCTACAGTCTCACGTGCGATGTCACGAGTACCTGTCACAATCATCACTGGTGCTGTAATTGCATCCCAGGAGTACCTGTCTAGACCAGCATCTCCTGGACCTTGAGGAGAGATCGCAATAAAGGCTCGAACACGGGGGTCACGAACCCCTCCACTTTGACCCCAAGGGGGGGCTAGACGGACTCCAGCAACTGCCATAGTTGTGTAAGCACCAAGAGAATGACCCGCAACCCCAATTTGGGATTGATCCATTTTTGCGCCTAGTTCGGGAGCCTGACGTTCCAATGTACCAAAAGAGTCGATTATGAACGATATATCTTGAGAACGCTGCTGGCGTTGTCTAGGCTCATTGCTATTTCTGGCTAGTCCTGCTAGACCCTGTGTTCTCAAAACAGTTGTATCAGTACCTTGGTGTGTGGGATGGATAGAGACATATCCATGACTTGCCCAAAACTCGCCCAAGTAACTATAGATTTCTTTAGAGCCTCCTGCTCCATGCGAGAAGATGATCACAGGGAACGGTCCCTGTCCTTGTGGATAGTAAATCTTGACTGGCACATCGCGATCGCGACGAGTGTCTGTGAGGGTGATATTATCCAAAACGCCGACCGTATAGGGTCCTGGATTAGCTTGATACACAGAATTGGTTACTTCCACTTCGGGAAGGGAACTAATAGTATGAGGTTCAGAGTTCTGTTTATACACAGAATCTCCCGTTTGTGTTCTAGAGGAAGACTGGCTGATCGGGAAAGCACTACAGCTACTCGCTATTAAGAGCGTCAGCACAACTGAAGTGGCACAACGAAGCACTGTTATTGGTAAAAAAACTTTCACTTTACAATTCATACAGAAGTCTACCCGCGTTGGAGGGAATTTTTCCAATCTCAAACTGGACTTTTTGACTTTCATTTTTACCAAGAGGTTCCTTGCTCCGCATAAGCAACCTCTTCATTCTGTATTAACATCAGCCTGTTTCAGTTAATCAACAATACCTACTCATAACCAAATTCTTGAGCCATTTGGAGTACCTCAGGGATGAATCCTTTATCATCATTGCGCCATGAGAGTCGGCCTTCGAGATTAACAACTCCTGTCATTTTATGTGCCTCAAGAGCGGGATATTTGAGAAAGTGCGGATCGAGACCCAAATGAGTTCCATAAGGCCCATAAGAAGCATAGGATGAATCTTGAGGACGCAATAGCGCCGCTGAGACAGATTCATCCCAGTTTAATTTTAACCAGCGACAGATATTTTCCAAATTGAAGCAAGGCTCGTTGATAATGTCTTCCCCACGAATAGTCATTTTTTGACTAGCAGGAACACCTTTCAAAAAATCTAAAATGTTGGAGTTGAGCTTGTACCAACCATACTGCGGCTCTACGACTGGTGGCTCAGTTGAATAATCTATCCAGTCCTCTAGAATTGCCATAGCACCATTAGCTATCTTCATAATTGACTCGCCTTGAGTTCTGGGATGACAAAGCAAATGAAGGAAGTAAGCGTGCGGAAAAGTGTTGTAGATGCGATTTAAGATTTCCAGATCAGTGGCATACACATGGCTGGATTCGACTAGACGCAGAGGAGAAACTTTATGACATAACTCAAAATAAATTTCTGCGGTCATAGAGTGAAGACGGTTAAAAATCCAACGATGTGCCATGTCAATGGAACACAGAGTTTGTTCACCAGCATAAAGTTGAGCGATAGTACGCAATAATCCATGACTTTGGAATTGGCGTGAACCTCTTAGACTGAGCGCAAACTCCTCTAAAGTTTCTGTGAGCAACAGATTGAGTTCTGGCACTCCATAGGTTTCCGGGTGCTGACTAAGCATAGCCCAAACCAAGGAGGTGAAAGAACATGGAGATCCCAAGATAAATATTGGTTGCGCGACTGACATAAAGCTGGAGTAACTAACGGGCATCTGCCAAGTAAGAGTGTTATGTTTTGAACTTAAGGGTAAAAATAACTCACACACCTGCAAGTTGTTATCTCAAAGCGAACCTAAGCGATAACTACCTGTCTTAAGGCAAGAGTGTCAGCAACAGTTTACTCTGGATACCCTATTAGTGTCAGACCTAGCCTTTGTCAAAAAGCTGAACTTGATATCGAGTAATATTTATAGTGTATGAAGCGTGATGGATTAGAGCGATCGCTTTTTAGAGGCGTGCAATGCTCATCAGTGGTGGGGATGACTTCAACGGCGGCTTATTCAACAATTTTGAAAATTTGATTGCAAGATAACTTTAATTTAGGACTATCTGTATCTAAATTTACTCCTTTTGCCCTTGATTTCTCTACACTCAAAAAATGAATTTAGACTCTACAGCTACAAAAGCTAAGAGCCTTTAATTTGCAATGTTTTGCAGTCGGGATGACAGGATTTGAACCTGCGACCCCTTCGTCCCGAACGAAGTGCGCTACCAAGCTGCGCTACATCCCGATAAGCCATAACCCATACATCATATCACGTTGTATGGCAAAGAGCCGCGCGCTTGCTAGGATTAACACTGTGTAACTTCAGTGGGAGCTATTCTAAGAGAGTGGTTGTTAAGCCAGAATGGTTACGTGTTAAAGCACCTCAGTGGGAGCGCGTCGGAAACGTTAAAGAAATTTTACGGGATTTGGCGCTAAATACTGTCTGTGAAGAAGCTTCATGCCCAAACATTGGCGAGTGTTTCAATGCTGGAACCGCTACGTTTTTGATTATGGGACCAGCTTGCACTCGCGCCTGTCCCTACTGTGATATTGACTTTGAGAAAAAGCCCAAAGCCCTTGACCCTACTGAACCAACACGCTTAGCAGAAGCAGTACGGCGTTTAGCCTTAAACCATGTAGTTATTACCTCAGTAAACCGGGATGATTTACAGGATGGGGGGGCTTCCCAATTTGCACGTTGTATCGAAGCGATTCGTAGTGTCTCAGCTCATACAACCATTGAGGTGCTGATTCCTGACTTATGTGGAAACTGGGATTCCCTTGAAGTAATTCTCCAGGCTAAACCAGAAGTACTTAATCATAATACTGAAACTGTACCCCGACTCTATCGACGGGTGCGTCCTCAGGGAAATTATCAGCGCTCGCTTGAACTCCTGAGGCGATCGCGTGAGCTAGCGCCTTGGACTTATACAAAATCTGGCGTGATGGTTGGTTTGGGTGAAACCGATGCAGAAATCCGAGAAGTCATGCAGGACTTACGTGCAGTAGGCTGCGATATCCTCACCATTGGACAGTATCTCCAACCCAGCCAAAAGCACTTAGATGTTGCTCAGTTCATTACACCCGCACAATTTGATGCTTGGAGAGAACTGGGTGAATCCTTAGGATTCTTGCAAGTCGTCTCCTCCCCGCTTACCCGCAGTTCCTACCACGCTGAACAAGTCAGGGAGTTGATGAAACGCTACCCTAGACAAGATGTGCTGGGGTAATAGGATGCTACGCTGACGACAACTGACAACTAAACCATTAACAAATGACCAAAATCGTCATCATTGGAGCCGGTGTCTGGGGAACAGCCCTCAGTTCTGTGGCATCTCAAAAGGGTCATGATGTCTGTATATGGTCGCGTCGTAGCGAGGAAAGATTCGAGGATGTCCTGGTGGGGGCAAATATTGTTCTATCAGCAGTCTCCATGTCAGGTGTCGGTTCTGTCGTGTCCCAGTTACAGTCATTGCCAATTGTTCCTGAGACAATTTTCGTAACAGCAACGAAAGGATTGGATGCTACGACGACTCGTACTCCCTCTCAAATTTGGCAAGCGGAGTTCCCGGCTAATCCAGTCGTTGTACTCTCCGGGCCAAATCTTTCTAAAGAAATCAAGCAAGGACTGCCTGCGGCTAGTGTTGTTGCCAGTACCAACAAGAAGGCAGCAGAGGTAGTACAGAAAGCCTTTTCTTCGCCGAACTTCCGGGTTTACACCAATCCTGACCCCCTTGGTGTTGAACTGGGTGGTACGCTCAAAAATGTTATGGCGATCGCATCGGGTGCCTGTGATGGCTTGCAGTTAGGAACAAACGCCAAAGCGGCTCTCCTTACTCGTGGACTGACTGAAATCATCCGAGTCGGCGCAGATTGGGGCGCTCAACCCGAAACATTCTATGGCTTGTCAGGACTGGGAGACTTATTGGCAACCTGCAACAGCAGCCTCAGCCGCAATTATCAAGTGGGTTATCAACTCGCCCAAGGCAAAACCCTAAGGGACATCTTGGCACACCTAGAGGGAACAGCAGAAGGTGTCAACACAACAGCCGTTTTGGTTGAACGAGCGCAACGGCGAGGAATTTCAGTCCCCATCACTCATCAGGTTTATCGCTTGCTCCAAGGGGAGATTACACCACAAGCGGCTGTTGAGGCGCTAATGCTGCGAGATATTAAGCCAGAGTAGGCATAAGTTTAGTTGATGTCAAATTTAGTCAGCCTAACTCAGGCTCAGGAAAAAAAAGGAACTTTTTCTTAAAACTTTTTTTCTAAATCTGGATAATTCTTCAGGAATCTACCTAAGAGGTGATGTAGATTAACATATCCATTTGACCGAAGTCACTATCTTTAGTTAGTGTTCCGCTTATACTAGCTTCTAAAGGGAGACGCTAAGTCATCCTACTAAAGATGGATTTAGGGTGTTTACCGAAATTCATGTAGAATTTGACACTAAAGCGTCTCATCTATACTCATTACTGGTAACACTCACCTAGTGAAACAGCTAGTACGTTCCAGTAAAAAAAAAGATAAGCGTTGTTCTTCGGTCATCAAGGGTGGGAACTCTAGTAATAAGGTGTGACGCACGAGCATCAAGTGTGGTCACCAGTCGTAATTAAGAGATCATTATGCCAGCCACTCCTTTCTATGCCGACACAGAATTCGACCACGAGCTACCTGCCTTTAGCTTTGAGCTTAACGGTACAAGTGAAGATGTGGAACCATCGGTAGTTGATTTGGTTGATACGGAGAGTGAGAGTACAGACGCTACTAACTTTACCAAGAGTACCAGCCGCCGCCCTACTGACCTCGTTCGGTTATACCTTCAGGAAATTGGTCGGGTTCGTTTATTAAGGCGAGATGAGGAAGTATCGGAAGCCCAAAAAGTTCAGCGATATATGCGGCTGTTGGACTTACGGGCTGAGTTTGCGACGCAGGCGGATGAAGTGATTCAGCGCTTTGCCCATCTGATTGATGCTCATGACCGTTTAGTATCCCAGTTAGGTCACCGTCCCTCTTGGGAACGTTGGGCTGCTGTCGCTGGGGTGGAAGTTTCGGACTTGAAGCCGAGCTTGGCGGCTGGAAAACGGCGTTGGGCAGAGTTAGCTGGCTTGACAGTCAAAGAGCTAGATAACATTCAAGCTCAGGGTGTCCGAGCCAAAGAACACATGATCAAAGCTAACCTGCGCCTTGTGGTGTCGGTGGCGAAAAAGTATCAAAATCGTGGATTGGAACTGCTAGATCTAATTCAGGAAGGAACGCTTGGATTAGAGCGGGCAGTCGAGAAGTTTGACCCCACGAAGGGGTACCGATTCAGCACCTACGCCTACTGGTGGATTCGTCAGGGCATCACCAGAGCGATCGCAACTCAAAGCCGTACTATCCGTCTCCCTGTTCACATCACCGAAAAACTCAACAAAATCAAAAAAGCTCAGCGCAAAATCTCCCAAGAAAGAGGTCGCACAGCAACGATTGAGGATATTGCCGTTGAGCTAGAAATGACACCTCCTCAGGTTCGGGAAGTTTTACTCCGTGTGCCTCGCTCTGTTTCTTTGGAAATTAAAGTAGGCAAGGAAAAAGACACGGAGTTAGGTGACTTGCTCGAAACCGAGGAGACTTCTCCCGAAGAAGTCTTGATGCGAGAAGCGCTACAACGCGATTTGCAGCAACTTCTAGCAGACCTTACTAGCCGTGAACGAGATGTCATTCGGATGCGGTTTGGTCTAGGAGATGGTCATCCTTATTCCTTAGCAGAAATTGGTCGTGCTCTAGAGTTATCTCGTGAGCGAGTGCGTCAAATCGAAGCGAAAGCCTTACAAAAATTGCGCCAACCAAAGCGTCGTAACCGTGTGAGAGATTATCTGGAAGCTCTTAGCTAAGAGACTATTGAGGCAGGTGAAACTCACTCGTAAGTTTAGCCTGAAGTTCTAAAAGAGAACTTCAGGCTAAAACTTTAAAATTAGACACGAACTTCAATTTAAATAAAAGAACATTATCTTCTGATAAAGTCTAGTGAAAGTTTTTTTGCTATAAGGATATTTATAGTAAATTTACATTTAATCACCTGCTATGGAGTAAACCAAATAAGTTTGTTGATTTGCTCTTGAGTTTCATAGGGTGTATGCAACCCAAAAATCATTTAGACCTGTCAGTACCAATATGTTTTGTATGCATCAATTCTTTGAGTCTCAGGTTGAGCTAGCGCCACACGCGATCGCACTAGTTCAGGGAAATGAGCAATGGACATATCAAGAACTTAATGCTAAAGCTAATCGGCTAGCGAACTACCTCAAAAAGCAATCCGTGGCTCCTGAGATGCGAGTCGGAATTTGTGCGGAACGCTCTATAGAGATGGTAGTAGGAATTTTGGGAATCCTTAAAGCAGGTGGTACTTATGTGCCCCTGGATCTTGCCTATCCAAAAGAACGCATTGCTTTCATCCTAGAAGACACTCAAGTATCACTCCTGTTAACTCAGAGGCCTCTAGTTGAAGGATTTCTCCAGCAGGGAGTACCTGTAATTTGCCTTGACAAAGAGTGGGAAACCATTGCACAGGAGAGTCAAGAAACACCCCTTAACGAGGTAAAACCCCAGAACCTTGCCTACGTGATGTATACCTCTGGTTCCACAGGCAAACCAAAAGGCGTACAAATTTCCCACACAAATGTTTCACATTATATTGAGGCAATCAACAAAGTTTTGCAGGTTCAGCCTGATGATGTCTATCTCCACACAGCTTCTTTCTCATTTTCCTCATCAATTCGGCAGTTAATTGTACCATTGTCTCAAGGAGCTAGAGTGGTTCTCGCTACTCGCGAACAAACACAGAACCCCTTAACATTATTTGAGTTAATCCAGAAACAGGGTGTAACCATCATTGATACTGTTGAGTCAGTTTGGCGTTATGGACTTCAGGCACTTGAAAATTTGGATCAGAACTCTCAAGACAGACTTCTATCATCCAAATTACGACTCCTGGTATTTTCGGGCGGCTTGCTGCACTGTCAACTCTATAAAAAGTTGCGCTGCAAGTTAAAAAA
Organism: Microcoleus sp. FACHB-SPT15; assembly: GCF_014849525.1. Lineage (NCBI taxonomy): Bacteria > Bacillati > Cyanobacteriota > Cyanophyceae > Oscillatoriales > Microcoleaceae > Microcoleus > Microcoleus sp. FACHB-SPT15. The sequence continues at coordinate 153,939 of NZ_JACJNU010000049.1, read as the reverse complement.
TCAACCCCGTATTGTCAACATTTACGGTCAAACGGAAACCATTGGAGTTTGTGCTTATCCTATCCCGACTGAATTTGATCGAGAACAGGGATATGTCCCCGTCGGGTATCCTCTCTGTGAGATTCAGGTTTATATCCTCGACTCTGAACTTCAGCGAGTTCCTGTTGGGGAGCCAGGTGAACTCCATGTTGCAGGTGCTAGTGTAACTTGTGGCTATCTTAACCTGGATCAACTCAATGTTGAGAAGTTTATTGATAACCCCTTTGTAGAAGAACAACCGATCGCCCTTGGCGGGGGCGCTAGCGCGATCGCATCTGAGTCATCAGCGCGACTCTACAAAACAGGTGACTTAGCACGCTACCTACCCAATGGCACCTTAGAAATACTAGGTCGTGTTGACTTTCAAGTAAAGCTTCGGGGGATGCGTGTTGAGTTAGGGGAAATTGAGTCGGTACTGGAACAACACCCTACGATTAGGCAAAGTGTCGTCACGGCTAGAGAGGACAAACCAGGCGACAAACGGCTTGTCGCTTATATCGTTCCTAAGCTACCTTCCGCAGACATCAGCAAAACCGCTTTGATTAAAGAACTCCGTATTGTCTTAGAGGAGAAGTTACCCAGCTACATGGTGCCCTCTGCCTTCGTGCTTCTGGATAAGCTGCCCCTAACGCCAAATGGAAAACTTGATCGCCTTTCCCTCCCAGCCCCTACTCAAGATGATGCCGAGAGAAAGGAAACCTTTGTGACAGCTCAAAATGACTTAGAACTTCAGTTGACACAGATTTGGGAGAAGGTTTTAGGCATTGAGAACATTAGCATCAAAGACAATTTTTTTGAGTTAGGGGGACATTCGCTTCTTGCGGCTCAACTGCTTGCTCAAGTTGAGCAAATAGTTGGCAAAAACCTACCTCTAGCTATCCTACTGCAAGCACCAACAGTAGAGGAACTAGCGAACCTTCTCACCAAGGAAGAGGAGTCTACTGTTTCTTGGAGTGCGCTAGTACCCATTCAACCTGCTGGCTCTAAGCCACCCCTGTTTTGCGTCCATGCCGTAATGGGCAATGTTCTCAATTTCTGGAACTTAGCGCGTTATTTAGGCTCAGATCAACCTGTTTATGGATTACAAGCAAGAGGGCTAGATGGCAAACAAGCGCCCTTATCTCGCGTTGAAGACATGGCAACCGAATACCTCAAAGAAGTACGCCTCATTCAACCACAAGGGCCTTATTATTTGTCTGGTTACTCCTTTGGGGGAGCCGTTGCCTTCGAGATGGCACAGCAACTAGTTGCTCAAGGTGAGAAGATAGCGCTGCTGGTTCTCTTTGATGCGGGCAGTGTCGTAGCCTTCAAAAAATTGTCAGTTAAAGAGCGGCTTTCTAATCATTGGCAAAGTTTTTCACGCCTGGGACCAAATTACATCCTCAACAAAGTGACAACGAGAATCAAGACGATTCAAACGTCTATGAGGGAAAAGCTTCAACATAAGCTTTCTCAAAACCGAGGACTTGTGTTAGCCAACGCCGAACCAATTCCAACTCTCCCAACTATTGAGCAGACAAATCGACTAGCTTTAAAAAATTACAAACCTAACGTTTATCCAGGTTTGGGAATTCTATTTAGAGCAAACACTTGGGCAGAAGAAGAAGAATGGTTTCGAGACCCTTTATTGGGTTGGGGTGATCGGTTTGAGCAAGGTCTGGAGGTCTATGATGTACCAGGTACTCACTTTACCGTACTCGATGAACCTCATGTACAGGTGCTAATTAAAGAGCTAAAGGTTTGCTTGGAGAAGGCACAGTCGGCTCATTCGGTGCAAGCAAAACCGATAATCAATTCTTCAGAAAGACCGATTAACCTTTTTGAGTACGAATCATTAGCGAGTCAGTATTTATCCGAGATGGCACTGGGTTATTACACAGGTGGCGCTTGGGATGAGGTAACGTTGCGGGATAATCGGGAAGCTTTTGAGCGATTCAAACTCTCTCCTCGGATGTTAGTAGATGTCAGTCATCGAGATTTAAGTACTCAAATTTTAGGACAAGCTGTCCGAATGCCGATTTTAATTGCTCCAACAGCTTTCCAATGTCTAGCACATCCAGAAGGAGAAATGGCAACACGTAGGGCGGCGGCTGAGATGGGTGTGGCAATGGTATTGAGTACAATGTCTACCAAAAGTTTGGAGGAGGTGGCAAGTGTGCCGATGTCCACACCTCAATGGTTCCAGCTATACATTCATCATGATCGCGCCCTTACTCGTGCCTTGGTCGAACGGGCTGAGGCGGCGGGTTTTAGTGCTTTATGTTTGACTGTGGATGCACAACTGGCTGGCTCTAGGGAAAAAAGTCGGCGTAATCCTTTTACACTGCCGTCAGGAATGCAAATGGCAAATCTCGTGACGATGAAGGGTAGGGAAATTCCTGCAACAGTAGAAGATTCGAGGTTGCTTACCTATTTTACGCAGCAGCTTGATCAAAGCCTAACCTGGCAGGATTTGGAATGGTTGCAATCAATAACGACAATGCCAGTCGTTGTGAAAGGAATCTTGCGAGGGGACGATGCTTTGCGGGCAGTGGAACATGGAGTAAAGGCAGTGATTGTGTCAAATCATGGGGGCAGGCAATTAGATGGTGCGATCGCAACTATTGATGCTCTCCCGGAGGTGGTTGCAGCAGTAGGAGACAAAGCAGAAGTTCTCGTGGATGGTGGCATCCGACGCGGCACAGATGTACTGAAAGCATTGTCATTAGGCGCTAAAGCTGTGTTGTTAGGGCGTCCCGTGTTATGGGGGCTAGCTGTTGGTGGAGAAGCTGGGGTGCATCATGTACTGGAACTGTTGCGGGACGAGTTAAATTTAGCAATGGCGTTGAGCGGCTGTGCCACGCTGCAAGATATCGATGCTAGCTTGGTGAAACGGTTGTAGAAATTAGTACTCTGCTGAGTAGATGCACTGCTGGTGTTTAGGATAACGACTTAAAAGCGTCCGGTTCTTATATCACTGGTACTAACGCGATAGGCGCGTTGAGCGGCTTCCACTGCGGCTTGAGTTTGTGGTCCCCAAATTCCATCAATTAGGCCGCGATAGAATCCTTGGGCTTGCAAACGCCTTTGCAAAGATCGTGTATCAAACCGACTAGTCACACTTACTGATGTAGGTGTTGACTCTGATCCACCAATTGCAGGCAAGGCGGCTCTAGTTTGTGGACCGACAACGCCATCAGGCCTTAGTCCTCTGGCTTGCTGGAATTGCCGAACAGCCGCTTGAGTCTGTGAATCGAAGACACCTCTAGTCCCACTACAGTAACCGGCTGCTGCTAAACTCTCTTGAAGAAGACTAACTTTGTCGCTGCGATCGCCTAATCGCAAAACACCGTTAAAAGGCACTCTTACAGGCTGTGGACGAGGGGCTGTTTGTCCACGCAAAGCCGTTTCTGTAGTCGTACCCACTACACCATCCGGTGTCAGTCCTTTAGCTTGCTGAAACCGGATGACTGCTTCTTTCGTTTGGGAGCCAAAATAGCCAGTGGCATTTGCCTTGAAGTAACCCAGTTGCTGTAAACGCTGCTGGATGGCTGTTACTTGTGAACCGCGTGAGCCTTCTTGTACCAAGGCTAATGTCTGAGTTGCCGTTCCTAAAATCCCTAGTGCAATGGTGAAGGAGAGCAAACTGTAGGTGGCTCGTGTTGAAAGCTGCTGCGGCTTGAGCATTTCAAACAGATTTATACTCTCCCACGTCGAAATCGAAGCAATGTAATCGTTATCAGTTGGGGTTTCGTTGGCTAAGGCAAGGTGAAGATAAGCAAGAGTTTCCATTGTTCTACCAGAAGCATCACAAAGCAAAGCACCAGTTTAGCTGGTGATTTCACTATTTAAGATACCTGTGATACATCAACTATGGGCGATATGCTACCCGTGCATCCAGTCCATGCGATCGCAACCGATAAGACAGGCTTTCCGCATCGTTTCGGTTATTAAACGCTCCAGCATCAACATACTCACCACGTTTTGAGTCTCTCCGACTAGCACCAGCTATGTATCGCTGCACCTCAGAAAGTGTATCCTCACCCCGAATTGGTACGACTACCACATAGGAATTGCCTGGAGAACCCGAACCGATTCCCAATGCTGTGAGCGTTTCTCGACCAGCCACACCATCAACATACAACCCATTAGCTCTCTGAAACTCCTGAACAGCTCTCTGAGTATCTCTCCCAAATATTCCATCAATTGCACCAGGATTATACCCTTCACGTCTCAACCTTTGCTGGAGTTGCCGAACGGCTAGACCACTATCCCCTCGTTGCAATAGAGTTGTACCTGTCGATCGCCTAGACACAGGTTGCTGCTGATAGTCATACACAGGAGGAGGATAGGGAGTCGAGAGGAGCGGAGTGTTGAAGGTACTGAGTGGACTCTGCCCTCCTTCAAATAGAGCTTCCTCAGTATCCGTACCGACTACGCCATCAGGATTTAGTCCATTATCTTGCTGAAATTGGATAACTGCATTCCGAGTTGCGGGACCAAAAACCCTATCAGGAGACTGATATAAGTATCCCAGCCGCTGTAAACGCTCTTGAACCAACTCTACATCTAAACCGCGATCGCCTTGTCTTAGTACTCGTTGAGCCAATGCCTCACCTGCTATCCCCAAAACGCTCAGGCTAACAACCAGGGATAGCAAATAAATCCGAGCGTGTGTGGCTAGCTTTTGCTGCTTGAGCCACTCTAGAAGCTTTAAATTCTCTAGGGTTAAATTCTGAGTGATGTCAGTAGGTTCTTCGTGGGTTAGTGCAAGATGAAGATAGGCAATAGTTTCCATATCATTTCTGGGAAATTTATCTCGCTAGTTTATCAATTGAAACGACGATTTTGCTAATTTATTTACCGATAGTTATGCTCAAGTTTAGTTTCGATAAAGCTAGTGTGTACTAACTTCTCTATGAGTAGTGCTTCTAACTAAAAATTTAGAGTCAAATTGAAATCGCTGCGTTGTTTATTGGTTTAGAGGAATTCTGGCTGACTATTCAAGCTCTTGATTTTTCTAGAAATCGCCCTACGACTAGTTACTTATTTGAAAGATTAGACGCATCGGAAGCATTAACTCTGTCAAGCCTTGGTATAAAATGCTGAACTTTCAACGAGTGAGCCAGTAGTCAGATTGTAAGATGTGATTCAATAAACCTTATGATTTGCACAAGTCTTTATATGTCTGCTATTTGACTAAGAGACTGACAAAGTGAGTGAGGGGTTAATGGCATGAAAAATATGAGTTACTGGGGAACACCTGTCGCTCTCTTAGCTTTAGCGTTAAGCACTGTAGGAGATATAAAGGCGATCACTACTGTTTTATCCAACACTAGTTCAGCTAACCTGATTCTTGAAGCGGAACTAAACCAGTCTCAGCAGAAGCGGACGTTTCACTTAGCGCAAGGGCTTGTAGGGCAATGCCGTGCAGCGTCTAGATCAATATTTGTCTACCGAGAGCGTTCAAGTGCCAGTCCAACTAGAGCGCTAGAACCCAATGAACAAGTTGTCCTAGCAGAGGAAGATGGTAGAGGGGGGTGGATAGCCATTAGTTCTCCGATTAGGGGGTTTGTAGAGGCAAGAGACCTTAAGCGGTGCTCGGAAGAACCGGAAGAAGTAGTCATCCGTCCTCGTCCTCCTCGCTCAGAAGAAGTAGTCACCCGTCCTCGTCCTCCTCGCTCAGAAGAAGTAGTCACCCGTCCTCGTCCTCCTGGCTCAAACCTTTGCCGCCAAGTTACTTATCAAGGACTTGAGGGTGTGGTTGTCCGTGAACGACCGGATATTTACTCTCGTCCACTCAGTACAGTATTTTTTGAAGAGCGAGTCACGCTCAATAATCCTCCACAGTCGAGAGTAGACAGTGAAGGGCGCGAGTGGGTTAGACTCACGTCCCCTGTTGTTGGCTGGATGTCCAATGGGTTTCCTGCTACAGGAGACCTCAATCTCAGTGCTTGTTTCTAGTCCACCAGAGAAAACGATTCGCTTCTCGTAAGCTGAAGAAGATGTCAATTTCGCCAATCGCCCAACTGCGTTGTAAGGAAATAGCGTACATGGCCAGTAAACAATCGTCTGTAATTGCTTTGACCATGACCCATACCAGGGATAACGTAACAAGCATAACGACAGACGATACCACAAAAATCATTTAAGCTATTGCTAGATATTCGTGGCTAAATCTGCCCTCCAGTTCCGAAAGCCAGGAAAACTTTTTCCTAATAGGTTAGTTCTTCTGAACTGTTTATCGCCTGTGACATTTCTATTTTTTTCAGGCTTTAACCTTTCACAGTCTGAGTATTGCCCTTATTAACTCACCTTGTTACTGAGGCGTTTAATTATTTATAAAGTGCTTATTCTTCACTAAATTGACGATTAACAAGGTGAGTACTTTTCCAGCTATCAGTTAAGAGAAGTTATCTCTTAAATCAATCCTGTTTGACTGAACAACACAGCAACAAGCGCAGAAAAACCAGTAATCGCTAGTGCAACAAATGGATTTTGGCCTTGGCTAACGGCGAAAGATGTAACGATTCCAGCACCTAAGGCAGCCGTTACAGCAGCAGTTAGCCAGTCTTTATCAGAATTATTGTTGTACATCTTTTGTAGTTTGTAAGTAGAGTTGTTAAGACTGTGAGTTACAGTTCATACAAACTACCATCCCTTCATAGCTAGCTTTCCACTTACCTGGGATTTTGCAATTAAGATTAAAATTTAGCTACCTTTCTTAATAAAATTAAGTTGACAGACGATTTTCACAAGAGGCGTGTCAATTTGCCTCCAGTCTAAGTTGTCATTTGCTAAATCTATCAAACCAATACCAATAAAGGAATAATCGTTAGGCTACTTGCACTTCTCGCCCTAGTCTATAGCAGTTCTCAATGAGAGTGAAGTACCAGTATTTGGCTTCATGGTATTCGCACTTCGTGAGAAGCAAGCTACATGGTTCATGCCAGAAAGACGCTTGGGGCTATAAACGAGGAGCCTTTTCGCTGTACCCCAGGTAATTGAGAACCGCTATATCCCTCTTCTGTCACTCTCCGAAAACTTTTGCCATTGCTGAATTCTAGAACTAACCTATGGTAGGCGATCGCAAACTTTTTCTTCATAGAAATTGCTTAGAGTAGGGCAATTGCCAAAATTAGATGGGCAAACGCTGTATTCCCTAATGTACCTCCTTTGTAGAAAATATTAATAATAGGAAAAACCGGAGAGTGACAGAAGAGGGATATAGGACAATCCGAAACGGTTTCCTTAATTGACTCGTTGAATGTTACCTGACTTAATCCAGCCTTCTTGTGTCCCTTCGGCTAATCGTACCTGCTGCCATCTTTGATCATTGCTCTCTTTAAGAACGATGACTTCTTGATTAAAAGCAACCCCACCAATACGGTTTGCCTCTGCTCCTGGCCCATCACGGAGGCTTAAGCCTTCTTCCCAGGTAACACGAGCCTTGTAAGCGCCTGGTGGTAGTTCCTCTGTTGGTGAGGGTGAGGCACTAGGGGTGGGTTGCTTACTGGGTTGATTGGAGGTTGAGGGCGCACTAGTTTTCTTGGCAACGGGTGAAGCCTTCGGTTGCTCCTCCGCAAAGATGGGTTTGGGAGGGGGAGCGGCAAGTTTAGTAAAGAAGTAATAGGCAGTAGCGGCACTGCTACCCGCCAAGAGAAGGATACCGACAATAAAACCAATGACAAATTTAGCTATACCTGAAAAACTCATAGGAGTTGTTCGTTGTTAGTTGTGGGTTATTAGGTGTTGGTTGCTTGATTGATACCCATAACAAACAACCAACAAGAAATTATTGAAGTTGACGCTGAATGCGACTGCTCAGACGGCTATCTCTAGACGCTAAGCGGGCTTTTCCGGCGGCGGCCCAGTCTTGGAGGAACTGGATTTGCTCTTGCGCTGTTCGAGCTAGGGGGATAATCTGACTAGCGGCTTCCAATATATCATCAGTGGTGAAGTCTCGGTTCTGGCTGAACCCAATATGCATGGCTTCAATCAGAGTTTGCTCAATTTCTGCACCTGAAAAGTCCGGTGTCTCGTAGGCTAATCGGTCCAGCTCATAACTTTTTAAGTTATGAGGTCGCAGTCGAGATAAATGTAACTCAAAAATTGCCTGACGTTCTTCCTGACTAGGTAACCCGACAAAGAAGATTTCATCAAACCGCCCTTTACGCAGCATTTCTGGGGGTAAAGCTTGGATGTTGTTGGCAGTGGCGACAACAAATACTGGAGATTTCTTCTCTGCTAGCCAGCTAATGAAGGTGCCAAAGACACGACTCGTCGTTCCAGCGTCTCCTTTAGAATCCAGTCCAGAGAAGGCTTTGTCAATTTCATCAATCCAGAGAATGCAGGGGGCGAGGGCTTCGGCTAGTTGAATCATCTGCCGAGTACGAGATTCAGATTCTCCGACTAAGCCACCAAACAAACGCCCAACATCTAGGCGAAGTAGTGGGAGGTGCCAGTGATGAGCGATCGCTTTTGCTGTTAACGATTTGCCCGTTCCCTGAATTCCAACGAGTAGCAAGCCACGAGGATGAGGTAAGCCATATTGTCTTGCTCGTTCTGTAAAGGCACCACCCCGACGCAGCAGCCAGTCTTTCAGGTTGTCTAAGCCACCAATGTCAGAAATTTTTTCTTGAGTTGGGTAAAACTCTAAAATTTGTGTCTGACGAATCGACTGGCGTTTCTCTTCTAGAACCAGTTCAACATCTTCAGGCTGGATTTCGCCATGAGATGCGATTGCACGAGTGAGAACCCGACGAATCCGCTCTAAGGAAAGACCTTGACAAGAACGCACCAGTTCATCTAAAACTTTATCGGTCAGAGATTGACTCGTAGCCGCGAGTAAGCGTCCCACCTCCGCTTTAATTTCCGAGGCATCGGGTAAGGGAAATTCTAGAACCGTTAGCACTTCCGTCAAGTCTGGGGGAACAGCGACTTGCGGTGTCACAATCACAATATTCTTAGGTTGGGATTTTAGACGGCGAGATAGGTTCCTAAGTTTACGAGAAACGGAGATATCTTCTAAAAAGCGATGGAAATCCCTTAATATAAGGATTGCCGCTGCACTTTCTGGTAGTTTTTCTACAAATTCTAAGGCTTGCAAGGGATTACGGCGAGCAAAACCCATGTCATTGGGGTTGCCCTGATAGCCATCAACAAAATCCCAAATATAGACAGCGCGATCGCCTAGGCGTTTTGCCGATTGTGCGATCGCCGTTTCCACTCGCTCCTCTTCCGGAGTCGGGATGTAAATCAACGGATAGCGGGCACGTAGAAGCAGATCAAACTCATCATTGAAACTCATGGCACCAGGGACTCAGCCGTCGTACATCTACCTCTGTAAGCTTACGAGTTATGAGTCCTAAAACTAGTGGCTCATAACTCGTAACTCATAACATAACCCATAACTCTTGAGCAGAGCAGACTATCCGGGAAGTTGTCGCTTTAGCGCTTCGAGAGCCTCCCAACGCCGATCCGTAGGCGAGGCACTCTCCGTGTCCGTAACTTGGATTCCTGGACACTGCTGGTCACACAGTTGCCGTGGAGGAATTGCCAGACACAGTTGCTCATATAACCAAGTATCAGGCTGAAAATACCCTTGCGGCGGCAACGTTTCCACCAAATCGTCCAGTGCCGTCTCACGCTCTAGAGGTCCAGCATCCGGTTGGTTAGCTGACTCGTCTAACCAAACGAGTTCTGACGCATCCAGTTTTAAACGGTGGTTGTACTGCTGCAAACAGCGGTGACAAGTCAAAGTAATAATCGTTTCCGCTTGAGCCGAAACCTCCAGGTAATTACCTTGATGCCTCACTTTTAAGCGTCCCCTCACTGGTGTTAGGGTTTCTAAACCAGCAATCAACTCATTAACTTGAATTTCATTTGTCTGCTCTGGTAGCTTGAGCAGCCAAGGAATATGAACCGCTTCCATGATACTTATCCCACTTTCCAAATGACTCACACCCAGTTGTGAGCCAATTTTAATTGTTAAGAGCCATTTTGAGAGCGTAAACGCACAACAAGGCGCCGATCGGGTTCTTGCCCTCTACTCTCCGTTTCTAAGTCGTCACACTCCTTTAAAAAGGTATGAACTTGACGCCGTTCTGCCGAAGACAAGGATTTCATTTCAAACTCTTGACCCGTTTGGCGGACTTGCTCGGCGGCGTCTGTCGCCATTGCCCGAAGTTCCTCTTGACGCCGGAGGCGGTAGCCGTCAAGTTCAACGGTGTAAGAGGCTTGAAGTTCTTCACCTTGACCCAGATTCAAAATTGAATTAGCTAGGTACTGGATTGCATCAAGGACTGTGCCCTCTGGACCGATTAAGGTTTGAATATGGGCGCTAGTTAGTTGGGTTTGATCAATTGTTAGCCAGTAGCTTGGCTTATCGTCTTGTGATTCGTCGGTATCTGTGGCTTCAACACGGGTAGGCAAGCTTGATAAGTGCAGAAGTTCTTCAAGCCACTGCTGACCTCTCTGCATTGGCTGGTTGCTCATAACTCTCTCGAAAATAGGGATTCAGGAAGTAGGGAATGGGGAAAAGCCATTTTCATCGTTCGTTGTGAGCAACTGCCCACAGGGGTCTAACTTGAAGCCTTCTTCTTGGAACGCCGCTCAAAAGGCAGTGCTTCTCTTGTCTCTCCAGACGACGATTTTGTCTCCTTCTCTTGCTGCTCCATCATCTTCTGGATATTTTCCGGAAGCGGTTCCCTCATCAGGATGAAGGTCTGGACAGTCTGAAAGATGTTGGCAATCAGCATGTACATCAGCACACCAGCCGGAAGCGGGAAGAATAAGAACATCCCAGAGAACAAGACGGGAGTAAACTTATTGATCGCTGCTTGCTGGGGAGCCGCATCACCACCACTCTGACCAGAAAGAAGTTGGTTGATGTATAAGCTGACTCCAAAGGCGATAATCATGCCGACAATATCCCAATGGATTGCTCCATCTTCATCAAAGGCACCCACACGCCCTAAAGCATCAATAAAGAGGAATCCTCGATTAGCGGCTAATCCAGGGAGAGTACCTTGAAGTGTGACTTCTCCAGGTTCCAGCGCGACGATGGTACCGTCCTCTTGAATTTGCACCCGCTCCTCACCTTTGGTGATTTGCCATTTAGGAGCAATTTCAGTTTCCGGATACTCAGCTATAAATTTACTTAGAGGCTTGCCCTCAACCGTTTGAAACTCAACTTTAGTCTTTTCGCCAACGACTAAGCGGTTGCCAGCGGGAAGTAGAGCGGCGACTGGAGCATGAACGCCATCGGCAATGTAAATATTTTGAGGTTTCGTTACGAACGCTTGCGGTTGAATCAGTTCAAGTTGCTCTCTAGGGAAGATTTGTAGGTTCACAGAGTAGTTGATATCTGAGAACGGCGACCCTCGCAAGGTAGCAAATAGGGCAAATAAAACTGGCATTTGCAACAGTACGGGCAAACAGCCTGCCAAGGGATTACCAAACTCTTTAAAGAGCTTGCTTACCTCCTCCTGCTGCTTGGCTGGGTCATCTTTATAGAGCTTCTGAATCTCCTCTTGCCGTTTTTTCATCAGCGGCTGGGTGATCTTCATACGCCTCATGTTGCGAATGGAGCCAGCGTTTAGGGGAAAGAGGGCAAAGCGAATGACTAGAGTCAGCGCCACGATGGCAAGACCATAGCTTGGCACAATCCCGTAAAAGAAATCCAGGATTGGCAGCATTACGTTGTTAGAAAGAAACCCGATACCAAAGTCCATTCGTATGAAGTCAACCTAGACGCTGTAGAGTTTTCTAATCTAATTTATCTAAAATTTGTCAAAATGCGAGGCTGGTTATCCGACATGTACCGTTTAGATGACCCGCACGTTGTTCGCCTCTCTTACAGTATTAGATTGCAATAGTTGAGGGTTAGAGACTTAATTTCTCTTCCTAGCGGGTCACATCTGATTGGGCATAGCTGAGGTGCCTGTTACCTCAAGACTTTACGGAGTCAATGGGTTTACCTGTTTTTTGTGAGACTTTTTCAGCGATGTAGTCGTAGATTTCGCGAAAGCGGGGAATTGAACGCAACTCCAAGCGGCTACCATCTCTCAGGGTGACAACAATGTCCCCCCACCCCCCAAAGCCACGAGGAACTTTGATAATTTTTGAAATTTCTGAATAAATAAGATCGGTACGTTCGCGCCCTCGCCATCCCCCGGTTACAGAGATACGGCGATCCGTAATTCGATAGCGTAACCAAAGCGATCGCACAATTGCACCAACAGTTAAGGGCAAGCCAACAACTGTAAACCCTATCAAAATATTAATAATCAAATCACCAACATGAGGGCCACCTTCAAAGAACGTTTCCTCTTTAATGCCCATTAAGCACCTCTGCTTCTGCTAACAACTGCTCTAATTCTCGCAAAATTTGCCCATAATCGCACTCGTCAGCTCCTGGTCTAACTACCACGACCAGTTGCCATCCCGGTGAGAGACGTGGCAAAAATTGGCGGAAAATTGCCCGAATTTGGCGCTTAATTCGATTACGAACCACGGCTTTTTTGCTAACTTTTTGGCTAATAGAAATGCCAATCCGAGTTGGAGGCTTGCTCTCATCCAAGGGCAGTAACTTACCTAAAGGTGGGGTGTCTACGACATTATTACGCTGCCGCAGACCCCGCAATGTTAAATAACGCCCTGAGCGACGAATTCCTTTTTGATAAATCGTCTGGAAATCTCGCCGGTGCTTGAGCCGATTGGATTGAGGCAATGCCACGGACAACTCTCCCACAAGAGTACAATCAACAGTGCAACAAGAGTGCGATTGCCCTGTAGCAACAAACCACAACTAGACAGAGAGACGATAACGTCCCTTTTTTCTACGAGCTTTGATTACAGCTTGACCAGTTCTGGTTCGCATCCGGGCGCGAAAACCAGATGTTCTTTTTTGCTTACGGCTGGTACCGCGAAGAGTACGTTGAGTCATGAGCGATTACTTCAAAAAAGCGATTTGACGTTTTGTAAAAGAGCCACAGTCTATTACATTAGCACCTTGACTAGGGGAAAGCTTGCTCAAGAAACGCTTGAGGCGTAATTTCCCACAACATTAATACGAGACAGGTGCTTTACACCCAATCAAGGAGTTGTATGAAAATTACTCCTGTTCCTACAATTCTGGTTCATTGTTATGGGTTATCAGTAACTGACGGCATAGAGACGCGATCGCAAAGCGGTATGCCACAGCTTTCCTTAACCACGCCTCTACTAATAACGATGAGCGACCAATACTAGAACATCCCGTTGTGAGAGTATGAATTCTAACCTTGACCAATGCTCAAAATCCATGTACCCAGGTAACGGGGTAGTGGAACATCACCGGGTGTCAAAATTTGGCAATTGAAGTAATAAATCCCACCAAATGGCGGGTTTTTCACGTTAGAAAACACTAACTCGACTTTATTACCCGCAGAAATTGGCTCCTCCAACTCAATCTGAACAACATGATTCTCCTGATCCCACTCGACATTGGACAGAGGAACCGCATCGCCCTTAACCCGCACCTCGATTTTGTTTAGGTCAAACTTGCCGTTGTAATAGTCAGGATAAGAAATGGCAAACTGGGAGACTCCCAACTCCATTTTCTTGGCAGGGATTCGCAGCCGATAACGATCGAATTGGTTAGGGCGACCCCCAAAATCTAGGTAATAGTTCAGCTGATTTCCACGCTGAACTCCGCTAAACAGCGTTAATCCGGAGTTATTCTGCGCCCAACTAGTAGCGGCAACACCTGTAAGTAGGCAACCCGTAACTGCCAGGGCACTAAACAGGCGGCGTATGGATGATTTTGTGGAGAACATAGGTTTGTTGCTCTTAACGGTATAGTATTGACGTTCGTTACTAAAATTTACTGTTCTTGACTTTATCAGAGTTAAGTCTCTTTGAATAATGACTGAAGAAGATGAAATAGGAGAGAGGGAGTATTCTCTACCCAGCCTTTTAACAAAGCGATCACTCTAATCCCACCGTTGCCCTTTACTCCTTACTTTACCCTGACGTAAAAAGTTCCCCAAAAGTGCCACTACGGATTGATATTTAGCTGCGGCTGATGGTTGTAAGCTTTTTAACCGTGTTTCTTTCCCCATTACCTGGAAAAGCTTCTGATCCCAAATCCGGGTTGACTCCCCTTTGATCAAAAAGGAGAAACTGTGAGAAAGCGGCAAAGATTCTTATCAATTCAGCAATCCATACACAACAATGTCGCAAGCTTTAATTCAAATTGTTAAGAACACTTACCAAAGTGAGCGTTTGTACTAAGAACCGTATCTAACCTTAATTCTTTATGGAATAGGGATTTTGACCTATTTCCTCTACTCAACTTATTTTAAGTTGTATGACAAACGCCACTTGATAATCCCAGATCAACTCTAAGATTTGTTACTGCCTAAACATCGAATTCCTAAGAGAAGTTAAAGATAGCGATCAGGATTTGGAGTGCAACATAGGATGCAAATTATGACGAGATTTGTTTTCCTTACTTGATCGGCTGGCTACCTGCACTGTGCTAGTGCTTTTTTGTGCTGCCAGTGAAGTGCTGGGTCGGAGGTTGAAGTAATTGGTTTTGTTTGAGGCAAGTTTTTATCGTTATCACTAGCTGAAGTTGCAAGGAGCGTTCATGAGAATAGCGATCGCTAAAGAAATTGAAGTAGAAGTTGGTGAGCATCGCGTCGCCTTGATTCCTGATATCGTCGCCCGATTAGTCAAACAGGGCTTAGAAATCTGGTTAGAAAGCGGTGCGGGTGAGGCATCATTCTTTAGTAATGATGCCTATGAAGCTGCTGGTGCCAAGATTATCCATGATGCAGCTACCCTCTGGAGTGAGGCAGATGTCCTACTGAAAGTAGGTGTCCCCAAAGAACATGAAATTAATCAAATGCGGGAAGGAAGCGTCTTGATTAGCTTCCTCAATCCGCTTGGGTTACCAGAGGTGGCACAGCACCTAGCCAATCGGAAAATAACGGCGTTTGGGATGGAGCTGATTCCTCGTACTAGCCGAGCGCAGAGTATGGATGCCCTGTCATCTCAGGCGGGTGTCGCTGGATACAAAGCTGTACTGATTGCAGCGGCAGCACTGCCCAAGTTCTTCCCGATGTTGACCACAGCAGCTGGTACCATCAAGCCTGCGAAGGTATTTGTGATGGGAGCAGGGGTTGCAGGACTACAAGCGATCGCAACAGCACGACGTTTGGGAGCTATCGTTGAAGCCTTTGATATCCGTCCAGCCGTTAAGGAAGAAGTGCAAAGTCTCGGTGCCAAATTCGTCGAAGTCAAGCTAGACGAAGAAACCGTAGCCGCAGGAGGTTACGCCAAAGAAGTCTCTGAGGTGTCCAAGCAGCGCACTCAAGAAGTCGTGGCTGAACACGTAAAGAATGCCGATGTCGTGATCACAACAGCTCAGGTTCCTGGAAGAAAAGCCCCGTTACTTGTCACTGAAGAAATGGTAGCCCAGATGAACCCTGGCTCCGTGATTGTTGACCTCGCGGCTGAACAAGGTGGCAACTGTGCAGGCACCGAACCGGGTAAGGACGTTGTAAGACACGGTGTTACGATTATCGGACCGATTAACTTACCCTCTTCCATGCCAATACATGCCAGTCAGATGTATGCCAAGAACATCTCTACCCTGTTGCAGTACTTGGTTAAAGATGGCCAATTACAACTGAACTTTGACGATGACATCATTGGTAGCACTTGCGTGACTCACGCAGGGGAAATTCGGAACCAACGAGTCAAGGATGCTCTAGATCAGGTTAGGGCAGCGGTTTAATTTCAGGCAACTACTCTCTTTCGCGCTTGTCAATCGCGTCAAAATTATTGCGTCTAGTATCGGAAAAACTTAGTTCAGTTTATGACAACAGCATTACTTGCAAGTTTGTTTGTCTTTGTTTTAGCGTCATTTGTTGGTTTTGAAGTGATCAACAAAGTGCCGCCAACACTTCATACCCCTTTAATGTCTGGGGCGAATGCAATTTCTGGCATCGCTGTGATTGGGGCGCTACTCATTTCTGGCCCAAAAGACTGGAATATCACTGTGATTTTGGGCTTAATTGCCATAGTCCTGGCAACCATCAACGTAGTGGGCGGTTTCTTAGTCACGGATCGGATGTTGCAAATGTTTAAGAAAAAAGAGGTGAAGGCGTGATTGACTTTCTGCCTACGGGGATCGAGCTGAGTTATTTAGTTGCAGCGTCGCTATTTATTGTGGGTTTGAAGCAGTTGGGTTCACCAGCAACAGCCCGCCGGGGTAATTCCTTAGCAGCGGTAGGGATGCTCTTGGCAGTAGTGGTGACACTACTGGATCGGCAGGTGTTGAACTACCCAATGATTATCGTGGGGCTATCGATTGGTTCAGTACTGGGTGCGATCGCAGCTTATAAAGTCGAAATGACCGATATGCCCCAGATGGTTGGTTTGCTCAATGGTCTTGGGGGGGCTGCCTCGGCTTTAGTGGCGATTGGAGAGTTCTGGAGATTACTTAGTACTGGGGAACCTGTATCTCTCGACGCCACGATTACGATCATTCTCGGTGTCTTAATTGGTGGTATCACACTTACAGGTAGTTTTGTCGCCTTTGCCAAATTGCAAGGTCTCTTGCCTGGTGCCCCGATTACGTTCCCTTTGCAACAACCTGTTAATGCTCTGCTATTGATTGGCTTTCTCGTCACAAGTGGCTATCTCATCGTCACACAAGCCAATATCTCAGTATTCCTAGGGCTGGTTGCGATTTCCCTTTTACTCGGTGTGTTGTTCGTTCTCCCAATTGGGGGTGGCGATATGCCAGTGGTGATTTCTCTACTGAACTCCTACTCAGGTTTAGCCGCGAGTGCTGCTGGTTTTGTAGTGATGAACAATATGTTGATCATTGCTGGTGCCTTAGTCGGTGCGTCGGGCATCATCCTGACCCAGATTATGTGTAAAGCGATGAACCGCTCCTTGACAAGTGTGCTGTTTGGTGCATTTGGAGGAGGTGGAAAATCGGCAGTGGCTGGTGCTAGTGGCAGTGGCAACCAAGATAAGACCGTCAAGAGCGTTGATCCCGAAGAAGCGGCAATGATGTTGGGATATGCCCGCTCAGTGGTGATTATTCCTGGCTATGGTATGGCAGTGGCTCAAGCACAACATTCAGTGCGCGAGTTGGCTGACCAGCTAGAAGGGAAAGGCGTTGAGGTAAAATACGCGATTCACCCTGTTGCGGGTCGGATGCCGGGACACATGAATGTGTTATTGGCAGAGGCGAATGTACCTTATCCTCAGTTGTATGATATGGATGACATCAATCCCCAGTTTGAGGAAACGGATGTCGCGCTGGTGATTGGTGCGAACGATGTAGTTAACCCAGCCGCACGCAGTGATGCGGGTAGCCCCATTTATGGAATGCCGATTTTAGAGGTAGACAAGGCAAAACATGCGATCGTCATTAAGCGAGGGATGAGTACAGGCTTTGCAGGTGTCGATAATGACCTGTTCTACAAAGACAAAACCATGATGCTCTTTGGCAGTGCTAAGGATGTCGTAGCGCAGCTAGTGTCTGAAGTCAAGCAGCTCTAATCGGGGATGGGGATTGGTGACTAGTGACAGGGAGTTCTGAAACTAACTTAGCTCTACGCTTTTCCCAATTCCCAATCCCTAATCCGAAATATCAGTAGTATCGCCAGTGTAAATCGTCTCCAACTTCATCAAAATCTTCGGCTTGAGTTTCTCAAACTCTTGCTTGAGGATTCTCTTACTCAGCTCTGGCTGAGTAGTGGTGATTAATGTCTGACTCGTATTTGCCCAATCTATGAACCGTCTGCGTTGGATAGGGGCGATCGTTGAAGTCATCACATTAGCGCAATGTTCTGGTTCTGTTAAGGCAAAGAATAAAATACGATAGCATCCAGTTTCGCCCAAGCGCCTAACCATTCTTTGACCGATCGCTGTTTTGAGGTCTAAGTAGCAAGGAAGCCACCGCGCTCCATGTTCACGGTTGTGCAGAGCCGTAATCCAGAGCATCATTGGATGAGGTGACATTAGAAACAGGAAATGGTTGTATCGTGTACTTACCTGACGATTCTGAATGTCCTGTTTGTTTAGCATTACCCAGAGTGTGGCTAAAGCTTCACTGCCATTAGTAATGATATGAGGAAAGACGATCGCAGCGATGGGTTTGTCCTTGGGCCAGGAAGCCTGCCAACAAATTTCATCAGCACTAAGAGAAGGCTTTTGTTGTAAGTCGGTGACAACGGGTAATTTGGATAGTGCGGCACCAATGCGCTGACCCAGTTGCTGACCCCGACCAAAGCGTTGCTCTAAAGATTCTAAAGTCTGTCGGACTTCCGTAACGTTTTGAGGACGAGCCTTTGGGTCTTTTGCCAGACAGCTCATTACTAGATTTTCTAGCGCCTTTGGTAATCTCAATCTGGGGTTAACAGATTCAAACGATCTGGGAGGTGAAAAGTGATGCGCTTTGTACCAACCACCGAAGGAATGCGTTTCTCCCACAATCGGCATCTCCCCGGTGAGCATTTCAAACATCACTACGCCTAAACTATAAATGTCTGAGCGGTTATCGAGTTCCTTCCCCTCCATTTGTTCGGGAGAACAATAAGCCATCGTGCCCATAAACGAGTGAGTTTGAGAGCTGTCTTCCTGGAGAAGTTTAGCAATCCCAAAATCAAGGATTTTTACGAGTTCACCGAAAGAGGTGTCTTGGATAATAAGAATATTACTTGGCTTAATATCGCGGTGGACGATTGGGGAGAGGTGATTTTCAATAATGATGCCTTTATGAGCGTATTGCAGCCCTAGGCAGATTTGGCGGGTGATGTTCAAAAATCGAGGTAAAGGAAGAGGGTGCGGTCGAATCACTGCACTTAAGTTTTCTCCTTCCAGATATTCCATGACGTAAAAGGGAATATCATTTTCATCCACGCCGTAGTCTCTGACGCGAACAATGTGATTGCTTTTCTCGCCGAGCAGCGCACAGATGGTTGCTTCCCGCTCAAAGCGTTCGCGCATTTTCTTGTTTAGTAAGGCTTGGGAGAGAAACTTGACGGCGACGATGACGCCTCCCAGCAACATATCTTTGGCTTGATAAACTCGACCCATAGCGCCTTTGCCTATCAGCTCAACGAGTTGATAGCGATTGGCGAGTAAGCGACCAGTGTTAGGGTCTGTCAACATGATTTAAGTGGGTGCAGCTTGAAGCAGTTGTGAAATATACCTAGCGATCGATTTCGTTAGAACATAATTTAGGAGGTTTCAAGGAAAAGTATTTCCTCATAACTTTCCAGCGATTGTGATACAAGTTGACCCAGCTTGCTCAGGTCATCGTTTTAACGATTCCTAGATGAGTCGAGTAGGAAACAAAGCAAGCTGAGGCGGCGTTGGGATTGCCTACAATTAATTTCTCTCTTGCAAGAAAAGAAATAGTTATTTTGGGGACATTGAGCAAGCCACCGCCTAGTTGCTCGTCTGTTAAATTAAACTCACCCACTATTTAAACTCAAGAATAGGGTGATTCTGGCTGACGCTCTAGAGTTGCCTCCATGGTGCTTGTGAGATAGTGACCTGCCATAATGCCACTTGATAGGTAGTAGGTGTTTTCATCAAGCCGGTGCCTTGTCTCAAAGCCACTACGCCGTTGCTTATCGCCTAAGACCCAGTAGCGTTGCACAATGGATTCCGGAGTGACCCAGCCTTCTCCCTCAACACGACCTAAGACACTGTGTTGTAAAACAAAGGTGTACTGTCGCTCACCAGCGTCAAGACGCCCTCGATACTGAAAAGAAATATCTTCGCGATCGCTATCAGGAAAAACTAGCTTTGTGACCATAGTAAACCAGTTTTCCCGACCCCAGGCAACGATCGTCTTACCTTTGACCGCTATTGGCATTCCATTTCGCTCCAGCCAATTTCCCTGGAGTGTCCAGCGTCCCGCCTCCATTAAAAAGGTGTGAGCCACGGTTTTTACCTTTGCTTGTAATGCAACACATCGCCTCTTTCATTCTCTCAACTAAGGATTAGTCATTAACTTAAGTAGACGGATTCCCAAAGTGGCATAGATGAGGATGAAAGGCGGTAAGTATCATTAAGAGTATAACCGGAGTCTTACATACTACACCGAACTCTGTACTAAGACTCTATTGGAGCATAGACATTCCCTAACGGTACGGCGGCTGCTGCCCCCGTAACTTGAGGAAGATTACCAGGAATACCAAGAGAGCGCCAGTAGGCTAGAACAGCAAAGGCGATCGCTTCTTTAAAATCTCCACTTACTCCAGCCTCATCCGTTGTTCGTACCTGCACAGACTCCATCAAGGCTTGTAGACGCTGCTTTAAGTAAAGATTACGACCCCCCCCCCCACATAAGAGGACTTCGTCCGGCATTTTGGGTAAGAAGTTGTGGTAGCTGTGGACAATTGAGGATGCAGTCAGTTCAGTCAGTGTTGCCAGAGTGTCAGCAGGACTCAAGTGGTAAGCTGTACTTTCTGCCAAGCAGCGATTTAGGTAATCAACACCAAATAACTCTCGTCCTGTAGACTTTGGCGGTGATAGGTGGAAAAAGTCTTCGCTAAGCCACTGTTCAACCAGTGCCTGACAGGGGGTACCCTGACGCGCCCAGTTACCATCTTGATCGTAGGTTTGGCTGCCGTGACTAAAGTGCTGCACCGCTAAATCTAAAAGAGCATTACCGGGGCCTGTGTCCCAGCCGCAGATTGCTTCTAGCCAATTGCCTTGACGGGCTGGGAGGTATGTAAGGTTGCCAATTCCACCAATGTTTTGAATACACCGATGTTGAGTTGGTGACGAGAGCAAATAAGCATCCACTCTTGACACTAGTGGTGCCCCCTGTCCCTTAGCTGCAATATCAGCTACACGAAAATTGCTGATTGTTTTGATACCTGTCAGTTGGGCAATAACCTCTCCCCGTCCCAATTGCAGAGTGTATCCCAGTTGGGTGATGGGGAGATGGGATGATGGAGAGGTGGGAAGGGGTTCTTCTAGAGTTTGTTGACTTCCCTGCTTTACAGGTGGGCGGTGATAGACGGTTTGACCATGTGAACCAATTAAGCTAGCTGAGGGAGAGTTGCCTTGAATTTCTTGTGCTGCTTGGGCAAATTGAAAAGCGATCGCATCATCCAATTCGGCTAACTCTGCCATTGAAAGAGAGGCACCAGCACAAACCGCTAAGATTTGCTCTCTCAAACTATCTGGGTATGGATAAGTTTCCCCAGCCACCAGTTCCACTTGCAAATTGATATCCGTACCAGAAATTTCCACCAAAGCTGCGTCAATTCCGTCTACAGATGTGCCACTGATTAAACCAATTACACGAGTCATTTTGGAAGTCGCTCATAAGTTAGGTTTCACAAGACTCAATATTATTGGGTGGAAGTACGCGATCGCACTCAAGCCGCAATCCTTGCAATCCAAAAAGGATTAGTCGCAGCAGAACTGTTAACCAACTAGATGAACTGCACAATCTTGCTTTCTATTTACTCAATCTAGGAAATTGAGCTTGGGTGTTTGCGATCGCACAACCAATAAGTCGTCATTTCTCCCCTACCCTTAACGCCGATTACGCCCCGTTCTTCAAACTCATACTTATCCTGCAACCGTTCATAAGTATCCGCCGTAACTTGAATACGTCCTGCGACTCCCTGCGTCTCCATCCGACAGGCAATATTTACAGCATTCCCCCAAATATCATAAGCAAATTTTTTGATACCAATCACAGCCGCTACCACAGGGCCACCCGTGTTAATGCCAATTCTCAGCTTTAGGGGTTCACCATTGGGCCATTGGAAACGTGCGATCGCTTTTTGCATATCCAGTGCCATCTCAGCAATGGCTTCAGCATGATCGTTTCGCACGACAGGCAGTCCCCCTGCTACAAAATAGGCATCCCCAATTGTTCTAATTTTCTCAACACCATGCTGCTGGGCTAGCTGATCAAAGATAGAAAACACCTGATTTAGCAAGTTAACCACATCTGTAGGAGTCATAGAAAAGGACTGGGGCGCAAAGCCAACAATATCAGCAAACAAAAATGTTGCTTCCTCATACTGTGTAGGCGTAGCCCTCTGATTTTGTTTTAGCTCCTCAACAATCGCCTGAGGCAAAATATTTAACAATAAATTCTCTGATTTTTCTTGTTCTTTTTGCAGTGCTTTCGAGAGGGCACGAAGTTTTAAATGATTCTCAACACGAGCCAACACCTCTTCACCCTGAAATGGCTTAGTAATATAGTCTACGCCACCAACCTTAAAAGCTTTGACCTTATCCAAAACCTCATCGAGAGCGCTGATAAAAATTACGGGAATCTCCTTAGTTTGGTCATCTGCTTTCAGGTATTCACAAACTTCATAGCCATTCATATTCGGCATATTGATGTCGAGCAAAATTAAATCAGGTAGGGCAGCCTTAGCGGCATTCAATGCTATCTGTCCGTTACGCGCTTTACCAACTTCATAGCCTCGCTCAGTCAGAATCGTGGATAAAAGGCGCAGATTGTCTGGGGTATCATCAACAATGAGAATATTTCCTCTAGTTACCTGTTCAAGAGATACGAGAGAAGTTGATTCAAAAATTTTTCCTTGTCCTTCCTGCACCAAAAGCTTTGGAGTCTCCGGCAGCAAGTGTACATTTTGTTTCTGAAAGGATGAGCGAAGACGTGCGATCACAAGTTGATTCTCGACGCGAACCAAAACTTCTTCCCTCTGAAATGGCTTAATCACATAGCCCACGCCACCAGCATGGAAGGCTTTGACTTTATCCCAAACCTCATCAAGAGCACTAATAAAAATTACAGGAATATCCTTAGTTTTGTCATCCGCCTTCAGGCGTTTACAAACCTCATAACCATCAATATCCGGCATATTAATGTCGAGCAAAATGAGATCAGGTAGGGCTGTCTTAGCCGCCCTCAATGCCATTTGACCATTGGGCGCTTTGCCAACTTCATAGCCTTGCTCAGTCAAAATAGCTGACAAAAGGCGCAGATTGTCTGGCGTATCATCAACGATAAGAATGTTTCCTTTAGTTGTCTCAGTTTGATTACTGTTCATCTGTAATTTGAGTTCAGTACACAAACATGGCGAGGAAAACCCCTCTCCCCTACCACCTACCACCTAGTTTCAGATTAGGTTTGACGCTTCTAATTTTTTATAGCGGATAATGGTTCTTTTACCTGTACCTGTTGAATTAAATCTATAACTTGCTCAAAAAGAAAATTATTTGCCCAATTTTCCAACGTGATCGCTAAAGGTGCATGAGCGTGTGGTATTTCTTTAATAAGCTGAATAATCACATGATCAAAACATTTATTTGCTGCCTGATGCAGTTGTTCTATCCACTCAGTTGGCATTTGGGATAAGTGAAGCGAGAGGGATTGGTCAGTTATCATAAACTCACCCTGAGTTTCCTCGAAAGCGCCATCTCCAGACACAACATCTGGCGACTTTACCTCTTCATAGAGATAACGCACCCCTAAATGTTCTGCCATTTTTTCTAGAAGTACCTCTTCTCGAAAAGGCTTATGCACAAAGTCATCACAACCTGCTGACAAGACAATATTTCGCTCCTCCTCAAAGACACTAGCAGTCAGGGCAATAATTACTGTTGTCTGATCTTTGAGATGCGCTCTGATCTGTGTGGTAGCCTCATACCCATCCATTACAGGCATTCGCATATCCATCAAGATCAGGTGCGGCGAGTAACTTGACCATAGTTCAAGAGCTTCTTGACCATTCTCAGCTTCACGGACAGAAAAGCCTAAAGAGGTTAGCAACTTGACCAACAGTAGACGGCTCTCTAAACGATCCTCAACCACCAGGATGCGATAGTTCGGCTGGTCAGGTGCTAAGCCAATAACCCTACTGGTTGGGTGAGTCTTTGGAATGTCAGCCGCTTGAGCTAGCTTCACTCGGACATCAAAAGCAAACGTTGTCCTTTGACCGGGATTACTACTGACAGTAATAGTCCCCCCCATCAATTGCACAAATTTTTGACTAATCGGTAAACCTAATCCCGTACCTTCTCCCGATTTACGACCTGTTTCTGTTTGCCCAAAAGCAGTAAACAATTGCTCTATTTCCTCTGGAGCAATACCTGCTCCTGTGTCTTCCACCTCGAAGAATAGGGAGTAGGGAGATAAGGCTGCGTTTTCAGAAAGTTCCTCCTTTTCTTCCTTGTCCCCATTCCGCATACTTAACCGCAGCGTCACACATCCGTGTTGAGTAAATTTGATGGCATTACCGAGAAGGTTAATCAGAACTTCTCGCAACTTCCGCTCGTCGGTTTGTACGTATCGAGGGACGTTTGGTGCATAGTCAAAAAGAAGTTGTAAGCCTTTGGATGAGGCTTTGAGTTGTAGCATCTCGCGGAGACTATCTAGCAAGCGATACAAGTCAAAGCTAGTTTCATTCAAGGCAATTCTGCCTGCCTCAATTTTGGACATTTCGAGAATGTCGTTGATCAATTCCAGCAGATGCTCACCAGCGCGATTGATAATGCCCAAATGTTGTTGCTGTTCAGTAGATAGAAATGGATCTCGGTTCATTACCTGGGTAAAGCCGAGAATGGCATTTAGGGGAGTACGTAGTTCATGACTCATATTGGCAAGGAATTCGCTTTTAGCCCGATTGGCGGTATCAGCCGCTTCTTTGGCTAGGGCAAAGAGCTGAGATTGAGCCAAGAGCAAAACCTGCATATCGAGTAACCGCCGCCGCCCATCTGCCCATTCAATAATGATCGGTTCATAGGCTAAGGAGGTTCGACGTTTGAGAGCAAGTTCTACGGCTTTATCAATAGGGCAAGTCGCACTCAACACGAGATGCTTTTCTAGGAATTTTTCTACATCAGCAATTTCCCCACTATCCGCAATCATCCTCCAAAGGGATTTAATTGGACGTTTCAGGAAAGTCTCTAATCCATAGGGACGACTGAGCCATTCAAAGAATTGAGTTCTAGAAATCATGCCTACGATTTGACTATCATTCGTAATCATTACCCCTGGTAACTCAGGCTGGCGCTGAAACTTTTTTACGACTACCTCCCCCAAGGTTGTTAAGCTAACTTGAAAGTCATGTGTTGGGAGGTCTGCCAGACGTGAATCAAGCGTAAGCCTATCTGGTATTTGAACAAGCACAATTAATAGTTTGTAGCGAGAGTGTACTCAACATTGCCTAGTAGATGCGTCGCCCTAGCTTAATGATGAGCCTAAGCACTGGATGATTGGATTACTGCTATGATTCCTTTGATTGTATTTCAATCAAAGTAAAGTTAGGGTTAAAACTTAGGGTAATAAATTATATTTTTTAGGATTACATTTATATTTTATCTAAAGTAAAACAAGTGTGAAATATGTAATTTTTGTAGCATATTTAATTAGAGTGAGCTACTGACCAATACTTGATAACTGCCCACGAAGAAGATGTTGGCTTAACCTAAAATTAATGTATGAATAATTCGATAACCTATCCTTAACTTCGTGAGAGAACAGAGGAAGATGAAAGTGTCTGTGTTCTCTTAGTCCTAAAAAGCGACTATCTAAATAGATTATTTTAAGACATGCGCGATTTCCAAGAACCAAGCAATGCTGCCTTACGATTTTCCAAGAGTTTGATTACACCGTTAGTGATGACTGTAATGAGAGCCGGATTGCAATTAGTCAGAAATTCTTCGGAAGAAATAGTTCCTTGGAAAAAGGAATACGAGTGCGATCGCATTTCTCGAATTTCATCAAATCCAACGTATTTAGCGATAAAGGCAGTTAAGGGCGAAGTTTTGAGATCGTAACTTGTATTATTACTTCGTCCGACTTCAAATAAATTCAATACTGTTATTTCAGTATCAGTTGCAGGTTGATAAACCTTATGAATATCAGGAAAATACTCTACCAACCGACCGACAGAAACTCCCGAACCCGGTAATTCCCCCATAATGATTGATAGAGAAACATCTGAGCCGATTCGTAAAGACAAAGCTTCAAGAATAGCGATTGTAACGAGTTTGCTCTCCAAGTAAAGCCGTCCCGCTTGCAGATTCGTCCTCGCTTGCTCAACCAAGCTTTGATAGGTTTGGTCATCCGGTTCTCCTTGGAACTGACGGAAAATCAGATCTGGATTGAGAAAATTCATGAAATTTGCCATCTTTTGCATGGCAATTCGGTAATCACGAACCGTGTAAGAACCCGATTTCTGGAGATTATGGTTAGTTTCCGGTAACAAACTCCAAGTGCTGGATAAAAAGATAGCAGAACTCTGATTAGCAAAGCTATATACATCGCGGTTCGCCACTCTTACTGAGCGCTTCAAGGTTTGAATGATTTCTTCCTCTGTCAACTGAAGATTGAACTGCTCATTAGTTAACTTCAGTCGCTCATATAAGACTTCACAAGGACTCAACCCTGATTCTGACTTTGAGCGAAAAGGAATCGTGGCTTCAATACAAGCAACTATCTGTACGATTAGCGACGGACTCAAAAAAGCTGATAAAACCTTGGCAGTAACGACAGCACTCAAAAATTCATTTTGCCCCGAAAAAGGAGAAAGCGGCTGCCCAGGAACATAACCAAAGATCGCAGCTACCATTTCAAAGTCGGAATCACGATTATATTCACTTTTCTCTTGAATAAACATTTTCCCCTCCTCTTCTCTAATAAAAGGAGTCAGATAGTAGGTGAGGTTAAAATTTACACTTCCATCCACTTGTACATATACTATGTCGTGAAATAAAGCCGCTAGTACTTCAATCGCATCTCTATATCCACCGACTTCAAAAATATGTTCGGTTGAATGAAAATAGCGCCAAGGGCCTGTCATTGTTTGAACAATAAGCTTAGCAATTTTATAAAGTTGGGCTTGAGGAATTTTTACCTCTAACTGCTCGTTGACCCAAAGTAATTTATCTAAGCATTGTTGATAATTTTCTTCAAAGTCCATAACGGCACCTAGCCTAAATTTAAATTAATTGAAACTTTAGTAGCATGGATTGTGGATGCTTTGAACATTAGCTAATCTTATATTAACTTTTAAAGCTAGCTAATCTTGACTAAATGTATATTACGATACAGCTTTGCTTTTTTTTAGTGTCTTGTGGAAGAGCCAATAGAAACTCTTTTTCCTGATTTTCTACCGAGTTGAAAATTGATCCATGCCAGAGAAGCAGAGTCGCGATTTAGAGAGTTGATCATAAATAACGGCTTGGCAACTTGAGTTACTAATATTATTCGGTAGCATTTTTAGGTGCGTACTGCGCCTCCACTGGGGAAGAAAAACGAATGACTCGGTTTGATTCAGTTTGATTCTGGATACAGCTTCTATTTCTATTTCTATAACATTGAGTTGTCGTGTGCCGACTCTTTGACACCTATACAGGGGATGGACAAAGCGGTTACCCATCCTATCCTTAAAAGAGAGTAGCTAACCCAACAACTATTCTCTCAGCCTTGCTGGAGATATGCATTACGCCTTTGTGTGGGTCAGCCTCTAGTCAGATGACATCGTTAATCTGTTGAACTGTCTAATCTCACTTCGCAGAGTATTTAGACCAAGGCAGAGACACTTTTTTAAATCTGGCAACTATCTAAAGGCAGAGCTTGGCTAAAGAAAAGGTCTCCAATATTTTACTCTGGGCATAGAACAAATAGTTTGACATGACGATTTACTTTTATAAGGTTACTGAACCCTACGGTTGCTTTTCCAACTTCTCCCCCCATCCAATTCAAATCAAGGAGTTGTATTGGCAAACTGTGGAGCATTACTACCAAGCTCACAAATTTGTCGGTACTGAAGATGAAGCCTTAATCGCTGTGATTCGCGATGCCCCAACACCGATGGATGCGGCAACCTTAGGACGCGATCGCACTCGCAAACTTCGTTCCGACTGGGAGCAGGTGAAGTCACAAGTCATGTGGCAAGGTGTTTTAACCAAATTTCTCACCCATACCGATATTCAGGCAATTCTGCTTGATACTGGCGAAGAACTGATTGTGGAAGACTCTCCTGTTGATTATTACTGGGGCTGTGGTCAAGATAAAACGGGTCAAAACCAATTAGGGAAAATTCTCATGAATGTTCGCCAAGAAATCCGACAACGGCAGCAAATAACCTAGCATTGTGGCAAGCGGCAGTAAGAATTAAGCCCTAACGCCTCAAGTCAAAACTTTTTCTTGATGAGCGATTTCCAGAATTCGACGGATTGAAGCTTTCAAGATTAGAATATTAACAATAACATCATCTTTTATTCACTTGAAGCTTTTTCAAGAAGTATTACACCTGTAATGCACTTTAACCCTTGATTTGTCCATTTTCCTAGGTGAGCTTGGCTTTACATGGCTCAGTTACCATTGGACAGGAATCAGTCTATTAAATAAATTGCCCTCATTACTTATCTAAAGAATCACACATCAACAATGAAAAAGCCTCGATCTTCATCCCGCGATTCACATCTTGTCTTTACGTTTAGGCAAGGAACTGAGTTGTGAACAACCATAAATCTCACTGTTTTAAGAGTTTGGAATGAGGAAGTGAGACAGATTGTCTGATAACTAATGCCTATTCATCTATCCCGAAACGACGGCTTCGCTGAATTACACCAACCCGTAAACACACGAGAGATTAACTAAAAATCCTTATCTGTGTATATTCTATAGAACAAGTACAAGAAGTAGCTAAGTTTGCTTAATTTTTATGAACTTTCAGGGTTGTATGTATGTCCTGATTGGCTTTTAGGTAAGAAAATGCTTGTACAGAGAAAGCCTTCATCGAACATTTATGGCGGGTGCATAACTAGAAAAAATCCTAGAGAGAGTACGACAGTGCGACAGCCAGAGCTTAACCAGGAAGATTTACTGCGTCGAATCACTAATCGGATTCGTCAATCTCTGGAATTAGAAGAAATCCTAACAACGACGGTAAGTGAAATCCGTGCCTTTTTGAGAACTGATCGGGTAATGGTTTACCGATTTCACAAATCTGGCAGTGGAGAAGTGATGGCAGAGTCTATTCAAGACAATCGCCTTCCGTCTCTCAAAGGGCTAAACTTTCCAGCCGATGATATTCCTGAAACTGCTCGGCAGCTTTACCTGACAGTACGCCTACGTTCAATCGTCGATGTTGCTGCTGGGATGATTGGATTCTCGCCTATGGATGCTGTTGCTTCTAGCGATCGCCCTGTGGTTGAAGAATTCTACTATCGCCCTGTAGACCCCTGCCATGCGGCTTACCTCACAGCCATGGGTGTCGCCTCTTCATTAGTACTACCGATTGTGCATTACGATATTCAGGCAACGCCAAGTCAAGAGCGACTTTGGGGCTTAATCGTGTCACATCATTCCCAAGCCCACTCAATTTCAAGACAGGAATTGCAAATTGTGCAATTGGTAGTCGATCAAGTTTCAATGGCGATCGCTCAATCCAATCTCCTGTCTCAAGCGCGTCAACAGCACTTTATCGAAGCAACCATTAACCGAGTTTCCACTCTCCTACATTCCCTACCGACGATTGAACTACAAACGGCACTGGAAGAAACTGTTACCGCACTCCAAGGCTGTGGTGGCAGACTCTATATTGCTCCTTACAAAACGGCTGATTCTGCTGAGGTATTTGTCTACGGAACTCAACCCTCGTCCTGGGATGGGCAAATACAGAACCCGATTGAACAGCATCCGGTCTTTTCAGCCTGGGCTTTATCGGGAATTGGGAATTGGGAATCGGGAATTGGGAATGGGAATGGGAATGGGAAGGAGTCTATTAGTAGAGCAAAGCATGTATCAACTGACTCTTTAGCAATCCCTAATCTCCAACAAGGTTGTGAACCTCTAACAACGACGAACCTGTATCAAAGTCCAGACTTACAGATTCTCACCTCAGCCTTTAACTCGACAGCAATTCGAGGAATATTGGTTTTACCGTTGTATTATCGCTGTGGGTTCTTGGGCTACCTTAGCGTCTTTCGTCCTCAAGTTGATACCGAAACCTTATGGGCAGGACAATTTGACCCTAGTGCGAAACAACAACTGCCTCGTCGCTCTTTTGAAGTTTGGCGAGAGTTAAAACGAGGTGAATCTCAAGAGTGGACAGCGAATGATCGTGAACTTGCGATCGCGTTAGGTCGTCATTTGGCGATGGCAATTGAGCAATACAAACTCTACTCCCTTGTCCAGTCCCTCAACACTAATCTAGAACGCCAAGTCGAGGAGCGCACGGCGAAATTACAACAATCATTGGAACAGGGACGGGCTTTGGAGCGTATTACGAAGCAAATCCGCAGCACCCTTGACTTAAAAACTACTCTGCAAACAATAGTGCGAGAAGTCCGGCACCTGCTGAATACGGATCGAGTAGTAATTTACCAATTTGCGAGTAGCACTCCAGGGCAAGTGATTGTGGAATCACTCAACGGTAACTGCTTATCAATTCTAGGAGTCAGTGACCCTCAAGGCTACTTTCCCGACCCACAGCGTCAACTATACGAAGGAGGCAGCGTACAAGTCATTAACGATGTCTCTCAATTCAACCTCACACTAGAACATCGACAGTTTTTGGCAGCGTTCCAAATTCAGGCATCACTAATCGTCCCGATAGGAGTTGGCGCACAGTTGTGGGGACTCTTGATTGCTCAAGAATGTCAGGCACCACGTCGTTGGCAAGCTTCTGAAATTGAGTTACTACAACAGCTAGCTGACCAAGCGGCTGTTGCAATTCAGCAAGCCGAACTGTATGAACAAAGCTGCACCGCCGCCGCTACAGCGACAGCACAAGCCCAAAAACTCGCAACAGTTGCCCAACAACAGCAAGCCTTGTTTGGAGTCATTACCAAAATCCGACAATCCCTGGATGTCGAGACAATCTTCAAAGCAACAACGACAGAAGTCCGGCGACTACTAGACGCTGACCGAGTTGCGATATTTCGCTTCAATCCTGACTCTGGCTACGATGAGGGAACATTTATCTCTGAAGATGTTCAACCCAATTTGCCGCCAGCACTTGACTCAAAAATCTACGACCACTGCTTCGGGAATCAGTTTGCCGCTCAGTATCATCAAGGTCGAATTCAGGCAGTGGCTGATATTTACAATGCCAATTTAAGTGAGTGCCACATCCAGATTTTGGCAAAATTTCAGGTACGAGCCAACTTAGTTGTGCCATTGCTAAAAGGGGGAGAAGGGACAGGGACACCCCCTCGACTTTGGGGATTACTCTGTATCCACCAATGCCGAACATCGCGACAGTGGAACGCCTCCGAAATAGATTTTGTGACCCAGATTGCAGCGCACCTCGGTGTTGCCTTACAGCAAGCGAAATTACTGACAAAGACAACTCAGCAGACAGAACAACTTGCGATCGCATTCGACAATCTCAAGCAAACCCAAACCCAGCTCATTCAGACCGAAAAAATGTCCAGCTTGGGGCAATTGGTCGCGGGTGTAGCTCACGAAATCAACAACCCTGT
Source organism: Microcoleus sp. FACHB-SPT15 (assembly GCF_014849525.1). Classification (NCBI taxonomy): domain Bacteria; kingdom Bacillati; phylum Cyanobacteriota; class Cyanophyceae; order Oscillatoriales; family Microcoleaceae; genus Microcoleus; species Microcoleus sp. FACHB-SPT15. The sequence goes on along the minus strand of NZ_JACJNU010000049.1, from coordinate 122,463 downwards.
CAACTTTATCTACGGCAACCTTGCCTACACCAGCCAGTATGCTCAGGATTTACTGACTCTCCTACACCTGTATCAAAAACACTATCCCAATCCCAATCCAGAGATTGCCCAGCTTGCCCAGAGTATTGACTTAGATTTCCTGGACGAAGATTTACCAAAAATCCTTGCTTCCATGAAAATCGGTACTGAGCGCATCCGTAAGCTAGTGCTGTCGTTAAGGAATTTCTCCCGCCTTGACCAAGCTGAGATGAAGCCAGTGGATATTCATGAAGGCTTAGACAGTACACTCTTAATTTTGCAACATCGCCTGAAGAATAAGCCTAATTATCCCGGCATCAAGATTGTTAAAGCCTATGGAGAATTACCCTTAGTTGAGTGCTATGCCAGTCAGCTCAATCAAGTATTCATGAATGTCCTGAGTAATGCGATCGATGCTCTAGAAGAGTACCATACCATCCGGTTATTACAGGGAACTCAAATCGAAGAGAGCCAGATCACCATCCGCACTGGGATGAAACCCTTTGTAGGGGATAGGGAAAATTATTCCATGCCCCTCAACACCATTCAAAATAATGCTTCTGCTGAAGATGTCGTTATTCAAATTTCTGACAACGGGCCTGGGATGAGCCAAATGACAAAATCTCAAATCTTTGACCCATTTTTTACAACCAAGCCGATTGGAAAAGGCACAGGCTTAGGGCTTTCTATTAGTTACCAAATTGTCGTGGAAAAACATGGTGGCGTTTTTCAGTGTTTTTCCAAACCCGGAGAGGGAACCGAGTTTTGGATTGAAATTCCCACGCGACAACAGGCATGTCGAGCAACAGAAGCTAACTCTACTAATCAAGTGTTCAGCTAATGTATAGCCATCAGCAGTCAGCTTTGGGCGGTCAGCTTTGGGTCAAATTGGCTCTAGTTAAGGAACGCTCTTCTCCCCTTAATGCCCTAACATTCGTGGCTACTGCTATACATTAAACCTCTTGAAGAGCAATAGCTAGGTCGGGCTTTTCGGCTCATCCCACTCATAGCCTTTTTTCTGGTGGAGTAGGCATCCCGCCTGCCCCAGAATTTGATGAAAAGGAATGAGAGCAAGAGGTCTATTTACTTTGTCTGTAGAGAACAGCCCCGTGGAATAGAGTGTCCGCAGCAGTTGACCCACTTTGTACCTATAATAAGTAGGTCAATCAGCCTTTAAGGAATACCTCCAGTAGTAGTTAACTTATCCTTTGGCACTCTTGAAGCGCCGCCCGTAAATTTCCCACCACTTCACAGTTCTACGGCACCACTCGTGCTAGTTAACCGGAAAGTTTAGAATAATTGACCTGTAATAATGAGTGAACCCTCGGCGGGTGGAACACTGGAACTTGAGTCGTCTAATCGTTTTCCTCTACCGTCTGAGGACAGGGGGTTCCAACTTCGAGGATTTTTTATGGACTTGAGCGGCAAAAGTAAAATTCCAGAGATTTTTACAAATTACAAAACTCAACTGTTAGAGGACTGGCTCCAACAGCAATTGGCTCATGGTAACCGCCATGGTTTGCTCAAAGAGGCAGAGTTGCGAGAAGAGTGCAGAGAGTTTTTGGAGCTATTTAAAACTGCTGTACAGCAGAGTGACTTGAGTGATACTCAAGCCCCAGAGTGGAAGGGAGTGCGCGAAATGTTGGCAAGTGTTTCCCGAACTCGTTCCCAGAAAGGCTTTACACCATCGGAAACGGCAACCTTTGTTTTCTCCTTTAAGCAACCCCTATTCAACCACCTCCGCTCCGAACTCGCACAGGATGGCGCAGCTTTAGTTGAAGACATTTTGTTAGCAAGTAACCTGCTGGACGAGTTGGGGCTTTGGACAACTGAGGTTTATCAGAAAACCCGCGATCAAGTGATCATGCGGCAGCAAGAGGAGTTGTTAGAACTTTCAACGCCTGTTGTGAAACTGTGGGACGGGATTTTAGCCCTACCGATTATTGGTACCCTTGATAGCGCCCGTACCCAAGTGGTGATGGAGTCTCTCTTGGAGAAAATTGTCGAGACGGGTTCGGAAGTGGCAATCATTGACATTACAGGAGTGCCAACCGTAGATACCCTAACGGCTCAACACTTACTCAAGACAGTAACAGCGGCTCGTCTGATGGGCGCTGATTGTATCCTTAGCGGCATTCGTCCCCAGATCGCTCAAACCATTGTCTACCTGGGCGTAGATCTCGCGGATATGGTCACAAAAGCTTCACTTGCCGATGCTTTTGCTCTTGCCCTAAAGCGAACTGGGGCAACAATCAGTCGTTCCAAAAGTGGGACACTATAGAGCCAGGAGAGTTTATGGAACGTATTCCCATCCTCCAAATGGGCGAATTCCTTCTAGTGACAATTCAGGTCGATATGCACGATCGCTTAGCAATGACCTTACAGGACGACCTGACCAACCGAATTACCCAAATTAGTGCTCGCGGTGTGCTGATTGATATCTCAGCCTTAGAAATTGTTGATTCCTTCATCGGGCGGATACTGGGAAACATCGCCAAAATGTCGCGGATACTGGATGCCGAAACGGTTGTTGTCGGAATGCAGCCAGCAGTTGCCATTACTCTGGTCGAGTTAGGACTCTCCTTAACAGGAATTAGTACGGCATTAAACGTTGAAAAGGGAATGGCTCGCCTCCGTGCCTCGTTGGCAGCGTCTTCCACGGAGAGCGCAAATGGACAGACAGAGGTCTGAAACAATGAGCATCCAGTCCTCTGCCGATGTTGTACTAGTACGGCAAGCCGTGCGTCAGTGGGCTGTGGAACTGCGTTTTAGTCTGATAGATCAGACTAAGATTGTCACCGCAGCGAGTGAGCTTGCCCGCAACACCCTGGACTATGGCGGGGGCGGCACAGTAAAGCTGGAAGTCCTACAGGATGGAATTCGTCAAGGTCTACAGTTGACGTTTGAAGACAAGGGACCAGGAATTCCAGACATTGAACTAGCCCTAAAAGACGGCTTCACGACTGGTAACGGACTGGGTATGGGCTTAAGTGGAACAAAGCGGCTGGTCAACGAATTCAAGATCGTTTCCCAAGTCGGAGAAGGCACCTGCGTTACTATTACCAAATGGAAATGACTTAAATCATGACAGAACCCGTTGCCTTACCGATTTTAGAGTCTAGTCAGGCAGGTGAAGCGCGACGGATGGCGATCGCTCTTGCGAGTCGTCTTGGCTTCAACGAGACTGAGCGAGGGAAAGTCGGCATTGTGGTTACAGAAGTGGCAAATAACCTCGTTCGGCACGCCACAGATGGCAAACTACTGCTACAACCTTTGACCAGAGACAAGAGCGAGGGCATTGAAATCTTAGCCTTAGATAAAGGACCAGGGATAAGCAACATCAACGAGTGCCTGCGTGATGGCTTTTCTACAGCAGGAACTCCTGGAACTGGCTTGGGGGCAATTAGCCGCCTTTCCGCTTTTTTTGATCTTTATTCTGTTCCGAATGGGGGCACAGCCTTATTAAGCCACCTCTGGGCTAATGACTTACCTGCAAGGTCGCAAGCCAACTATCTAGAAAGTGGTGTCGTGTGTCTACCCAAGACAGGTGAGGATGTTTCGGGGGATGCTTGGGCAATTGATCAAGATTCAGGTCGCTATTTGCTCTTGGTGGCAGATGGTTTGGGTCATGGTTCACAAGCCGCCCTTGCCTCTCGTGAAGCGGTAAGGGTATTTCGAGAGAATCTGGGCAAAAGTCCTAAAGAGATTGTTGAGGTGGCACACGCGGCACTGCGAAGTACACGCGGAGCTGCTTTAGCGATCGCGGAAGTTGATTTTGAACGCCTTACCGTGCGTTTTGCTGGTGTCGGAAACATTTCTGGCACGATTCTTTCTCCGGAAAAAAACAACAACCTGGTTTCCTACAACGGCACGGTTGGGCATGAGGTTCGCAAGATTCAGGAGTTTGTCTATCCGTGGTCTAAAGGAGGGCTTTTGATTATGCACTCTGATGGATTGGGCACACAATGGCGCTTAGACCGCTATGCTGGCTTGGTAACCAGACATCCCAGTCTCATCGCTGGAGTGTTGTACCGGGATTTCAACCGAGGTCGGGATGACGTAACTGTGTTAGTTGCCCGTGAGGGAGAGATGGGAGGATAGGGAAATGGGGAGATGGGCAGATGGGGAGAATCTTCACAATCCAAAATCCAAAATTGAGATGAGGGCAACTATCCTCACCATAGAAGTACGTTATGAACAAGATGTTGTCATGACCCGTCAGCGGGCACGGCAGATTGCTGAACTGTTGGGTTTTGACTCTCAAGATCAAACCCGCATTGCCACAGCTGTATCGGAAATCGCCCGCAATGCTTTTCAGTATGCAAAGGGAGGAAGAGTTGAGTTCCGGCTGGAAGGCGAATCCTCTCAAAGTTTGCTAGTCTGCATTCGTGACAAAGGGTCAGGTATCACCAATCTGAACTCCATTTTGGAGGGGCGATATACGTCGGAGACTGGCATGGGGTTAGGGATTACTGGCTGCAAGCGACTTATGGATCTGTTCGAGATTGAGTCTTCACCCAGTCACGGAACAACTGTGCGGATGGGAAAACCCTTGCCAAAGCGATCGCCTTTAGTGAATGCAAGTCGTTTGACACAGATAGTGGACGAGTTGATTAAGCGATCGCCTAGCAATCCCTTTGAAGAAATCCAGCAGCAGAACCAGGAACTGCTATACGCCTTAGAAGAACTACAAAAGCGAGAGGAGGCGTTAACTCAGCTCAACCGTGAACTCGAAGATACCAATCGGGGTGTCGTAGCGCTGTACGCCGAATTAGACGAAAAAGCCGATTCTTTAAGACGAGCCAACGAACTCAAGACTCGTTTCCTCTCAAACATGAGCCATGAGTTTCGGACACCTGTTAACTCGATTACTTCCCTCTCCCGGATGCTGTTAGACCGGATGGATGGTGAGTTAACGCCAGAGCAGGAAAAGCAGGTCACATTCATCCGAAAAGCGGCTGAAGGACTCTCTGATTTAGTGAATGACCTCTTAGATCTCGCGAAAGTGGAGGCAGGGAAAATTGTCGTACAGCCCGACGAATTTGAAGTAAGCGAACTCTTCGGAACCCTCAGAGGAATGCTGCGCCCTCTGCTGGCACACAACTCCTCAATTGCTTTGGTCTTTGAAGAACCTCACGATATCCCGACGCTTCGCACCGATGAGGGCAAGGTTGCCCAAATTCTCAGAAACTTTATTTCTAATGCCCTCAAATTTACAGCCACGGGTGAGGTTCGGGTATCCGCCGTGCGGGTTAGCAACACAATTACTTTCTCCGTTGCCGATACAGGCATCGGCATTGCACCAGAGGATACTGAGCGAATCTTTGAAGAATTTGTCCAGGTAGACTCTCCCTTGCAAAGGCAGGTAAAAGGCACAGGTCTGGGGCTACCGCTTTCGCGTAAGCTTGCGGAGTTATTAGGAGGAAGCGTTTGGGTCACCAGTACTTTGGGAGTTGGCTCTACCTTTTTTGCTTCCATTCCACTTGTTTACCCTGGTTCTCCCGAAGAGCCAGCTTTGCCGCCAGTGTCTTGGGATCTAGACCCGCAACGCTTACCCATACTGGTGGTAGAGGACAATGCAGAAACCCTTTTCACTTACGAGAAGTATTTCCAGGGGTCGATTTATCAACCTTTCTTAGCACGAACGTTGATACAAGCTGAACAAGCAATGGCTTTGTTCACTCCCAGCGTGATCATGTTGGATATTTTGCTGGAGGAGCAAAACACTTGGGGGTTCCTTCGTGAGCTGAAAGAGAATCAGGTAACCCAAGATATTCCCATTCTCGTTGTCACCGTCATTGATAATGAAAAGCAAGTCATGGCTTCAGGGGCTGATGGTTTCTTAGTTAAGCCTGTGGATAGATTTTCATTGTTGAACCAACTCAATAGGCTGGTAAAGCCTGATACACCGAGCAAGCTCTTGCTCATTGACGATGATCCAACAGCCCGATATGTGTTTAAGCAATTCTTAGGTGATATTCACCTTACTGTTATTGAAGCAGTTGATGGACGTGAGGGTATCCATCTGGCTCAAGTCGAAAAGCCGGACTGCATTGTTCTTGATCTTTCCCTGCCAGAAATGAGTGGCATCGAGATACTATCACGGCTCAAAAACGACTCTACAACTAACCAGATTCCTGTGATTATTAATACCTCACAGCCTCTTGATGCCCAAGAGCAAACGACTCTTGCTGAAAACACCGTTGCGATTCTCTCTAAAGAGATGGTATCCGAGGACGTTGTGACAGCAAAACGGTGCCAAGAACAGATCGCACGGGTTAGGGAAGCACTTGTAAAGGCAGGAATAGCACTGGAGCTTTGTGAGGAAGATAATGTCTGAGCCGCAGCTAGTCACGATCTTGCACGTAGACGATAACGAAGCCAATCGTTACGCTGTCAAGCGGATGTTAAGACATCGGGGGTTTAACCTCATTGAGGCAGCAACAGGTGAAGCTGGCTTGCAACTCGTGACTCAGACCAGACCCGACCTAGTTATTCTGGACGTGAAGCTGCCTGATATAAACGGATTTGAGGTCTGCCGACGAATCAAAACTAACCCAGCTACTGCCTTTATTCCCGTACTCCATCTATCTGCCAGTTTTGTTGAAAGTCGGGACAAGGCACAGGGGTTAGATAGTGGTGCAGATGGCTACCTAGCGCAGCCTGTAGAACCGATTGAATTAATTGCTACTATCAAATCTCTGCTACGCATTCGGCAGGCTGAAGAGTCTGCACTCTCATTGGCGCGGGAGTGGCAAAGCACATTTGATGCCATGAACGATGGCGTTTGCCTCCTAAATCAGGAAGGAAGAGTTATGCGCTGCAATAGCGCTATGACAGAGCTTTTAAACAAACCTTTTAGCGAACTCGTTGGTTGTCTGTATCAAGAGCTAATGCTAACGACGCTGGGTTCGGTTGAGGCAAATCCCTTGCGCCACGTTCAGCAAACTCGTCAGCGCGAGAGCCAGGAGGTTCACTTCGATAGCCAATGGTTTTCTATAACAGTAGACCCCGTGTTCAATGAGGGTGGAGCATTCATCGGTGCTGTTTACATCCTGGCTGACATGACAGATCGTAGACAGGCAGAGGAAGCGCTTCGGGTCAGCGAAGAGCGGTTTCGTCTGTTGTTGGAGAATGTGAAGGACTACGCAATTTTATTCCTCGACACTCAGGGGCGGGTTAGCCGTTGGAGTCTAGGAGCAGAACGTATGTTGGGCTATCAGGAATCCGAAATTCTCGGACAACCTGGCTCAATAATTTTTACGCCTGAAGACCTTCAGCAGGGTATAGACAAGCAAGAATTGGAAACCGCAGTCACGGATGGTCGCGCTGAGGATGAACGCTGGCACATTCGTAAAGATGGTAGCCGATTCTGGGCAAGTGGCATCAGTACACCCCTACGAGATGAGACGGGGCAGCTACGTGGCTTTTCTAAAATTATGCGTGACTTCACCGAGCGCAAGCAAGCGGAAGATGAACGCAACCAGCTACTCGCCCGTGAACAGGAGGCACGCGCCGCCGCTGAGGCTGCTAATCGCCTGAAGGATGAGTTTTTAGCGACTCTCTCTCACGAATTGCGATCGCCTCTGAATGCGATGCTGGGATGGACGCGGTTACTCAATAGTCGGAAATTTGACGAAGCGACTACGGCACGGGCAATGCAAACGATTGAGCGCAATGCCAAATCACAAGCGCAACTGGTTGAGGATTTGCTGGATGTCTCCCGGATTATCCAGGGTAAGCTCCGCTTGAATGTCCGTCCGGTTGAACTGGTTGCAGTAATTGAGACGGCGCTTGAAACAGTGCGTCCTGCCGCCCAAGCCAAAGAAATTCTTCTCCAATCAGTGCTTGACCCGGCAGCCGGGCCAGTTGCAGGTGACTTTGACCGCTTGCAGCAAATCATTTGGAATTTGTTATCGAATGCCATCAAGTTCACGCCCAAAGAGGGGCGTGTCATGGTGCGCTTAGAGCGAGTGAACTCCTATGTTGAAGTCACCGTCACGGATTCGGGTAAAGGCATTAACCCTGAGTTTGTCCCCTACGTTTTCGAGCGCTTTCGGCAAGCCGATAGTTCTAGCACCAGGGTCTATAGTGGGCTGGGACTGGGACTTGCGATTGTACGACAATTGGTTGAGCTGCACGGTGGCACAGTGCGTGCTGATAGTGAAGGTGAGGGGAAAGGAGCCACCTTTACCATTAAGTTGCCGCTTATGCCCCTCCGCGTCAAGCCTCATTCAGGTGAATCTGTCCATCCAACCATTGATCTGGGAGTGCCATTCGACAACACGCCAGCACTCAATGGGGTACGAGTCCTGATTGTTGATGATGAGGTGGATTCGCGAGAGCTTCTCGTTGCCGCATTGGAGGAGTGTGAAGCCAAAGTCTTTGCCGTTGCATCAGCGAGTGAGGCATTGGAAGCTATATCACAGTTCCAGCCAGATGTCTTAGTAAGCGATATTGGAATGCCGCTTGAGGACGGCTACAGCTTAATTCGTAAAGTTCGGCAACTCTCAGCAGAGCAGGGGGGAGAGATTCCAGCGATCGCACTAACCGCCTATGCTAGAGCAGAAGACCGAATGAAAGCGATCTCCTCTGGTTTTCAGATGCACATCCCAAAGCCTGTAGAACCAGCCGAACTAGTAACAGTGGTCGCGAGTCTAGCAAAAAAAACTGGAAAGGTTTGATTTGGCAATTGGGACAACAATCCCTCTTCTAAGTCAGCTTGAAAGAAGCGATAGGAAGAGGAATTTCGCAGTACAGTTGAGGTAAAGTCAGCTCTTTCAAGAGCAGGAGTTATGTCAGAGCCTATATCACTACAAAGTCGCTACTTAGAGTTAATTGATGAAATTGTGCAAGCAACCCTAAAGGGGAAAATCCGCTCGAAAGAGCAGGTCTATCAAATGCTATTGCAAGGAGTCAGTAGCGGTACTGGGGAAATCTTTGAGCGTTGCCTCGAAGAGCAACTGAGTACAACCCAGCAGCAGGTAGACAATCCGGTTAGTGAAATCAAGCAAGCTAAGGCGATGCGGGTGCTTAGGGCACTAAAAACGATCAGTGGTGAGTGGGAACGGGTACAGCAGCAAAACCAAGTCTCTAAAAGTCTTGCCGCCGCCATTAAAGCCATTACCTCAGCTAACTCGACTGACCGTCTCACTGCTTTAGTGCGAGTGATTGACCCGAATCGGCAAGAGGTACTGAACTTACAACAACTCACTCAACTCGCAAAAACTCTACAACAACAAGCTTCAGCATCTGACTCTGAGAGTGCAAAAGAAATTCAGCAACTATCGGCAGGCATTACAGCGGGTTTAGCCTCCTGGCAACGCTTGGAAGATCACTTAGTTAGCTGGATTTACGACCAAAACCGAGGGCCATTAGGATTTGACGGCATCCCTGAACAGCGTGGACCTTGGGCATTGTGGGCAAAACAGGTCAATAGCCCCTTACCCCAATCTCTATTTCAAGCTCTAGCCCGGAATCAACCGCTCAATGAATGGGCAGATAGTCAGCGAAATCTGGAAGTTGGTACCTGGGTGGAGTTAGCTGTTGTTCTTCAGTGCTTGCAGCGAGGGCTAGTCGCTTGGTTCGACAAGATGGTTTATGACTCTAAGGTAGGAGCTAAACTTTCAATTTCGACCTTCATCGCCTTTGCCGTGATTTGGTCACAGTTAGCTAGTGTCTTGAGCTATGCACTGAGTAGTGAGCAACGTGATGCGATTGTTAATGGCTGTTTTCAAGTCAGTCTGCAAATTCTCCGCGCCTTCGCCCAGCGAGATTATTTTCCCCTTTATGGTGGTGTTTTTGCCTCATTGGCTGGTAACTATCTGCGGGATGCCCTGAACTACTTAGATGAACCTTTACGCCGTGTTGAGGGAACACAGGAAAAAGCACGGATTCTGACTTTACTTGGTTATTCATTACAAGCTCAGGGTCAATATGATCGAGCAACATCGTTTCATCAACAAGCAGTAGAGATTGCGCGTGAAGCGGGTGATAGGGCTTGTGAAGTGGCTAATCTCAATCACCTCAGCCGAATTTATGTCGCTCGGAAAATTTATGCGGAAGCAATTAACTATAGTCAACGTGCCTTGATTCTTTCTCGGCAATCGGGAGACAGGTTAGGAGAAGCCAATGCCTTGGCAAACTTTGGCTACAGTGAAGTCTTCCAAGCTCAGGATACCCAACAGGTAGAACCAGAGGTGTATGAGAATGCAATTTACTACTTAGAACAAGGGTTGCAATTATCGGAACGTTTGAGTGATGGTCAAAGTCAGGCGTTGTGTTTTAGTAGTTTAGGAATTGCTTACGTTGTGATCCAACAGCCGGAAAAAGCGATCGCATATCTAGAAAAAGGCTGGCAAGCCGCTCAATTTTCTGGCGATTTGTACCTCCAAGGTCTCAACCTCACTTACTTAGCTGAAGCATCCTACAGCTTACAAAATTGGGAAACAACCATCTACACCGGAACATTAGGTGCATATCTTCTCGAACAAATTGGTTCTAATGATTGGCGTAAAGCCGCAGGCTTACTAACAATTTTGCAAGGTCAAATGGGAGTTGAAGCCTTCCAAAGCTTACTGAGTCAACAGCGCCCAAAAATCATCCCAATCATTGGCGTTGATGGCTATGACTATATCCCCCAACTGTTACAAAAATACCGAGATTCGATGTAGCTTGAATTTAGCAGTACTTCTTCCCTTTTTTAAGGTAAAAATGGGTAATTTATCTTGGCTCGACTCCTTAGTCCTGTTGGTGAGCAAATTGATAAGCACCAAGAAGAGAAAGTGCGATCGCAAAATTACTTCAACAATTGCTTACTACCTCAACAGGACACCCTAGAAATCCTGTCAAACCCTATACAGAGAACCTTAAAAAATATGCTTTGAGGTAGAGCAGGAAGTTTATCCTAAAGGTGAGAATTAGGCGAAGGAGAAATACAGCTCTAGTTGGAGAAATCTCATGCTTTCAAAAACTATCAATTACTCGTTCATGGCTAATCTTTGTAAGCTAGCCATTGCATTGATAGTTCCTGCTGCCCTCAGCTATGCTACTGCCACTCCTGCTACTGCTGACACTCTTTGGTACAACGGTGACCCCAATGGACAAGACTCCACGCGCAACTCCTTCAATATTTTTGAGCCTTCTTCTGCTCTTGGTCTACGTCTAACCCAGTTAGTTCTTGATGACTTCATCGTCCCCACTACGGACGAAGGTTGGTACATCGACAGCGTTTGGTCTAATAACCTGCTACGAGATTCCACGCGAGTTAGTGGTGTAGCTTGGTCAATTGAACAATTTTTGCCAACAGGATGTGGAATTAGCTGCCGTCCCTATGAGCGCACAATTATTACAAGTGGTTCTAGTTCGGCGACAATCACGCCTACCAACTTCACCGTTTCTGGCTCTGACTACGCTGTATATACTGTTACAGCTTCAGGATTAAATATTAACCTCTCTCCAGGAACCTACTGGCTGTCAGTTATCCCACAATACATTTCAGATAGTCCAATTGACGCTCCCTTTTCTAACATCGCAACCACAAGTGGTGCAAATGCCGTTGGGATGCCGCCTGGAAATAATGGTCGTACATTTGAACTCCGATATGGTTCGGCCTTCTTACCAGGATTGCCTGGTACTCGTGATTTTTCAATGGGCATTGATGGCAAAGTATCTCGATCTGTACCTGAGCCATCTTCTGTTTTGAGCATACTAACAATTGGTGCTTTCGGCTTGAGTAGGCAAGTGTTTCGTAAGCCAAAGTCTACCAGTCGTGTTAGTCGGCTCTAAAACCTTTCAAGAGACTTCACATTTACCCCAACAAGTACGCCTAAAGCCGCAAAGACAGCACTATTGAGTGACCCCCAATAAATTAGTGCTGTAGGTTAAATGTGCAATAGCTTAGTACTTCGGGAGTAATCGCTCTATCTCTAGATCTGAGGCAACTTGAGCAAGTTTAAAGAGGTCAGTCGGGTTAGCCATATGGGGCAATCTACCTAAAATTGGAACGTTTGTTAGAGACTGGATGAGGTCAACGGGTGCCCAATCAGCAATCTCTTCGTCTGAACGAGGGCTAACGCAATTGAGGACTATTCCTTTGAGGTGGACATTTGATTGACGTGCTAGGGCAACATTGGCGACAGCTTGTGCGATCGCACCCAGCTTAACCGGAACCACTAACACTACAGGTAACCGCCAATCCCGTGCCAAATCCGCTACCGTTAGTTCGTGAGTAATTGGTGAACCGAGTCCCCCCAAGGATTCCACCAGTACTAATTGGCATCGCTGCTGCAAGGAAGTAAATGCCTGCCAAGCGAGTGCTAGATCAACTAAGCGTCCTTCTCGTTCTGCTGCCACAGGTGGCGCAACAGGTGTCTGAAAGTGCAAAGGTGTAATCTCTTCTGGGGTTTGCTTGAGGTCAAAGAGTTTTTGGTATAACTCGCAATCACCTATCCCCGTCTGAATTGGCTTCAAAATTCCCAAACTCTCTTGAGGACGGTACGTCTGCCAATAAGCAGCGAGGGAACAGGTCAAAACAGTTTTTCCTGTCTCTGTATCCGTGCCAGCAATCAATAAGCTACTGTGCATCTAAGTTTAAATTGTTGTGCTAGGCAAAAATTAATCAGTTAGTACCTGCGATCGCTTAATCCAGATAAACCTGAATTACTGTGGGTACTGAAGACTAGTAGACAGCTGGAAGCGTGTCGGTCTTTGGGCAATTACGTCAATTGTATAATTACCAGCACGCAAGACCTGAGACTGCCAAAACTGGACACCCGAAGCATCTGCTATTACCTGACCCCCAGGATCGCGGATTGTTAAAGACACACCACCGTCTTGCACTTCTGCCGCTAGCTGCTGTCCTTCCTGAGCATTGATCAAGTAGCGCTTAATCGTTCGTGGACCCGTTTGATCAGCAAGCTGCAACGTTCCTTGACCTTCTGCAAAGTTTAGTCGTTCTGTGTCATAGCTAACCTGTGGTGACGGTGATGTTGTTGGTTGTGTTGTTGGGGGCGCTGGGTTAGTCAAACCCAACGATAAATTGTAGTTGCTCCTTGGCAAACCTTGAACTGGACGCAGTTGGACGGTGTAATCTCCATTAAAAGGTAGAGTTCCCTGCCAGCGCTGCACACGGTTAGCTTGATTATCAATTGGGTTTTGGTCAGGCCCAAGTACCGTCAGCAAAACCCCTTCACCATTAAGAGAGGCTCTAAGCTGTTGGTCTTGTGTACCTGGAACAACGTAGTTAATCGTTGAATTCGCGTTTATAGTTCCCGATCTTGAGACAGCTTGACCAGCCGACAGATTTACACGCTGACTAAATGAACTAGGTTGCGTTGGTGTGGGGGTCGGTGTCTGTGTGGGTGATTCTGTGGGTGTTTCTGTGGGTGTTTCTGTTGGGATTGGGGTTGGTAACTCAGTAACAGGCGTTGTGGGTGTCGGTGTCACCTGAGCATTTTGTGAATTGCGGATACTGCTGATAATTGCCCAGGAGCCAAGTCCTGCTAGCAACGCCAATGCTCCACCAATCCCAACGACAGCCCAAGGATTATCCCAAATTGAGTTAGCTCTGGGTTCAGGAATGACAGGGCCGGGTTGGTTTGGGATTCTGGGATTTGGATTAGCAGGTGGTTCCGGGCGGCGTCCCACTGGCATGGTCGCCATATTGGAAACATTCCGGTCTGGTTGTTGAGGTTGAGGTGGAGGCAGTGGAACTGGTTGTGGCGCTGGCTGTGGCGCAACTGAGCCGTGAGATTGAAGCGCTTGCATCACTTCCATTGCCGACTGATAGCGATCGCCTGGTCGGTAGCTCAGCATCTTGTTCAAGATGTTGGCTAATTCATCAGTGACATTGACCCACCGACGCCAGCGCCATATTAGCTGAGTATCATCAAAAAGTGACTGTGGCTCTTTGCCTGTCAAGAGGACTACCGCTGAAACGGCTAAGGAATAGAGGTCACTACTGGGATAAGCTCTACCTGTCTGAATTTGCTCACTAGGCGCATAACCCACTTTCCCAACAGTCGTTACTGGAGCCGTAGAATTAGGAGACTGAAAACGGGTTGCCAGTTCTTTCACAACACCGAAGTCAATCAATACAGGCAGATTGTCTGTGTTACGCAGCATTATATTGTCCGGTGTAATATCCCGGTGAATAATGCTTTTACTGTGGACGTGGTCTAAAACTGGTAATAACTGTAGTAATAGCTGTCGTACCTCGGCTTCTGAGAAGACTCCAGAGCCAGAGTTTGCCATTGTTCCCCTTGTCGTTGGGGTGGAAATCCCCAAATTCTGATTCTGAGTTTGAGCCTCCCCACTCGATTGCTGAGCTTTGCGATCGTTGAGCAACTCGCGGTAGGTTTTCCCTTCCACATAGTCCTGCACCAAGAACAGCCGTCCCCCTTCCTCAAACGTTGCTCTAAACTGAGGAACTTGCGGGTGCTTAATTTGATACAGGGCAGTTGCTTCTCGTTGGAACAGCTCCTTTGATTTCTCTAGTACAAACGGCTCACTCTGAGGTGGAATTAATTCCTTGAGGGCACAAAGTTCATTAAAACGTCCTTGGTCTTCCGCTTTATAAGTCCGACCAAATCCACCTTGACCAAGAACACTGAGCAAGTGGTAGCGATTTTGCAGAATAGTTCCAGAGGCGATTGGTGGTTCCATGAGGGTGTAAATCGGTGTTTACGAGAAAGAGGAAGGATGCCTAACGGCAAGCTGAACTTCACTTCCGAATGCAGTGACCTGTCATCACTATGTTAGAGTATCGTGAATGAAACCAACTCGCCAATGGTAGTTTTAAAAATGAACTACAGTTTTTTTGTGGTTAGAGATTATTAAATCTCTTAAGTATTTTCTGTAACTTAATAACACTAAGAACGTTTATTTATAAAAATTTATATTTTTTTAATCTTGGTAAATAAAATCGTGTTGCCTACCACTTCCCTGCTTGAACCGTCAAGCATCCTTAACCAGAATAGTTGAAAACTGCTTAAATATCGTCCTTTACCATACAGTTTAGATTCAAGAGACTTAGAAATAGTAAATACGCCGCTTGATTGAGCGGTATTGCACTTCAGCTTCGAGCCATAGTTTTTTGGTCAGTGGTTGTTGAAGTGAATCAATTATTATGCGGAATTTTTTACTACTATAGAAAAATAAATTTGTTTGTTGCTATTGATAGAGGTGTTCTTCTGGAGGAACCGTAAGAATTTCCCTCCAAGCCAATTTCGAGCAAATCCTGAGAAAAGTTTACAATCTAGTAATGATAAGATTGCAGTGAAATGAGCTTCGAGGGTCTGCTGTGAGCCGTTCTGCTACTTTAACGCTTCAGCCCACACTGCCGCCGATTGCGGACAACAATCGTCTCCGACTATTTTCAGGTTCTGCTAATGTTCCGCTTTCTCAGGAAGTGGCTCGTTATCTTGGCATGGACTTAGGACCGATGGTTCGCAAGCGGTTTGCAGATGGAGAGTTATATATCCAAATTCAAGAATCAATCCGTGGCTGTGACGTTTACCTTATTCAACCAACTTGCCAACCCGTAAATGCCCACCTGATGGAGTTACTGATTATGGTTGATGCCTGCCGTCGCGCCTCAGCGCGGCAAATCACTGCAGTAATTCCTTACTATGGTTATGCCAGAGCAGACCGCAAAACAGCGGGTCGTGAGTCAATTACGGCGAAGCTAGTTGCTAACCTGATTACCGAGGCAGGTGCGAGTCGGATTTTGGCAATGGATTTGCATTCTGCCCAAATTCAAGGATATTTTGATATTCCGTTTGACCATGTCTACGGCTCTCCGGTGCTACTAGACTACCTGGAAAGGAAGCAACTATCCGATATTGTTGTTGTTTCCCCAGATGTGGGGGGTGTAGCAAGAGCGAGAGCTTTTGCCAAAAAGCTGAATGATGCGCCACTGGCAATTATCGATAAGCGACGGCAAGCGCATAATGTTGCGGAAGTGATGAACGTCATTGGGGATGTCGAGGGTAAGACAGCGGTACTGGTAGACGACATGATTGATACAGGTGGCACTATTTGCGAAGGAGCAAGAATCCTACGTGAAGAAGGCGCTCGTCAAGTCTATGCTTGCGCTACTCATGCCGTCTTTTCACCACCTGCCATTGAGCGTTTATCGAGTGGGGTGTTTGAAGAAGTAATTGTGACAAACACAATTCCAGTTCCTGAAGAAAACCGCTTTCAACAGCTAACAGTGCTTTCAGTCGCGAACTTGCTAGGCGAAACCATCTGGCGTGTCCATGAGGACAGTTCAGTCAGCAGTATGTTTCGGTAGAGCCTGAGACTGAAGTCGGGCATTCACGAATGAAGCCTGCTTTTATTGCAGGCTTTATATTTTTTTATTAAGGTGCATCACCTGATTGAGATGACCTCCCGACCAAAAGATTGATCGCACAAGCACTGCCTTCACCGCTTCCAGCATTCCCATACCTTTGCTCTGAAGGGGACGATCATGACTGTAACAACCAAGAAACTAACCTTTGAGGAGTATCTGACCTAAGCTACTCTGGACTACTTTGGGCGAGCAGTCTGCGATCGCAATGCGTGAACTAGCCATCGAGTACACAACGGCTTTAGAGGCAATACATTTAATTGCCAGTGATTTATACAAGCCTTTCGCCCGATCGCAAAAGTTCGAGAGCATCTGGCAAAGTGGCAGTGAGGATTTCTTTGAGTTGTGCATTAGACGTATTGCCACAAGTCAGCCAAATCACCTGTGGAGGTGAACCATCTTGTTCAACTAAATCGACAAAATCTCTATCTTTGGTCATCACAACTACCCCCTGAGCCTTCGCCGCCTCAAAAATCTCACGATCCTCTGCGTCTCTCAACCCAAGCTCGCGCACAGCTATAGTTGTTATACCGAAGGTAGCAATAATCCAAGCAGCAATAGCAGGCGGCAGTTGGGCATTGAGCCAGATAATCATGCTGCAATCACTGGATGATCGAGTTTGCGTGCTGCGTAAAGTAAAGCTGCCTTAAGATCGTCCATCTCAAGGTCTGGCATTTCTTCTAAAATTTGCTCAAAACTTAAACTAGCAGCTAGTAAATCTAATACATCTGATACCCTGATTCTCATCCCACGGAGGCAAGGACGACCACCATACTGCTTGGGATTGACTGTAATTCTGTCAAGTAGACTAGACACTTGTATCTACGCTAACAAGACTACATTACATTTTTAACCCCATAGTCTATACCTCTGTTTATGCAAATGCTCTTTAGATATGCACGATTCGCAAAGTAATGATAGATTTGGTTCCTTAAGGAGCCTTGAACTATATCAGTGAGATTGGCATCACCGTTTCTGGGAAATCTTTTGTAACGATATTAAGATAACCCATTGTTTTTACGTTAATCCTCGTTAAATCTGGAAGAGTTGAGCGATCGCACCACGAACCTTCTCATCCCCTACTTAACACAGACACCATTAATCAGATTGATGTAGGCTTCACGCTGTTGCTCCTTCATGAGGCGAACTCAGGTAATCTAAAAACTGTTCAGGAACAATACGAAGTTCTCCAGATTGACACTGGTCAATATCTAACCAAACCGCTGTTCCTTTATGATCTCCCTCAGAAAATTCTATTGATTCGAGTTGGTAAAACTTTGGGTCAACAAAATCACATTGATACAATTGAACAATTTCATGACCCGGTTGACCGTTGTAGATAAATAGGTTTTCAATACAACCTAGGTATTTAATATTAGTGAGTTCGGCTTCGAGTTCTTCTTGAAACTCTCGTTTTAAAGCATCATAGCTAGTTTCGCCAAAATCAACACCGCCACCTAATGCTCGATAAAACGTCTCTTGCTTGACTGGATCGTAACCTTCCGAAAGAAAGATGCGATCGCCATCTCGAATCAATCCCAGTACTATTACACGGATTTGCTTAGGTGGGTTCATTGCTGCTTTTAGCTGTTCTCTACGTCTACCTGTGCAACTGAAAACTCTGAGATCTCAGATTGTCCTAACCTGCACTTTTGGCTGTTAGCAAGTTGCTTTAGTTTTGCTGAGCTTCAGAGAAAAGAGCACGCCGATCATTGTCTATCGGCCAGTCTTCATTTTCGCCACCAAGGTATAAGCGTTCAATAATTACATATTCCTTAGAAAGCTGCCTGAGGGAATTGATTAAGACATCAATTGCGATCGCATCACTGGTACCTAAATCAAACCAACAGCGTGCCCAAGTACCTTCAAACTCAAAATCACTCTTATTATGCATCACTGACATCAAGCTGCTGTCTGCTACCTTGTCGTCGTACTCCATATAGCTGATATCAATCCCAACGTCCTGAACCTGGAGGTTTTCCGCATCGAAGCCTCCCAGCTTACCGAGGAAGAACCAGGAGTTGAACAGTTCCTCAACATATTCCTTTTCCATCGAAGAGGGAACCATGCTGAACTCCAGCCAAATCCACAAATCAAAAGGGTTAAATTCGCGAAACACTACCTGCATAATATTCATTCCTTTACTCAGTCGTGACTATTCTATCGAAAAGCATCCCAAGCGTTTGGCTAATAGACTTATGCTTTAAATACCTCCAATCCCTATCCTTTGATGATTTGATTACTGGTTAATCGGCAACTAAATGAAGGATTATGAAGAAAGATATCTTTTACAGGCTGGTGCAACAAGACCAAGCACGGCACACCTGTCACATTAATCTACCTTGGAGAGCAAAAGTTATGGCAACGTCAAATAGTGAATTTGAAATCAGCAAAACTGAGGAAGAGTGGCGCAAAGTTCTGACACCAGAACAGTTTCAGGTGCTGCGGAAACATGGCACTGAACGCGCTCACACTAGCCCACTGGATAAGCAATATGGCAAGGGTACCTTTGTCTGTGCGGGGTGTGAGTTGCCACTATTTTCATCTGAAACCAAATTCAACAGCGGTACTGGCTGGCCGAGTTTTTTCGACCCGATGGAAAACGCGATCGCTACAACCGTAGACAAGTCCCTGTTTATGACGAGAACTGAAGTGCATTGTAGTCGCTGCGGTGGGCATTTGGGTCATGTGTTTAATGATGGCCCCAAACCTACTGGTAAACGCTACTGTATGAACGGCGTTTCGCTTAAGTTTGTTGCAGACTGAATCTTATAAACTATCGCCAGTTTTGTTGAGGTGCGATCGCTCACCTCAACTCACCCGGATACTAAGGGCATTACGAAAAAGTTGGGTCTCGGACGATTAGATTGATGTCTTGCAAACGCCGTTAAAGTCAAAGCCTCTGGCGGTGAAGCTATAAACAACAGGCTATCACTGCCGGAGGCAAGAACGAATGATTACCCCTAGTCAGTAAAAATATGCACGCCCTCTCCATTCCTACATGGATTATTCACATCTCCAGCGTCATCGAGTGGATAGCTGCAATTTGGTTAATTTGGACGTATGGCGAAATAAAAGGCGATCGCTCTTGGTGGGCTTTATCCTTCGCTATGTTACCCGCCTTGATCAGCGCCATGTGTGCCTGCACCTGGCACTTTTTTGACAATCCAGAAGCCCTAGACTGGATTGTTACACTTCAGGCGGCTATGACTGTTGTTGGAAACGTCACCCTTTGTGCTGCTGCCTGGTGGATTTGGCGTTCGGCGCAGTCTGATACTAGTACAACGACCAGAACAATCAAATCGAAGTCAACCACTGATGCTTCTTGACTAAGCCCTTTTGGGACGCAAGTGTATTTGTTGTTGGTTGTTGGTTACTTGTTATTTGTATTCTTTAACAAACAACAAAGAACAAGCTCAAAATGCGATCGCCTTACAAAAATCTTCTTTTAATAGCTTGTAGCCTATCTTGATATGCCTTCTAAAGAAACCTTATTTGCACTTTCCTTATTTCCTTACTTAGGATTTTTGTGGTTTCTTACCCGTTCTGGAAAGATGCCTCGCTTAGCACTAATTGGCTTCTACATGACTCTAGTGTTTGTTGCCGTCACTATCCCGGCAGGGATTTATGCACAGGTAGCTTATGGGGAGCAATTAGCAAATGTAGATTGGTTACATGGTAGTGCCGAGTTTTTCCTAACACTGTCAAATATATTGATCGTGCTGGGCTTTCGGGAAGCGATTATTCAACACAAACGTTCATCGTTCTAAATACTTGTCTTTCCGTGCGGTTTGAGCGCATGAGCCTCTTTTAAAGGTCGGATAAGCCTAAGCTCAGTCAAAATAGAGTATAGAGATAAACGCAAGAGCTGCCTACTATCCAAATGAGCTACTGCCTTAATCCCAGCTGTCCATCACCCCAGAACCCCGCAGGTGCCAACTTTTGTCGGACGTGTGGAGCCAAGTTACTGCTCAAAGAGCGTTACAGAACGCTTGAACCCATTGGGCAGGGTGGCTTTGGCAAAACGTTCTTAGCTGTGGATGAGGATAAACCTTCCCAACCGCGCTGTGTCATCAAGCAGTTTTTCCCCCAAGCGCAGGGTACCAACACAGTTCAAAAAGCAGCAGAGTTATTCACTCAGGAAGCAGTACGCTTGGATGAGTTGGGCAAACATCCCCAAATCCCTGAACTACTGGCGTATTTTTCTCAAGACAGCCAACAGTATTTAGTGCAAGAGTTTATCGATGGCAAAGACTTAGCCCATGAACTGACAGAGAAGGGCGTTTTTAATGAAGCACAAGTGCGATCGCTACTTAATGATTTGCTACCCGTACTGCAATTTGTGCATCAACATCAAGTCATTCACCGGGACATCAAGCCAGAAAACATTATTCGCCGTCATCGGGATAGTCAACTGGTTCTCGTTGATTTTGGAGCCTCAAAAGTTGCTAGTGGCACCGCGCTAGCTAGAACGGGAACTGCAATTGGTTCGGCTGGATATTCAGCACCTGAACAAAACATCGGTAGGGCAGTTTTCGCCAGTGATATCTATGGATTGGGTGTCACCTGCATTCATTTGTTGACTGGGAGGCACCCCTTTGATTTGTTTGATGCCAATGAAGGCATTTGGGTGTGGCGAGATGCTTGTAGTCAGCCCGTGAGTGTTGCTCTTGGTCGTATTCTGGACAAGATGCTAGAAAGTGCAATCAATCGCCGGTACCAGTCAGCCGCTGAAGTTCTTCGAGATTTGAATTCTCAAACGCCTCCAACAGTAGTCAAGTCACAGACACCTACACTTCCTCCAACACCTCCGATAAAATCACAACCTCCTGTGCCGAAATCGACTCCGGCGATTGATGCTGAATTAGCGGAACTCAAGTCTCAGTTTCTTGGCACTCCTACTCCTAAAACCCCAAGCCAAAAACCGACATCTCAGGCAGCTTCTTCTCCCAGTCCCCCCAAATCAAAAACTCAAATTGATCTTGAGTTAGAGGAACTCAAGTCCCAGTTTCTTGGCTCTACTAACCCGAATAAACCTCCCACTCAGACATAAAATTAAAAAGACCCCTACAATCTCTATATTGCGCTGTGACCACTACTCCCTTACCTCGTAGTTCCCAACCTGATGCCGACGCTGTAAGCCAACAACCTGATGCCTTAGGTCGTTTTGGTAAATTTGGCGGCAAGTATGTGCCTGAAACACTAATGCCCGCTCTGAGTGAACTAGAGCAGTGTTTTTGGCAATACCGTGACGACCCAGAGTTTCAGCAGGAACTACAACAGTTACAGCGAGACTATGTAGGACGCCCCAGCCCTCTCTACTTTGCCGAACGCCTGACATCCCACTATGGCAAACCTGACGGTAGTGGAGTGCAGATTTATCTGAAACGGGAAGACTTAAACCATACCGGAGCGCACAAAATTAATAATGCTTTGGCTCAGGTGCTGCTAGCCAAGCGGATGGGCAAGCAACGGATTATTGCTGAAACAGGTGCGGGTCAGCATGGTGTGGCAACAGCAACCGTGTGTGCGCGGTTTGGGCTGGAATGCATTGTTTATATGGGCGTTCAGGATATGGAACGCCAAGCCCTAAATGTGTTTCGGATGCGGCTAATGGGGGCGACGGTACAACCTGTCTCTGCTGGCACAGGAACCCTCAAGGATGCGACCTCAGAAGCAATTCGAGACTGGGTAACGAATGTGGAAACAACCCACTATATTCTGGGGTCAGTTGCCGGGCCTCATCCTTACCCGATGCTTGTGCGTGATTTCCAGGCAGTAATTGGAGAAGAAACACGCGAACAAGCTCTAGAAAAATGGGGTGGCTTGCCGGATATTCTTTTGGCTTGTGTAGGCGGTGGCTCGAATGCGATGGGACTGTTTCATGAGTTTGTTAAGGAACCTAATGTGCGGCTGATTGGAATTGAGGCAGCAGGGGAAGGAGTGAATACAGAGAAGCATGCGGCAACGCTGACCAAAGGTCGTCCTGGGGTTTTACACGGAGCAATGAGTTATTTGCTGCAAGACGCGGATGGTCAGGTGATAGAACCTCACTCCATTAGTGCTGGACTAGATTATCCAGGTGTTGGTCCTGAACATAGCTATCTAAAGGATATTGGTCGAGCAGAATATTACAGTGTGACTGACAAAGAGGCAGTTGATGCGTTAAGACGGTTATCAGAATTAGAGGGAATCATCCCTGCGTTGGAAACGGCTCATGCGATCGCTTATCTCGAAACCCTCTGCCCACAACTCAATGGCAGTCCAAGGATTGTCATTAACTGTTCAGGTCGTGGTGATAAGGATGTCCAAACCATTGCCAAGTTTTTTGATTTAGAAAAAGGGAACTAGGGGCTGAGGTCTGGGGACTAGGAATTAGTAAGAGTGGGAAGTGAGGGTTAGAGAATCAGAAGCTTTAACTCCTACCTCCGAACGCATTCCTTCCTCGTCTCCAATCACTATTCCTTTCCAAGATGCAAAAACGTTTGGCAAAAATTATCCTCGGCGTGTTCACCCTTGTGGGTGGAGTGAGTGGCTGTGCTGCTGCTTATGAGGTTTTTGATAGTCCCAGTCAACCTTTGCCCACCTTGAGCAATCCACCAAATTCAACCGTGTCTCAAAGGTCAACGACGAATGAATTCGCGGCTTTGGAACAGTCTGTGCATCAACAGATCAATAAATATCGCCAGTCCCGCAACTTACCGCCTCTAGCATTGGATGCTCGAATCAGTGAGCAGTCAAGACTTCATTCTCAGGCAATGGCAAGTGGTAAGGTACCGTTTAGCCACAATGGATTTGAGGCACGAGTTAAAGCAATTGGTCAGTCAATTCCTTATGGAAGTGCGGCGGAAAATGTTGCTTACAACCAGGGCTACTCTAACCCAGACCAACAAGCGGTTGAAGGCTGGATAAAAAGCCCTGGTCACCGCAAGAATATGGAAGGTCAGTTTGATGTAACGGGTATTGGCATCACAAAAAATGCCAAGGGTGAGTATTACTTCACGCAAGTTTTCATCAAACGCCGCTAAGCCGTTTTGGATGGGCAGGTAACTCCAGCCTGCCCGATTTCATGAGTTTTGTTAAGCCACTTGGCAGAACTAATCTACTGAGGAATCGAGAATTGGAAGAATTTCAAGTTTGCGATCGCGATTTATCCGATAGTCTGCTTCAGGAGTATCTCACCGTAGATGCACTAGCGGTGGATACAGAAACCATGGGACTCATTTACCAACGCGATCGCTTATGCCTAGTACAGCTATGTGACCCCAAAAACCGAGTTACTGTTGTCCGCATTGCTAAAGATCAGACAGAGGCTCCTAACTTAAAACAGTTGCTGGAAACCCCCAGTATCCTTAAGCTGTTTCACTTTGCTCGCTTCGATCTTGCGATGCTACGCCAGAATCTTGGTATCCAAACCACGCCCATCTTTTGCACGAAAATCGCCAGTAAGCTCGCCCGTACCTATAGTAGTCGCCATGGGCTTAAAGAGTTGGTACTAGAGCTAGAACAAGTAGAACTAGACAAAAGCGCTCAAAGTTCCGACTGGGGCAATGTCGCCAACCTCTCAGACGAGCAGTTACGCTATGCTGCCAACGATGTTCGCTACCTTGTGAGTGTGCGGCAGAAGCTAACCCATATGCTGCAACGAGAAGGTCGTTGGGAACTAGCTCAACAGTGCTTTGAGGCTTTACCCGTCATGGTGACTCTAGATTTGTTGCTTTACCGAGATATCTTTGAACACTAATAGGATTTACGCAAATTGCTCGTTTAAACACTATTCGTAGTAGTAAGGTGGGCAGTGCTCACCCTACAGATAGGGGTTCTGCGTAAGTCCTGACTAAGTAAAGTCGAATAGGACTGACTTAACTTAACAACTCTCCACCATCAACCCTTGCGCGGGGGGTTTGGGGGGAAGCCCCCCAAGCCTGGTTTTTCTACAAGTGACTATTTTTCGCTTAAGAGAGACACATTCAAGTTAAGTCTGTCTGTAGATTACCTACAATTAATTAGTACTGAATTAAAGAAGATACAGCCGACTGAGTATGGCTAAAACTGTTGCCGATGTCATGAGTCGTAACCCCATCTTGGTGGAACCTCAAACACCTATCCGGGAGGCAATAAAAATTCTTGCCGAACAACGCATCAGTGGTTTGCCAGTGGTAGATGACACAGGCAAATTGGTCGGTGTAATTTCAGAAACAGACTTGCTCTGGCAGGAGACAGGAGTAGAGCCACCACTTTACATCATGTTTCTGGACAGCGTCATAACTCTCGAAAACCCCGCCCGTCATGACCAAGAACTTCACAAGGCACTGGGGCAAACTGTTGGGGAAGTGATGAGCGGTGACCCTGTTACTGTAGAACCTGACCAACCTTTGCCTAAAGCGGCTAAGCTGATGCGGGAAAAATCCATCCGACGTTTAGCCGTAACTGATGAGACAGGTAAGGTAATTGGTATCCTCACACCTGGAGATATTGTGCGGGCAATGGCAGCTGAATTTGAAGAGTAGCTCAGCCAAGGTTTAAGGTTCCTTGCACTAGGGCAGGAATTCCTGATTCAATTCATGAGGCAGCGTGTTGGAGACTCGGACTGCAACCAAGCAACAACCGCTGCTTTTTTAGGTGGAATAACTAGCAATTGATAATTAATATTTACCAATGAGCGTTACCCGTGAGTCTGTTCAACAACTGCTGAGTTCAGAGGATTTCGGCAAGCGTATTAGTGGAGTCAACCAGTTACGTCAACTGGAACCCTCTGTGGCGTTTGAGTTAATTCAGCCAGTTGTGACTGATAAAAATACTCGTGTTCGATATGCGGCAGTAAGCCAACTTGATACCTTGGGGGGTCAAGATTTACAAACGACGTTGACACTGTTGCGCGATCGCCTTCTCAATGATTCGGAACCTGATGTTCAGGCAGCCGCCGCAGATGCGATCGGGGCACTAAAGCTTACAGAAGCGTTTGAAGATTTGCAGCGGCTTTATCATCAGACTCCCGAATGGCTGGTTCAGTTCAGTATTATTGCAACCTTGGGAGAGCTAGGCGATCCGCGTTCTTTTGAACTGTTAGAAGAAGCCCTAAACTCTGATACAGGGCTTGTACAAACAGCAGCAATTAGTTCACTGGGAGACTTAGGTGATGCGCGTGCGGTACCTCTTTTGACTCCTTATGCCACAAATTCAGATTGGCAGGTTCGCTATCGGTTGGTACAAGCGCTCACTAAACTTGGAGGCACTGAGGTGCGTTCAGTGCTGGAAACTCTAGCCAATGATGAAAAAGAGGAAGTTGCGAAGGAAGCACAAGCGGCTTTGGAGTCAGTGTAACTTTGAACAAGAAGAATTCAGGAGTTCAGGAGTTCAGGAGTTCAGAGTTATTCTGAACCCTGCATAGGTGTCTAGTCAGTGAATGAGCCTTTAAATAGCAACAAAAATTATACTTGTAGGCAAGGGTAAGAGTGAAGGTCAGTGTTCTTTCACCTTGACCCTTTTCTTTTTGATCGTCCACAGCGAATGCAACTCGGTATCAGCATCAGCTTAACCATTGCAGCTAACCTTTTTTATGGATATGGTAAAAAAATACCCCCCCGATTCATCGAGAGGGTTCGTCAGTGTTCAAAGGCTTATGTATAAAGACTACTAAGCAACTGTGAAGAATTTGTGAATGAATAACACTTTTTTTCTAATTTCGTTAGGGATTTCGTTAATAGATCTGACGTTATGTTTGTTGCCCGCTCTTCCTAACCAATGACAAAAAGCAATAAGTTACAAACGTTAGCATTTCCGTTAGTGTTTGCGTTAGCCTCGTGACCTTCTTTGAGAGCCACACTCAACCCATTGGCAATCTTTTTATAGCTTTTAGCTCACCCATAACAGGAGAATATTGATGCGAACCGTTAACGAACTGAAATCTGCTGCTTATGCCCTTGAACCCACCCATCCAGTAGAACGCCGAATGCTGAAGGAGGCGTTGAATGGGGATTGGGCATCTGGATTGCATCGCCAAAAGCAAGAAGAACTCGTCCGAATTCACAAAGCCAAGCAGAAAATACTGGAAGCGATCGCACTTTTAGAAGGCACAGAAAGAGCAATTCACGATTCTCAGCATCAAAAAGTGGCTTTTTGGGAGCAAGTCGCTCCTGGAGAGTTGCGTCCTGCTGCGGCTACATTGATTTGCCAATATTTCGGCTTAACCAAGCTTTTTCAGAAAGAGGGTTTGTGGTACGCTTTTGCTCTCGACTCCCCTGTACCTCGACGTGTCGGGCAACACCTTTGGCTTGAACTGTGTAAAACAAAATCTACAGAGTGGATTAAGGCAAAACTCCAGGAAATAGAAAGCAAGGGTGTTGCACTACCCGAACAAGCAGATGACACTCTATACAATCGTCTGACTGCATAAGTGGCATCAGTTCCAGAGATACCTTTTACCAGCACTAAGACAACTTGCCTTCACCCCACTCGCTCTTGCGGGTGGGGGTTTATTTTTCTTGGTGTCCATAAGTTTAGACTGCCATTTGTCTATTTCCTGGCAGTCTCTTCTGGGAATCATTCATGCTGGTATTTAGAACTCGCTTCACATCCAGCAGAAAAATTGTTGTTGTCACATTTTCCTGGGATAGAACAGCCGCATGAGAGACCATCTCAAGGAGAGCATTACCTTGTATTTGAGACATTGGCAGCCTTTGCATCATCGCTAGCGGTAACTCTACCAAATTCGGCGGTTCATCCACCGGAATTCCACAAAGTTCTCCCCCTGAACTACGGGTAATCACTAAAAAAAGATGGTTAGCGGGTAACTGAGATAAACTCTCTACACTGATGTGCTGATGCAAATCCAAAACCCTAATCATATGGCCACCAAGCTGGACAACACCCATTGTTCTCAGCCCACCGCCAGCTACAGACGAATAATTCACTGCCTTGAGCACATCCTCAATGGGAAGGGCAAGGAGATAATCCATAACCTTGAAAACTACGAACTTAGCTACTGTTGACTCGTCGTGCATCGCCCTCTCCTAACTCTCATATAGAAATAGAATTTCGAGTATTGTTCTCAATTGCATCAGTTAGCGTCGCTAACAGCATTTGTTCCAAATAAGGCTTCGTAATGTAGGCTGTTGCCCCTAACTCCGTTGCAATCAAGCGGTGCTTCGACGCACTCCGGGACGTCAACATGACAACCGGAATGTCTGCCAAAACAGAGTCTTGCTGACGGTATTTAAGAAACTCAAATCCATTCATTCGAGGCATCTCGATATCGCAGATTACCAACTGAATCTCCCGGTGCTGTCGGAGTTGCTCGATCGCTTCGTAACCATCCTTAGCCTGAAGCACTCGATAACCAGCCTTCTGTAAAGTCAAAGCCAGAGTTTGGCGCAGGGTGATAGAGTCATCCACAAGGAGAATCAGTTTGTCTCGTCTTGCCCTGACATCTGTATTGGGTGCTGCTGGTAATAGCCGTTGCTCTTGACTTGATGATGATATGGAGCGTGTTGCACTTGCGGCTAAA
Organism: Microcoleus sp. FACHB-SPT15; assembly: GCF_014849525.1. NCBI lineage: Bacteria > Bacillati > Cyanobacteriota > Cyanophyceae > Oscillatoriales > Microcoleaceae > Microcoleus > Microcoleus sp. FACHB-SPT15. The sequence continues at coordinate 94,588 of NZ_JACJNU010000049.1, read as the reverse complement.
GCGCGTGAAGCCGTTGTGTAAGTTAGTGCGTCAGCCGTATACCTATCCTGTAAAGAATCGCTACTACTACCCGTCTGCTGCTCAGACACGTACTGCATCAATGCAGCCCCATCAAGCACCAATGTCAACCGTCCATCAGCTAAAACACTGCTCCCATAAACATAGTTGGGTGGCACAATCATCGCCCCCAAGGGACGAATCACTAATTCTTGCTCTCCAATCAACTGATCTACTTCCAGACCCAAAAACCTATCCTGGTAACGGATAAGAATGATCGGCATCATCTGTCCTTCAGGGACAAACGGCTGATGAGACTGGAAAATCAACGAGTTGACAACCTCTGAGGAATAATTCAGGACTTTCGAGAGTTGGTATATGGGGATAAGTTGCTCCGATGTTTGCGCTTCGCGTTGGCTTGGCAAATGTGGATTCGCTAACTCGCTACTCGCATTCTTGTTCCATCGGAGGACTTTGCCACCTTCCCAGCACCGAAGCTGGTGTGCTTGAGGAATCAAAATTTGTTCGATCGCATCCACAAAGAAGGAATAGCTTTGACCACCTGCTTGACACAAAAGCAACTTAGTGATCGTTAGGTTCAGAGGAATTTGGAGGGAGAATGTTGTCCCTCGATAAGGTTCGGAATAAACCGTGATCGAACCATGGAGAGCTTGCAACTGCGCCCGAACCACATCTAGACCAACACCTCGCCCAGAGAGTTCACTGACTCCAGATACTGTAGAAAAGCCCGGTTCAAACAGTAAATTGATGAGCTGACCCTCATCTAAATTGATCGCTTGTTCCTCAGAGATGAGTTGACGTTCTACTGCCCGTTGCCGAATTCGTTCAAAATCCAACCCTTTACCATCATCCCGGACTTCAATCACCAGATGTCTGCCAGATTGAGAGGCACTCAGTTCAATCTGACCAAAATCTGGTTTATTGTGTTGTTGCCGGACTTCAAGGGACTCAATTCCGTGGTCAAAAGCATTGCGAACTAAGTGTAGCAAGGGGTCATAGAGCTTTTCCGCCACCACTTTATCCACCAGGACTTCAGTTCCACTAAGTTCTAGGGTTACCTGCTTGTTGTGCCTAATTTCTAACGGCTGTAAAACACGGTGGAAGCGCCCGAAGATATCTCCCAAAGGTGACATCCGGGCTTGCATTAGGGCATCACGAGTACTCGTCAACAACCGACGTTGTTTTTCCAAGCTTTGACTGGATGCCGATGTAAATAACTCGATCGCGTCAGTCGCTTCTGTTAATGTAAAAGCGTCTTCCAGAATCGATTGAACAACAACTTGGGCTTCGTCATAACGATCGAGTTCCAGGGAATCGAAAGGCGCATGGGACTGCCAATCGCTACCCGTCTCAGCCCACCGTTGTTGCCCAATGAACTGCCGATCAGACCAATCCTGGAGCTGACCGAGTAGTTGCTGGTGTTTCTGGAGACGGACAAGAAGCGATCGCACCGCTGTTCGTAGTTGCTCGTTCTGGAGCGTCTGGCGGTTTTGGTTCGTTAACAATTCCCCAATTGAAGAATTCAGGTGTTCTAAATGCTCAACATTCACCCGCACAGTAGGAGAGACAGAACCCTGCTCATTCTGGGAAATTGGGGTAGGAGTACTATCAATGCGGAAGCGGGATGGGGATGGTGGAACTGTCACCTCTGGTTCCATAGGCTTCCAACTGGCTGAATCAGCCGCCGACGCTGGCATCGAAGGAACAACATGATAAGGGTTATGTGGTGAGCTAGAGCTGGCTTGCTCTGCCTCCGTTTCAGCAGGAGTTTGGGAATCCAGTACCGCTTCCCCTCCCCAGATAGTCTCTAAGAGCGAGTTGCCTAATTCCTCGTGTTCTGGTTCCTCGTGTTCTGAGTTGTTCAACGACTCTAGAGATGGAACTTCACCAATACTCGGCTCGGATTTGTATGAGTCAGTCACGCTCGACTCTAAATTCGCGGCATTAGTCACCTCACCCAATTCAGATTCAATTAATGATTCTTGAGCATCGACAGCGACATCTTGGGGTGAGGACGTGAAAGAGGAATGGGGAGTTGTCTCGCCCTTTTCCTCTATGGCATCAAAATCATTGTGCCTGACTACTGGCTCAGCACTATTAATAATAGGTTCAGTTGCGCTGGTACTGAGTCCAGCGAGTTGCTGTAGAGCTAGAGACGGTTGACCGCCTTGAGTGCGATCGCCCCCTAGCACGGCTGCCTGTCCCGATTGAAAGTCTGCCAGAGCAATCTCGGCAATCGTCACTGCCTGAGCCGGAGCGGTATCCAAGCCCTTGATTGCCGCTTGAGCAATTGCTCCAAACCCAGGCAAATTCAAGGATTCTGCCAATCCAGTGAAAACCTCTGCCTGAGTCCGAAGAGTCGTAGCAACTTCCTCTAGGTTCGCACGGGTTAGGGCATCAGCAAGTTCGTCTAATCGTTGGTTAACTCCCACTTCAAAGATAGACAGGGTTAAATCAAAGCCCAACTCTACCGAACTAGGGAGGTAAGCTTCCTGACCAAAACAGTCACCCAGCTTTTCTTGCAGTTGGGCAAAAATAGCAGCAGTTCGGTCAAGAATCTCAGCATCATTGACTTGCCCTCCCGTAAATTCAGCAGTTAGAGGTAAGCGGAGACACTCAAATCCCTCAAAAATTAACGCCTCAACTTCTGGGTCAATCGACAAGTCAGGGTTAAAAAGGGCTTTAAAAATATCCTCCAAAGAGTGGGCAACCGTTTGGATTGTTTCCAACCCAACACTTGCTGCTGCCCCCTTCAGGGTATGGGTAGCCCGCATTAGAGTATTGACCTTGTTAATACTGTAGTCTTCTCGAAGACTCAGCAATTCTTGTTCTAAAACTTGCAGCAGTTCCGGCGCTTCCTGGAGAAAGTAGAGATAGCTTTGTTCGCGTATGGTTGGATCTGTCATTTGTTGTTGGTTGTTTGTTATTTGTTGTTTGTTGATTTAGTTTTCAATTCAGGCTGTTACCTTACAGGATTTGATGGGAATTCTATAGACAGAGTAAATACTTACTTGATTTAGCAGTCCTTGAAACTATTGACCGCTAGAGATTATTTTTTTGTTATTGGTCATTAGTTATTAATCATTCGTCAATCCAAAAACAACAAACAACTAACAACTAACAATGAGACTTCAAGATTTGCAGGTTTATCGGTTAGCAGAACAACTAGCAGATGAGATTTGGAAAACTGTTACACAGTGGGAGCCGTTGGCAAAGGATACATTAGGTAAGCAGATTATCCGGTCAGCAGATAGCGTTGGAGCCAATATTGCAGAGGGAGTAGGAAGAGGTAGTTCTCTAGACAATCAACGATTCGTCAGGATAGCGAGAGGCTCTTTATATGAAACTCAACATTGGTTAAGAAGAGCCTATTCTCGCAATCTTTTAACACCTGATCAGTTCCAAACACTCAAACCAATCGTTGACGAACTAGCACCTCGATTAAACTCCTATTTAAACTCCCTCAAATAATATTGGTTATTTGTTGTTGGTTATTGGTTATTAGTTATTAACGAACAACAAACAACCAACAACTAATCAATCAACAACTAATCAACCTTAAACTGATCGGCACTTGCTTGCAGGTTCTGCGCCATTGTCAGGAGTTCCTTGAATGAGGTAGAAATCTCAGTGGAATCCTCCGTGGTCTTGTTAGCGATCGCAGCTACTTCTGTCATCGTTTGTGTTACCGATTGGAACTGCTGAGTCTGTACCTGCGTTGCTTGGGTGATACCCGCAACGAGTTGACTGATTTGAGACGTGGCTTCAACGATCGCATTCAGATTCTGGCGGGTATCGTGTACCATCGATGTTCCTGCCGCAACCTGCTGGATGCTCTTTTCCATCACAGTGGACACCTCAGCCGTGCCTTCCTGGATTTCCTGAACTAACTGCGAGATTTCAGTGGTTGCTTCCGCTGATTGACGCGCTAGAGAACGCACCTCATCTGCAACAACAACGAAACCACGCCCATACTCCCCAGCTCGTGTCGCTTCAATTGCCGCGTTTAGAGCTAGTAGTTGGGTTTGAGTCGTAAAGTTGCTAATCAGGTTCACCACTCTGGACACCTTCTGCGACGATTCGCTCAAGCGCTTGAGTCGCTTACTGGTTTCCGCCACTGTTTCCCGGATATCCATAATTCCATCTACAGTGCGGTTCATCGCCGCATCCCCTTCCCGAACAGTCTGGTTGGTCTGTTGGACAGCTACATCTACCTGTTGAGCATTCATTCCTACAGCTTTCGTAGAACTGACCATGGTCTGGATTTGCTCTAAGGCGCGACCAAGTGCTTGGAATTGCTCTTGGGCTTGACCAGCAAGACCAGTAATCGACGATGCACTCTCTTGGGATGTCTGGGCGACTTGGCGGGACGCAGTTTGCACCTGTTTCACGATTTCCCGCAGACTTTGCAGGGTGTTGTTGTAGGCATCAGCAATCGTACCGACTTCATCTTCGGTTACGGGAGCGCGGACGGTAAGGTCTCCATTGAGTGCTGGTCGGACTGCCGCCAGCAATTGGATAACCTCCTGCTGGATTTGTTCTTTAGCTGCTTTTTCCCGTTGGGCGGCTTCTGCCAATTGCTCCGACTGCTGCTGCACTTGCTTCAAGTAGTCCACTTGTCGCATCGCCACGCCGACTTGCACACCGATTTGTTTTAGGGCGCTGACTTCAATCTCTGCCCATGAGCGAACTTCAGTGTTTTGGTAAACACCAAGTAGACCCCAGAGCTTGTCGTCTTTGAAAATTGGCACGACTACATAAGCTTTGACCTCAAACTCCTCCAGCATTTCAATTTCAAAGGGAGAGTGGCCAGCCGCGTAAATGTTCTTCACGACCAAGCTTTCACCGTTGCGATAGGCGCCTCCTTGAGCTTCTTGCAGATTAACTTGGGGCCAGATGGCTCCTATCTCAGAGCCTTCCACAGCATTCCAGCCTTTGGTTACTGATTGGGCGACCAACTCACTACTCCAATCAGGATTGAAGCGATAGATTGCGGCGCGATCGCATTTCAGCAGCAGGCGGACGGCTTGGTTGGTGACACGGAAGATCGTATCTGTATCCTGAGACTGAAGGATTTTGGGTATGATTTCCGCGACCGAGTTGCTGACTTTAGCGGCTTTGGTCATCTGGGTGGATTGTGCCTGCAACTGCGCCAGGTAATCGGTCTGCTGTAAAACCGACCCCAGTTGACGACCAATGTCAGCCAGCAAGGTGACTTCACTTTCTAACCAATGCCGAGGTCCACTGTGTTGAAATGCACTCAGCAAGCCCCAGAGCTTTTCCCCTTGTTTGATGGCAACGATCAGGTACGATTTGACACCAAAGTACTCCAAGGTTTCCACATGGCAATCACTCAAACCCACTGTGTAAACATCATCCGCAACATAGGGTTCGCTGTTGGCGAACCTTCCGCCCTTGTGTTCCTGTAGATAGGTGTCTTCCCAAGCACTACCGACGAGTTTCGGCCATCCTCCAGACTCTGACTCATAGATAAAGTCTCCAAAATAGTCTGGGCGGAACTTGTATATACAGACTCGCTCCACTTCCAGAAGTTGTCGGACATCTTCGACAGCAGCTTTACAAGCGTTCTCAATGTATGACGTATTGCTAATCTTGTCGATGATTGCGGGGACTTGTTGCTTGTACTTTACGACTTTATCCATTTCATAGACCAACTCCGCCTGCTGTAGAGCGACACCAAGTTGGTTACTAATCTGAGTCAGAAACCTCACTTCATCGTCTTGCCAATGGCGAGAGGCACTGTGCTGATAAGCGCCCAACACGCCCCAGAGTTTCTGCCCTTGAAAAATCGCAACGATCGCACAAGCTTTGATATCAACGCCCTCATAGATTGCTACATGGCAATCACTCAAACCAGAATCGTGACCAATATTATTGATAACAAATGGTTGGTTTTTGCCAAAGCATCCGCCTTGGTTCTCCTTCATATAGGTGTCTTCCCAAGTCATGCCAACCATTTGGGGTAAATCTCCAGCCTGAGACTCAAAGACAAAATCGCCAGAGTAGTCTGGACGGAACTTGCAAACAGCGACTCGCTCCACACCAAGTAGTTTCCGAACTTCCTGCGTCGTTGTCTTGAAAATACTCTCAATATCGATCGTCTGGCGCATCTTGTCGCTCACACGACCAACTAGGCGAGTGACTGCTCGCTCCCACTCGGCGACTTTAGCAAGTTGAGCCGATTGCTGCCGTAGCTGCTCTTGGTATTCGGCTTGTTGGAGAGCTACCCCCAGTTGAGTGCCGATTTGAGTCATCACCTTGACTTCGCCGTCTTCCCAAGCACGAGGCCCAGAGTTTTGATAAGCCGCTAGTAGTCCCCAGAGTCTTTCTCCTTGGACAATCGGAACGATTACATAGGCTTTCGCCTGATATTGCTCCAGAATGTCAATGTAACAAGGTGAAAAGCCTGCTTGGTATATATCATCGACAACTCGGAAGTTTGCTCCCTTGGCATACATCCCGCCCTGAGTTTGTTGCAAATAGGTATCTGCCACTCTGGCTTTGCCACCGCCAAGAATTTTTGCACTACACTCGCTGATATTTTCTCGCAAGAGTGGGTTATCAATTTGTTCCTGCATCAATGCAGTCCAGCGACTCCCGACTGACTCGGCAACAAACTCACCGCTCCAATCAGGCTCAAAGCGATAGACTCCCACACGCTCAGCTTGTAGCAATTCTCGAACTTCTTGAGTTACCGTTTTGAAAATCGTGTTGATGTCCAAGCTCTTGCGAATCTTGTCAATCACTTTGACAACGGTTCGCTCTCGTTCTGCGGTCTTGGCAACTTGCTCGGCTTGGGTTTGAACTTGTTCCAAGTACTCTGCCTGCTGGAGAGCCACCCCCAGTTGGCTGGCAATTTGGCTGAGGCTCTTGAGTTCACCCTCTTCCCAGTGGCGTGGTCCACTGTGTTCAAAGGCTGAGAGCAATCCCCAGAGCTTCTGTCCTTGGAAGATGGCAACCACTAGGCAGGATTTGACCCCAAAGTACTCTAAGGCTTCAACATGACAGTCGGTTAAGCCGCTATTGTAGACATCATCCACCACTAGAGGTTCGTTGTTGCGGAAGCGACCGCCTTGGTGTTCGTTCAAATAGGGGTCTTCCCAAGCACTGCCCACTAATTTAGGCCAATCCCCAGACTCTGACTCCACTAGGAAGTCACCGAAATAGTCCGGACGGAATTTGTAGATGGTCAAGCGCTCCACACCCAAGAGCTTGCGGACTTCTTGCGTCGTGGTCTTGAATATGGTGTCAATATCCGAACTGTGGCGAATCCTGTCAATTACTTTGGCGACCGCTCGCTCCCGTTCAGCGGTTTTTGCTATGTTGGTGGATTGCTCCTGCAACTGCTGCAAGTACTCTGCTTGCTTTAGTGCCAAGCTAAACTGGGCGGCAATCTGCTTGGCAAAGTCAATCTCATCCTTCTGCCACTCGCGTGGGCTACTGCATTGATGAATGCACAACAATCCCCACAGTTCATTGCCGATCAACAGAGGCACAATCAAGTTAGCTCGAACTTGAAACTGAGCGAGAATCTCGATATGGCAATCGCTCAACTGAGCATTGTAGATATCAGCAACCGCCTGAATTCTTCCTTGAGCGTAATGGGCGGCATACTGTTGACCAAAGCAGTGGTCGTGAACCTTGGCAGCTATAGCTGAACTGTAGCCTGAGTTTAAATCTTCCGATACAAATTCCCCATCATCAAAGCCGGACTCAGGGTAAAAGCGAAACACTCCCACTCGGTCAGCATTGAGGAGTTGTCGGACTTCTCTGGCTGTTGTCTTGAAGAGCGTATCTAGATTTTCGGGCTGGCGGATTTTGTCGATCGCTTTGTTGATAACTTTGGCTTGCTCAGCCTGTTTTTGCATTTGGTCAGAAAATTCCACTGACTGTAGAGCGAGAGTCAGTTCGGTGACAATTTGGTGGAGCAAGGTTATTTCAGTTTCCCGCCATGCCCTAGAAGCAGAGCATTGCATGAGGCTGAGCAAACCCCATACTTGTCCTTCTAAGAAAATCGGCAACGTCAAACTGCCTTTGACCTGGAATTTTTGCAGCAGTTGAAGTTGGTAGGGACTCAGAGGCTTGGGTAAGGTTCGATCTAGAATGACAACTTGCTGTTGCTGGTAGTCTAGTCGTTCGGCTACACCAAAAGCGATCGCACTGAGGGACTCTCCTAAACTGGGTGTATAGCCAGCCACCATCGACTCCGCCAGCACCACACCTTCGTTCTCAGTCTGGAACTCGTAGATCAATGCTCGGTCTACTTGTAAATGCTGACGAACCTCAGTTAATGTCGTTTTAAACAAGGTGTCAAGATTCTTTGCAGAGCGCATTTGACTGTTAAGGGCTAATAACCACTGCCGTTCGCGCTTGCGGTGTTCCTCAGTTGCGATCGCTGGTTTGTCACCATTAACCCCGGTTGGCAAACCTTGTACCCACTTCTCCAACTGAAGAACTTTCTCCTGAATTTCCGGTTTGGCAAGTCCCGCCTGTTTGAGGTCGGCTTTGAGGGCATTAACTACGGCTAGAGCTTGCTGTGGCTCAAAATTGCCATTCGATCCGTTAACTACCTCATTACCTTTGCTTTGACTCTTCGATGGCTCAACTCTTGGCTCGGATGGCTCAAGCTTCGGCATCGCTGGTACTAGATTCTCTGGAGACATATTACTGTTGTTATTAACTAGATTTGCTGACTCAGGTTGGTCATGGAGACGGGTAGGGGACTCTCCATGTATCAATTCAGGGTTTTTCCCTACTCCCTGCGTTCAAGGAACTTGGTTTTAGTAGATGACTTCAAGAGATTTCTCCTCGGTGGATCTGCCATAAGGGAGACTGAGTAATGGCAATGGCATCCAAGACAGTGCCCTTACCCTCAGCAAGAGCACCCAGGACAAAAGGCAGGAGTTTGGGAGGAAATAAGCCGTTCGCCGCGTTTGTAAGTTTCTGCAAGTCGTGTAACTCAATGTCATTGACTTGCGACACTACCAGACCCAAAGGCTGGGTATTGGCTTGAACGACGATAGCCATAGGAGTGGCTGCCATTAGATATAGAGGTGGATAGCCTAGAAGCTGGTCTAAGTCCACAAGCCAGAGCATTTCTCCCCGCCAATTGCAAATTCCCAAAACGCAACTGGGCATTTCAGGGACTGGCAGAATGTCCTCCACGTTCACCCTAAAAATTTCTGCAATCTGCGCGAGTGGTAGGAGCGCACTGTCCTCGTGACCTAAGGGAAAGCGGAGCAACCGCTCTCCGATTTCTGGGGGGAGTGGGTCGTCTAATGTGAATAGGTCAAAACTGTTCGCTGTTAGCACAGCGTCAAGTGGGGTCAGCATAAACTCTTTCCTAATACACGGAAGTTAATTGCTGGATTGTTTGAATCAGTTGTTGCTGGTTTACTGGTTTGGGTAGGTAGGCATCAGCCCCCAGCATCGAACCCCAGAGTTTATCCGCCTCGGTACCTTTGGTTGAGCACATGACGACTGGAATTGCTTTAGTACTGGAATTGCTCTTGAGTTGGCGGCAGAGTTCAAAGCCACTTTGCCCTGGTAAAATCACATCAAGAATCACTAAATCTGGTTTGGCACCCTCAAGTTTGAGGTGAGCCTCCTCGCCACTGGTGACACTGACTACTCTTAGACCTGCCTGTCTGAGGTAACCGGTTAACACCTCCGTTTCTGTCAGGCTGTCTTCAACCAAAAGGACTGTAATCATAAGACTTGGGTAACTAATCAAATGTTTCTTTCTTTATGACTCTTGGCTTCAAAAGCTGCCTACACAAGGAGATTCCTCCTAAGGCGTGTTCCACCTTTGGGATTGAGCCGTTGTTGAAGTTGGTAAATACCTTTGTAAAGTTGCCAGCACCTTCTCTGAATTAATGGGTTTTGCTAAAAAGCCGGAAGAGCCGACGATCTTTGCCCTCACTCGGTCTACAATCCCGTCATTGCTGGTGAGAATAATCACAGGTGTATCCTTGAAGGCTGAAATGCGGCGAATTTGGGCACAGATTTCATAGCCGTTGGCGATTGGCATGACCAAATCCAAGAAAATCAGGCTTGGTTTATGTTCCAGTAAGAGTGGCAGTGCTTTTACGGGGTCTTGAATGTTGAGAAATTGATAGCCAGCTTGGTTGAGGATGTGACTCATTGTCTGGCTATCGAGACGGCTGTCATCAATATAGGCAACTGTTACTTCCGTTGATTGCGATCGCTCTGGACTTGCGGAGTTCCCGCTAGGTGCGAAAAAAGACGTGGTTGCCGTAGCTGGCTTAACGGAATAGCTGGGGAAGTCTTTAACCTCCTCCAGTCCGATCAACCCTTTTTGGACATAGGGCATCAGGGATTGGGCTAGAGGTAACGGATTCTGTTTTAATTTGACCGCTAAATCCCTTAAAGTCTGATTGCCATCAATCAGGGTAGTCAGGTTGCGGTAGACAGCGGGTGAAGTTTGCCAACGCAATTCTTCAGCGTTCGAGATTTTGGGAGCGAGGTTTGGGGAATACTTCGCTAAGCCTGCCTGCTGCCAAGCCTCCCAATCCTGCATTGCTTCTAGGCAAAGCGGGTAAACTCGAATCGAAACAACGTTTGCCTCGATGCTGTTTATCGGTATCGGTCTGTAGGAGAGTTGCACCCCTGAACGATGGTGGAGCTGTTCCTCCCGTTGGATAATATCGAACAGGATTTCCATTACGTTGCCTGTAACAATCTCTGCCATCTGCCTTAGCGTGACTTCCCCCTGCCTCACTAGTGTTGCTAAGGAGTCATAATCCCAACACCGAGGCTGCTTCGACTCAGGCGTGGCAATATAGACTGGCAGTTGTGGACAGTGGTGGGACAACTGCCGAAACCAACGACGAATTGGATGCACTCCACCAGTACAGCCAATCAAATCACCTAAGTAAAAATACAGGCTCCACTTCTGGTCTCTGCTATATTCAATACTCAAATCCAACTGACCTGTAAATTGATCTTGGCTACAAGCCTGAATCTTCTCTACCAGCTCGTTGGTGGTTAACACTACCTCCTGTCTTTTTACTGGAGGATTGATCGAGCTAACAGATGACGGAGTAAGCATTTTGTTAAATCTCAACTTCCCCGAAAAGGAGTTCCTTATCTTAGACAGATAACCTTAAGAAACGCTGCATCTTGCTTTTGCAGACCTACCACAATCTACGAACTTCGCTTCTACTCATCCGGATCTTCCCTAAGATTGTTGCAAATATGAAGGTTGTGTTAAACACAAAGAGTGGAGGAACAGCCCGCACTGCGTGCCGATACGCTAACATCCCCCAACCCCTTCTCCCATTGGGAGAAGGGGAGTAAGAGTTCAAAGTCCCTCTCCCCGTGGGAGAGGGATATAGGGTGAGGGCTTCCCCTCGGTGACATGGAATTTGTTGGAGTCGCGCAGAATCTCCGGAAACCTGCCCGTTATCAAGTGTCCCAACAGTTTGGATTTGAATGTGTTTGACCTCTTGCTGCTACCCGCACCCTCAATCCGGTTTGCTGCTTCTTATAAAGGTACTGTTGTCAAGTCCAAAACCTCGTTGATTGTTTTTAATAGATCTCTTGCGGTGTAGGGCTTCGGCAAAAATCTTTGGATGCCAGCATTGGTCGCGTCAGTTAGCTGAGCGCTAGATATCAGCCCACTGACAGCGATAATCTTAACGTTTGGGTTAATCTTATGCAGAGTGCGGATTGTGGTCGGTCCATCCATTGATGGCATCATCATATCGACGATCACCAGGCTGATGTCATCCTTATGCTGGACGTAAAGTGCGATCGCTTCAATCCCATCACTCGCTGTAACCACCCGATAGTTATAGGCTTCTAGAGATGTCTTATTAATTTCACAAATTGCTGCTTCATCATCGACAACCAAAATCAACTCTCCCTGTCCAGTAGAGAATTCACCGTCTTCAGTTTGTTGAGTTTCAGCTTTCCTAATAGCGGGTAAGTAGATTTTAAACTGTGTGCCTTTCCCTACCCTACTTGTCACATCCACAAAACCACCGTGGCTTTTAATAATGCCCATTACCGTCGAAAGTCCCAACCCAGTTCCTTTACCCTGCTCTTTCGTCGTAAAGAATGGTTCAAAAATCCGATCAATAACTGTTGGTGGAATGCCCATTCCTGTATCAGAAACAGTAATCAAAATGTAGGAGCCGACTGTGGCATCAAGATTCATCCGGACAAAGTTTTCATCAATAAATAGATTGGTGGCGCTTAAACTCAATGTTCCACCTTTTGGCATCGCATCACGAGCATTAACACAGAGATTGATCAGAACCTGATGCAGTTGTGTAGCATCTCCGTTGATCATCCAACTATCTTTCTGAATATGGGTTTGAATATCTAAAGATTTTGGGAATGTCTCTTCGACAATTTGCTTAATGTCCAAGATTAATTGCTCAGTTTGAAGTATAGTGCGCTTCCCTTCAACACCTCGCGCAAACAGTAAAACTTGCTTGACCAAAGCAGCCCCACGTTTAGTACTCGTTTCAATTGTCTTGAGTAACTGTCGCTTTTTCTCTTCAGAAAGTTTGGTTGGCAATAGTAGTAACTGAGCCGATGCAAGAATTGGTGTCAACTCATTATTTAAATCGTGAGCAATACCACTAGCGAGAGTGCCAATGCTCTCCATACGTTGAGCGCGAAGGAACTGTGCTTCAAGTTGTATCTTTTCAGTAATATCAGTATTGACAACAAGGATTGATTTAGGTTTTTCCTCTTCATCACGCACTAGTGTCCACCGACTTTCGACAATAATTCTTTTGCCGTCTTTAGTGACTTGATGTAGCTCACCCTTCCACAGACCCTCTTCAAAAACAGTCTTTCTGATTTCTCGAAGGTGAGCTATTTTTTCCTGGTTCAATAGCTGTACTGCCTGCTTGCCAAGGACTTCTTCTGAGTTCCAGCCGTATAGCCGTTCAGCGCCTTTATTCCACAGTAAAATTTTGTCCTCTAGATCTCGAACAAAAATCGCATCGGTTGCAACATCCAACAATGCCGCTTGCTCACAAATTTTTGCTTCGGCTTGCTTGTATTCAGTGATATCTCTTTGGATACCAACAAAGTAGAGTAAGTCACCTTCTTCTGAAAATACTGGGGAGATTTTCAATTCGTTCCAAAACGGCTTGCCATCTTTGCGGTAGTTCAGCACAGTGGCATTCACCTCTTCTCTTCGGGCAAGGTAAGCATCAATTTGCTCAATCGTCTGTTGATTTGTACCAGAACCTTGTAAAAAGCGGCAATTGCGACCCAGAACTTCCTCCGGTTGATAGCCAGTAATCCGGGAAAAAGCGGGATTAGTGTAGATGATTGGGTTGTCGAATTGGTTCGGGTCGGTGATTAGGACACTATCAGAAACTGAAGCAACAGTACGGGCAAGGCGCAGGTTTTCAACACCGAGTTTGCGAAGTGTTTCCTCATTTTGCTTACGCTCATGGATTCGAGCCATCTGTTCTGCCCAACTTTGGTGTTCACGCCTGACTCTATCGCAGTAGTTATTAAAGAACTCACTTAAACCTGGCTCCTTCTTCAGGAGGGTATCAAAATGGTCTTGTACTCGCTTGTCAGCCTGATAGACAACTTCAGGATGAGCTTCCATCCAGACATGACAAGTTTTAACATAAGCAATAAACGAGACTAAGTGCTGGTAAGTAGCACCTCCAAGTAAGCGACGGAGTTCACTTCGGTAATACTCGTTGTTTTCTCCTTTTAATGCAATGAAGATTGAGCAATAGAGTAAGCTTTCTTCAAGGGCTGCGTTCCCCTCTTGTAAAAGCTTCGGCACATCAGATGCAACAAGGATACGAAGATGTTTATCGATGTCACTTGGCGTTGGTAGAGGAGATTCAAGGAGTTCCAGCACTTCTTGTGCTTGCATCCCTAAAGCGTGCAAGGAACAACTGTGGCAGATCATGCAGTAAGGAACAGAACAGAAGCGAGACAGGTAAGCAGACAGCTTTTCCTTAAACAGAGGCGGCAGAGGATTATCAACATACGCACTAATGGTTTGTTGCCAGAGGTTGTCCAATACCTGTGGAGTCTGTTCACCAGGAGCAAAAAAGGGTGGGAAAAAACCAAATTTTTCCTCAATTTCTGCCTTGATTTGCTCACTTGTTCGCATTAGTATTATCTCCCCTTCCTGATTAGGCAGTAACAATTTTCTTAAGTTTTTCTTAGCTTTTACAGGTTGATGATTTGAATTGCTTCCTTGATGAAGCCGTTGTGCTGCTGAGACAACGTTGCTCAACTTAAGTACAACGTTTTGTAACTATCTTGATCATTTAGTTACAACGCTATTAGCCTAAGGCTTTAGAGTCTCTTCTTGAGCTTTTATTCTGGTAAGTAGGCTCTTGTTTCACTTAAACGTTAAGAATTTATTTCAACAAGGGTGGTTAGCAAAATAAGCCTTGTAAGGCTTGTATCTATAGTAGTAGTTTTTAGACAGGTGATATCAAAAGATAAACTTTTTTAAAGTTTTTGATAAATTAAAAATAATTATCAGACTCATCATTGTCTTAAATGATAAGGAAGTTGCAAATTTGACAGTAAATAAAAGTTTTAGGATTTTAAAATAAAAATATCGGAAGGTTTCTTGTGGCGTAAGCTGAGAAATTTTACCCAAAGACAGTAATTCCTGGGATACCTGCCCCACAACGTTGAATAATTTCTTCTTGGAAAAGCTTTTATAGGACGCGATCGCATTTTTTAAATTAAGTCAGCTCATCGCCTTTTCAAGCCATCGAAGGGTCAACATTTCGTAAGGTAGGAAGGGCGGTTTGATAGACTGATAGATTCTAGTTTTCAACCTTATTAATTGCCTTAGAAGGGTCAACCAGGCGATAGTAAAGAACGGCGTTAGCTTTAATTGTGGCGTTATCGGCTGTAATTGTCTGTTTTGACTCAATATTTACAGCTTTGGTGCGAATATCAACTTGAGGTTTTTGAGATTGGGATGTTGGGGAGGTAGGACGTTAATTTACATTAAATTAAATTTGGGGGGTTTTTTACTCATCACCTCACCTCATCACCCAATTATTGATGGCATTTTATTACAAACCTACCCTTGAAATGGGAGGCAGATAGACGCAGGGGCAGCAGTGGGAGCAGGCGAAGTAAGGGGAGGCGTGAGCAGTTATGGAAAAACTCTTCTTAATTCTTCAGTCTTCGCTAACGTGTTCGTGATGAAGTTGTCGCATCTGCTGCTAGCGTTTCCGGGAATGGTACTACTTGAGTTACATCAGTAGGGCGACTAAATAGCTTAAAGTAGGTTCCGACGCAAAACTCTTTGATGGGGTAAGTAATAAAAGTTAAGGGGTTAATGGTCACGATGATGTTACGTGCATCTCTGGTAGCTAGATTGACGATTTGCTTTGCCACCTTGGGTGCGGACATTACACCTATGGGATTGAGATTGCTTTTAAATGGCCCAAGAATGAGTTTGCGGACTACACACGGAGCATCAAGACGGCGTAGTGTTACTAAGTCTCCTAAGGCTCGTTTGGTTAGTTCGTACAAAGGACTCAATGCCGGACTAACTTCTGCTTCTGAGGTATTGACCCAAACTTCTTTACGGGCGATGTCTTCATTGGTGCGAACGGTGGTGAAGAAGAGTTCTAGCAACCGCCAACTCGAAAAGGTGTTGATTTCGTAAGATTTTGCGATCGCCTCAGCCGTTCGCTCACCATGTACGTTAATCCCGTGGTTAAGGATGAGGATATCGACCTTTTCCAGATGTGGGGCTAATTCAGACTCCTGTCCAATCTTCCAAGTAATCGTTTTAACTGGTACACTTTCACCCTTCACACTCACCGTAACGGGTTGCTCTTGGGATGTAAGAGCAATTACTTTTGCTCCTCTGCTGTGAAGTTCTAAAAGAAGCGCTTTCCCTAGCGTTCCCGATGCTCCTGTGACTGCAATTGTTTTACCTTTGAGTGAGAGAGCGGTTCCCATGAGCTTGTCCACCAACGTCAACGTACCGCAATAGTAAGCCTTTTGATTATCAAAGTGGTGTCGCCAGTGGTAGGTTCGATTGACACTCCAACAAGACGGTGGGGTAAGGAAAGGGCCAGGGAGATGGGTCAAATCGGTGATTTCATTCGCCCAGGTGAATCCACTGCCGCGTGCGATCGCACTTCCTAAAAACGTTAGGGTATAGAGAGAACCAACTAATGCCGACAGTTGGTGTTCAGGTGCAAATGTGTGAGCAACAGCCCATAGCAACACGCTAAATAGCAGCATCACTAAGCATTCTGGCACATCATTGCGCCACTGGGCTTGGCGGTAAATAGTATCACTGACGGCTGTTAAATCGGGGCGAAAAACGCGATGATGCCAGACGTGTAACCGATATAAAGGAGACCAATGATGGGATAAGACGTGATAGAAGTCTCGCACGAGTTCTACCCATAATACAGAACCCAATCCCCAAGCGGCAGTAGCCATCCAAAACGTCACCATACGCCAATTCCACAAACCTTTAAATTTAATTTGTCAAAAATCAACCACTCGACTATACGGGGTTTTAAGTGTAAAAAATACTCATTAAAGTATAAGAAATTTAATAATGTTAGATACAATGATGCTGCACAGTGTGGTGTTAGCTCACCCTCAGTGGACTAGTGGGTGTTGATAAGTATAGGTGGTTAAACCAAATAACTTATGCCAGAGAATTCCTGGACAGAAAACGATCTTGGTAACGAGCTTGACCCGATTACCTCTCTTTTATCTGATTTGGACGATGAAGATTTTGAAAGTGACTTCTTCTTCCAAGGATTAGAAGGGCGCCGACGCAAAGCCGCTGTGACATTAACAGCGATTTGGGGCGGCACAATCATCCTCCATTTAGTTTCTTGGGGTTCCTGGTTGATTTGGGGCTTCACAGCGCTATTAGGAATTCAGGCGATGCGAGTATTGCTGGCTCGACCTTTAAAGACACCCAAACCACTTGCAGATAACACTCAAGTCGATTTTCCCTATGTTTCTCTGCTTGTAGCGGCAAAAAATGAGGAAGCGGTTATCAGTAACCTAGTCAGGAGATTGTGTGACTTAGATTATCCCAAAACACGGTATGAAGTTTGGGTAATTGATGACCACAGTACCGATCAGACACCCGTGTTGTTAGACCAGTTAGCCATTGAATACAGCCAGTTGAGAGTGCTGCATCGCTCGGCTGATGCGGGCGGTGGCAAATCGGGAGCGCTCAATCAGGTACTACCCTTAACCAGAGGGGAAATTGTTGGCGTGTTTGATGCGGATGCTCAAGTACCAAAGGATTTACTGCGGCGAGTTCTGCCGTTATTTGGTAAGGCAGAAACTGGAGCGGTGCAGGTGCGAAAAGCGATCGCAAATGCCTCAGTCAACTTCTGGACACGAGGGCAGATGGCAGAAATGGCTCTCGATACCTACATCCAGCAGCAGCGCATTGCCATTGGTGGCATTGGCGAATTGCGGGGGAATGGTCAATTTGTGCGTCGTGCAGCGCTAGAGAGTTGTGGAGGCTGGAACGAGCTAACCATTACAGATGACTTAGATTTAACCATTCGCTTGCATCTGGACAAGTGGGATATTGGCTTTCTCGACTTTCCCCCTGTTGAAGAAGAAGGTGTCACCAATGCCTTTGCACTATGGCATCAGCGTAACCGTTGGGGAGAAGGTGGATACCAGCGCTATTTGGATTACTGGCGGTTAATCGCAAGTAATCGCATGGGCACACTTAAAACGCTGGATTTGTTCTCATTTATGATCATCCAGTACCTTTTGCCTGCGGCGGCTGTGCCAGACTGTTTGATGGCGATCGCACGCAAGAGTTTCCCTCTCCTAACTCCTCTAACCGCACTTACCCTCACCCTACCCTTAATCGGGATGTTCGTTGGCTTATGCCGTACTAAGCGAGACGAACCCCGTACTGCTGCATCATTGTTGATTACCCTCGTGCAGACACTGCGCGGTACTCTGTATATGCTGCACTGGATGCTGGTGATTGCTGGGATTACCGCTCGAATTTCTGTGCGTCCCAAGCGGTTGAAATGGGTAAAAACAGTTCATCAAGGCAGCGAGTCAGACAGTTTTGAGTTTGAACTGGGCAGTGAGAGCAAATCTAGTTGATGAGATCAAGCAAGCTGCTCTCACATTTAACTGGCTTGCTTTAAGCAACCCATAAAACTTTGTAAAGACGTTCCGCCGGAACGTCTCTACGACTTCTTCACGTTGCCTGATTCAGAAGAATAATCCTCTACTACCATGCAACCAAATCCCAGGTTGATTAACCTCAAATTCCCAAGGGTCTTGGAGATTTCTCTCACTAGTTCTCAGGTTAATGGGTCGCGAAAATGGGATATCGTCATCGTCGAAGTCGAAGTCTGGGGGAGGTGTATCAGTTGGTTGAGGTTTGACGCTGTCTGGTGTCATTTGCAAATCAATCCAGCGTTTTGCTAAGTGAAGTGCCTCTTCTTCAGTTTTCGCATTATGAATGGGAATAACGCATTCACCAGCAGCACTCCAAACCTGAACGCAAAACACTGGTCTAGCCTCAATAATCCAACCCCGATAAATTTCTGCTGAACTCATTGCTGGCACTCGCGCATGTGAGTAAGCCGACGGCTACCCATCAACCCTAACATGCTCTTCATGTTTGAGGTATAGGTTTCGTGCCAGTTTGTATAGTATTTATTGAACAAGATCATCTTGAGATCAATTCAATGACACAGCTCCTCAATTCGCTATACAACTATCGAACATACCTTCAACGCCTGTTTTTACCGCTATTATTAGTCCTTCTGGTAAGTGGGTTTATCGCTGCACCAGCCAGCGCTACGGGTGTCTATCAAATGCCCAATGTTCGGGCAGGTGAACCAACCTGGGTCATCGATAAAGCAGAGGTTCTCAGCCGCCTGAGTGAAGGCAAACTGAGTGGCACTCTGGATGATTTAGCCAGAAAAACTGGCAAAGAGGTGAGGATGGTAACCATCCACCGCTTAGACTACGGTGAGACAGCAGAAACTTTCACAGATAGCCTGTTTAAAAAATGGTTCCCGACACCGGAAGCTCAAGCGAATCAAGCCTTAATCGTGATTGATACGCTCACGAATAATGCAGCAATTCGCAGGGGTGAAGCCGTCAAGTCTATTTTGCCTGACGACATTGCCGAGAGTGTAGCGTCTGAAACACTGATTGTGCCAATCCGTGACGGGAACAAATACAATCAGGGCTTACTAGATGCAAGCAATCGCTTAGTCGCTGTTCTTTCTGGTGAACCTGATCCTGGGCCACCTGTTGTGGAAGAAAATGTTCAGGTTGCAGGTACGTTTACAAAAGCAGAAGAAACGGATACTAAAAATTCAACAATTTGGGTTGTTGTCATCTTGGTTATCGCCACCGTTGTTCCAATGGCAACCTACTTCTTCTACCAGGGTTTCTCAGGCTAGTCCTGAACATACTCTTGCCCATTGATTAGAGCATTCTCAGCCCGAACAAATTCTCGTCCCAAATAAGCCGCATGGTCGAACAGTGTGACAGGACAGGGCTGGGTTTGCTCAAAAATCGCGACACAAAGTTCTTTAGCGGTTCTGCCAGTAAATAGGGTGCATTGGGTTCGTTCTACTTTACCCCGCGCGGGGATGACTTTTCCTGTCTCTGGGTCAATGGCTAAGCCGCGATCGTCAATTACATTTGTAAAATGCTTTGCACAAATTAGCCCTGCCTCCCGATCCAGATAGATAATGAAATATCCGCCTGGGTCAAGGTTAATATGACGCTGCGATAGCTTGTCATCAATGGCATTCAGGCTTAGGGCATCTGCTGTTTGATTCATGGTCTATATAGCAATTTGTCTTTTGTTAAATGTTTCGGTGCCTACAACACCATAAACAGACCTAATCTTAGTTTAGAAGCTGGCTTAAAAGGCGATCGCTCACCGAACCAAGTCCGCACAGATTGAAAACCATCAAGTCACGATCGCTAATTTCATCTAATTTAGCTGAAAGCTTTTGGCAAATAAGAGCTATCTCTTGATGAGATTGCAGATGAGTTCACCTGGGCTGTTGGGTTCAAATGGCACCACGACTCCATCTTGGCGAACCCTAACACGCTCTTGGCAATTGTATACCTCGATTGGTCGTTTAACCCCATCAACACTAACGGCTGCCCGGTACTCCCAGTAATTCTTAGCGCTTCGCTTGATACTCAGGATGCAAATCAAGTGGTCATTAGAGTTGCGGCAGAAGGACGCTTGAGCAGGGAGTACAACAGCTAGCGATAACATCAAGAACAACGGTAGAGCGATATATTTCATTGTCTCCGGGTTTGTAAGCCAACCAAAACATTACCTTCATAGGAACACAGGATTCAATACAAGGTTCTGGAAACTTGCTTAAAAAACCAAGTGTCAATCTTCATAGCCTTCAATAATGTAGCCACGTATCTTTGCAAGCAAGGTTTCATTAACAGAAACGCTGCGTTCAGAAAATAGGTTTTTTTGTTAGGACAGTAAGTAGTTATTCGCTATTGAGTAGAGTTATGAAGCGATTTATTGTGACTTAGCTTCCGGATTTAGTTAACTCATTTAGGTAGCAATTACTAACAACGTTAAACATTCGTACATCAAGCTAAAACACCTATGGATAAACAGTTTAGCTACAAACAGGCATCACCCACAGTTAGCCATGACATTAAAGGAGGTGAAAAGTTGCTCACCAAGAATGGGACTCGCCGTATTAATAGGAGATGGTCTAGGCTTGGTCTCGTCACTCTCACAGTCGCATTACTGAGTTCTGCAACTATTATCTGGTTTGGCAAACCTAATGGTTCTACTAATAACTATTTACAAGTTAATAACCATCAACAAATAGATGACAATTCCCAAGCTTATATAATAATTTACCCAACTCCACAGCTACCAAAACAAAACACTTCCAAAGCGAAAAAGACTTACCTAGATTTTTATAATCAGGGACATGAGAAATTTCTTGCAAGAGAATATGGTCAAGCCATTAAAAATTATACTGAAGCTATTAAACTTAATCCTAGCTTTCTTGATGCTTATACGTATCGTGGTATTAGCCGTGAACTCTTAAAAGACCATCAGGGTGCTATTCAAGATTATGACCTAGCTATTAAAACAGCCGATAATCCTGCACGTCTTGCGAACGTCTATAATAGCCGGGGAATCTCTCGAATTAAACTAGGAGATAAGCAAGATGGTCTTAGAGATTTTACTCAAGCGATAACCTTAGAGCCTAAACAAACTATCTATCATAGAAATAGAGCTGCTGTTTATGCTGATTTAGAAGATTGGTCAGCAGCCATTAACAACTATAATGTAGCGATTCAATCGAACAATAAAGAGACTGAGCTATACCGATTAAGAGCGCAAGTACATTTTAGCAAAGGAGATAGTATAAACGCCCTAAAAGATATTAGAACAGCAATACATATTGCCTTAGATAAACGAATAAATTAAAGGACTTAATTTTAAAAAGTTATTTGTTTGAAAAAAAAGCCCCCAATTGGGGACTTTTTTAGCAATAGAGTATTAAAAATTGCTTAAAGCAAATATACCAGTGTGAATAGAACAATCCACACAACATCGACAAAATGCCAGTAAAGTTCTGCGGCTTCTGGACCAAAGTGTTCTTCACTGGTGTAATGGTCTGCTTTTTGCGATCGCCACAATACCGACAAAATGAGTAAAACGCCAACAGTGACGTGCAAACCGTGGAAACCTGTCAGAACATAAAACGCGCTAGCAAAGACATTGGTGGTCAGACCAAACTCTAGATGAGAATACTCATAAGCTTGACCAGCCAGAAAGATTATTCCCATCACGGCTGTGAGCAAATACCAGAACCGCAGCCCAGAAACGTCGTTCTTCTTAATTGCTACATCGCCTTGATGCATGACAAAGCTACTGGCAATTAGAATTACCGTGTTAATACCTGGGAGCAACAGCTCTAAATCTGGCGTTCCTTCTGGAGGCCAAACTGGCATAATGGTGCGGTAGATCATGAAAGCCGTGAATAAGCCGAGAAAGATCATACTCTCGGCAACTAAAAATACAACCACACCAAACATCCGAAAGTCTGGATGCTCCTCGTGGTGATCTGTCGCCTCAACCTCATGGTGATAATTGAGGGAAGTTTTAGATTCGTCGATTGTTGAACCTTGCATAAACCTCTTGTCTGAGTGGTTATTTGTTATTGGTTATTTGTTATTGGTTATTTATTTTTAGCAACAAACAACAAACAACCAAAAACTAATGACTATTCGCGATTTTGACTTTCCCCTTGACGGTCATCGGGATGAGCGGCAACGGCTGGGTCGGGGTCTGCTCGTAAAGCGGAGTTGGGACCAGCAGCTAAAGCGGGTTCCCGTTCGTCAGATGTGGGTACATAGGTTTGATATTTGCGATCGCCCATACCATAGTCATAAGGACCAGTCGCTAATACAGGCACACCTTCAAAGTTTTCAATCGCGGGTGGTGAAGTTGTCATCCACTCCAGTGTTAAACCCTTCCAAGGATTGTCACCCGCTTTCTTACCACGAGCGATACTCCAAAAGACGTTAATTAGGAAGGGAATAATTGACGTATCCATGATGATCGCGCCAACTGTACAAAGCTCATTAAGCGCTTGAAACTTCGGGTCATAAATGGCAATTCGTCGGTTCATTCCCAACAAACCTAACTCATGCATTGGCATGAACGTTAGGTTCAAACCGATGTAGGTCAGTACAAAGTGAATTTGACCTAGAGTTTCGTTGTACATCCGCCCTGTTACCTTCGGGAACCAGTGGTAGAACCCAGCAAAAAGCCCAAGAACACTGCCACCGAAGAGGACGTAATGGAGGTGAGCGACAACAAAGTAGGTGTCGTGAACGTGAATATCAAACGGCACCGATGCCAACATTACACCTGTAATACCGCCGATCACAAAGACAGAGACAAAGCCCATACCAAATAGCATTGGAGCATCTAAGGTGAGTTTGCCTCCCCAAATCGTTGCCAACCAGCTAAAGACCTTGATTCCCGTTGGCACGGCAATCACCATACTCGCGATCATGAAAAACATCCGCATCCAGCCTGGGGTGCCACTGGTAAACATGTGGTGTGCCCAAACCAACAGACCCAGGAAGCTGATTGCAATGCTGGAATATGCGATCGCTCGATAACCAAAAATCGGTTTCCGAGCGTGTACTGGCAACACTTCCGAAATCACCCCAAAGAAGGGCAAAATCATGATGTAGACAGCAGGGTGGGAGTAAAACCAGAACATATGCTGGTAAACAACCGGGTCGCCCCCACCCGTTGGATTAAAAAATGTTGTCCCGGCAAGCAAGTCAAAAGCCAGCAGAATCAGAGCCGCTGCCAGCACTGGTGTTGCAAGCAACTGAAGGGCTGTAGTTGACAACATCGACCAGCAGAACAAGGGCATCTGATTTAGCCCCATTCCTGGCACCCGCATCTTTAGGATGGTGACGCCAATATTCAGACCTCCCAAAATTGAGGAGGTTCCGGCTGTCAGGAGGCTAAGAATCCAAATTGCCTCTCCCGCACGGCTCGCTGTTGTACTCAACGGTGGATAGGAAGTCCAACCTGCCTCAGCAGGCCCAACAAAAAAGCTGGAGAGGAGCAACAGTCCACCAACAGCATTCATCCAAAAGGCTACGGCATTCAACTTTGGAAATGCCATATCCTTCGCCCCAATCATTAGGGGAATCAGATAGTTCGCAAAAGCACCCGTTCCCGCCGGAACAACCCACAGGAAGATCATGATCGTCCCGTGCATTGTAAATACTCGGTTGTAGGTTTCAGGGCTAACCAAATCGGAAGCAGGCGTAGCCAGTTCAACCCGAATTATCGAGGCAAGTATCCCACCGATGAAGAAAAATACAAATGCGGTCACGAGGTATTGAATGCCAATGACCTTGTGATCAGTGTTGAAGGTAAAGTAATCTTGCCATTTCCTTTCCCCTGGTTCTGGGGGTTGGGCAGGCTGATTAGCTTTTTCTTGAAGCTCTGCTTGTGTCATGGTGTTTGTTGTTTGTTGCTCGTTGCTTGTTGTTTGTTGCCTGTTGTTTTTGAAGGGTTCTAGGTTGGTAGGCTAAGCGGTTGGCAAGTTGTTAATCGCCTTCAAATGCATCAACCTTTCAACCTTCAACTCTTTAACCAACAACCAATAGCCAACAACCAATTACAGCTAATTACTAATTGCCATAGTTTGAGCAAAATGCTCGTGGTTGGAGTGCAGTTGCTCCAGGGTTTGCGATTCAATTCCCATCTCTTGAGCATAGGGAGCAAGAAATTCACTGTTTGACCTATCGGCAGGATTGGCAGCAACCGCTTTATCCAAAGTGTCATTGCTGGCAACAGCTTGCTGCTCTTTAAGCCATGCCTGATATTCTTCCGGTGTCTGAACGAAAAGTTGAGCACCCATTGCGCCGTGGTAGGCACCACAGAGTTCAGCACAGACTATAGGGTACTGACCAACTTTATTTGCTGTGAAGCGTAGCTCGGTTTCCCGACCGGGGATCGCATCTTGTTTGAGGCGAAACTCTGGCAGCCAGAAGGCGTGCAGAACATCTTGGGCACTGATTCTCAGATCCACCTCTTGTCCGACTGGGAGATGCAATTCGCCGGATGTGATCCCAGTTTCAGGGTAGGTAAAAATCCAGGCATATTGCAAACCCATGACATTGACGGTCAGTGGTACTGGTTTGCCTATGTTTTCTGGGGAAGCACCAAGCCCTATCGCGATCACTCCTCGGCTTGGACTAAGGGCGATGAGACTCTTGTCAGGATTCGCTTCAGAAGGGGACATGTTATGAGCCTGAGCCAGCTGTGACCCATGATGGTCATGAGATGCCATGGGATCGAGTCCTCCCATCGCGTTGTAAATCTCAAAGCTATAGACGGAGATGATTAAGACCAATACAGCAGGTATTGCTGTCCAGACAATCTCCAGAGGGATATTGCCATGAACCGGTGGTCCATCGGTTTCGTCATCTTTGCGGCGACGAAACTTGATTGCCGAAACGACAATTACCCCCTGTACCAGCAGAAACAGACCCATGGCAATGGTCATCATCATGTTAAACAGCGCGTCCACTTGGGCAGCTTCATCGGAGGCTGCTAGAGGCAGTAGACCGTGGTTTTGACCATACCACAAGCTGATCAGGGTCAAGGCGATGCCAGCCAGCAGGGTTGTAATTTGACTTGGGATGTTCACGATGCTTGCTAGTGTAGGACTTTCTGCAAAACTTTAGTTTTTGGCGCAGCTCCCGTCAAAGTTCTCTCGAATGCGGCTCGTCAGTATAATCACTTGCCAAGGTCAGCCGTCGAGCAAACCCTTTGACTATAGCTTTTACCTTGTGGTCACTTACCACGGTAAGACACCCTGCTTAGAAAAAAAGTAACAACCACTGATTTTTTATAGATTTTTTATTAATTTCCTTGGGATCAAGCGAGGCAGGAAAGAATCCTTGTTGTTTGATGGCTTGATATTAAGTAAATGTAAAGATTTCTGAGAGCCATAAGGCTTAATTGGGAAGTTAGCAATTCTGAAAAATCTCTAAAACTATTCATCTCTGGCGATAGCGTCATTAAAGTGGTAAGTGGAGTTTGGTCATCTTCAAAGTCCAGGTGCTAGGTTGAGGATGAGCCGCTACTCTAAAGTTCATTAATTTTGATTTGCAATTGGTGCTATGGCTGAATCAGTCCTCTATCGGTCGGTTGCTACTCAGGAATCATCCCAACCCAAAGAACGTATCCGTCGCTTGGTATGGAAAATCGCGATCGCAACATTGCTATTGATGGCAGTAGGTAGTGCGACAAGGGTGATGAATGCGGGTCTAGCTTGTCCTGACTGGCCTTTATGCTACGGTCAGCTAGTCCCCAGCCAGCAAATGAATCTTCAAGTATTCTTAGAGTGGTTTCACCGACTGGATGCCGCCTTGATTGGGATTAGTGCGATCGCACTGGCTGGTTTATCCTGGTGGGATCGACGCTCTTTACCCAACTGGCTTCCTTGGGCATCCACATTTGCCTTGGGTCTGATTGTTTTCCAAGGTGTCCTGGGTGGGTTAACTGTTACAGAATTGCTTCGGTTTGATATCGTTACCGCCCATCTAGGAACAGCACTGTTATTTTTCACTACCCTACTGGTGATTGGTACAGCACTCCTCCCTTACAAAGGTACGGGTGCTGTTGGTAAGTTACCTTGGGTGAGTTTAACAGCAGCAATTTTGGTTTATCTACAAAGTCTCTTAGGTGGACTGGTTGCTTCCAAATGGGCGTTACATCAATGCTTTGGGGTATCTCAACTATGCCTCGTGATGAATAGTCATATTGCTGGTGTAGTCCCTGCAACCCTAGCAACCTTGGCTGTTGTAGTTATCGCTTGGCGGACAGCTGCACTTCATCCTACCCTGCGCCAGTTGGCAAAGCTTGCCGCTGGATTAGTGGTTTTACAGATACTCTTAGGCGTTGCAACCTGGCGGCTACACCTGCAAGTTGAACCACTAACTGTTGCCCATCAAGCTGTAGGCGCGGCTTTACTAGGAACGCTAGTTGCCTTCACTGTATTAGCATTGCGCGATCGGACAGAGGCTGGTGCGCTAAAGGCGTTGTCCCAAGAGGCTGAAGCTACTTAAACATTTCAGGAGTTAACCGCGTTACTTCCCACTCCTAGGCAAGGCGCGTATTGTTTCAAAAAAAGGAATAGGTGACTTAATGATTGGGACAAGTGTATCCCGTCAACATGAAAACTTCCTGCAAGTTATTCAAAGCTACTATCAGCTAACGAAGCCCCGAATTATCCCACTGTTGTTAATTACGACAGCAGCAGGGATGTGGATGGCATCCGATGGACAAGTGAATCCCATATTGCTGCTAGTAACCCTGGTGGGTGGTACACTGGCTGCTGCTTCGGCTCAGACGCTGAACTGCATTTATGACCGTGACATCGACTACGATATGATGCGGACGCGCCATCGTCCGATTCCTTCGGGACGAGTGCAACCGCGTGATGCTTTGTTATTTGCGATCGCGTTAGCGTTTCTCTCCTTTACTCTACTCACAGTATTTGCCAACCTGCTAAGTGCGTTGTTGGCAATGTCCGGCATTGTCTTCTACATGCTGATCTACACCCACTTACTGAAACGCCATACAGCGCAAAACATTGTAATTGGCGGTGCGGCTGGGGCAATTCCAGCACTAGTGGGTTGGGCGGCTGTAACAGGTACACTTAGTTGGGCAGCATGGTTGTTATTCGCGATTGTCTTCCTGTGGACACCTCCCCACTTCTGGGCGTTAGCTTTGATGATTCGAGACGACTACGCGAAAGTTGGTATCCCCATGTTGCCCGTTGTGGCGGGTGAAGAGTTTACTACCCGTCAAATCTGGTATTACACATTGCTAGTGGTACCCGCGTCCTTCTTACTGATTTATCCTTTGCATGAGTCGGGTGTTATTTATGGCGTACTTGCCTTAGTCTTGGGAAGCCTTTTCTTGAAAAAAGCATGGCAGCTATTACAAGCACCTACTGACAAGCAACTTGCTCGTTCAATGTTTAAATACTCTATCCTCTACATGATGCTTTTATGTACAGGAATAGTAGTAGATAGCTTGCCAGTTACGCACCAACTAACGGCTGCTGTGGCAGATAACCTACAAGATTTAATTAGTGTTCTTCCCATCATGTAGGTTGTTGTTTAGGCTAAAAAAGCGATCACTTTCGCATTCTCTGTTGTAGGGCGGGCAACTTGCCTGCCCTTAACTATAAATAGACCTCTACTAAATGCAAGAGTTTCTATTTTCTGCTGCCTAGAGTAATAGGAGAGCGTTATCTCATTTCAACGGGTTGTAGATAGTTCTTCAAAGACTCCTTTCATCTCAAAAGGAATTGGATGATTTCGTTAGCCTGTTAAGTGAGATAAGCTCTCATCAAAGCCTTTGCCTGAGGAATTAATGCTTCAATTGCTTCTGGACTAGGTTCAGTTGCTTTCCATGAATCACGTTGCATTAAGCGATCGCACCAACCAATGACTTTTGGATAGTCATCTAGTAGCACACCAATACTAGGAAGCTGAGTCACCAAAGTTCCGGCAGTAATATCGCCTAAAGTGAGGTGATTACTTCCAAAATAAGGCGAATCATCGAGTTGACTTTCAAAAAAGCTCAGCACTGTGTGTACTTGCTGACGAGCCTTCTCCAGCTTTTCGGCGTCGTTTTTGACAAAGCCCATCACCTCACTCGTCAGCCGAATCATTGGAGACCATAATTCAGTAATGCTAAGCATTTGTACCATTCGCACAGTTGCGATCGCTTTAGCCTCGCTAGGCATTAGCGGAGGTATCGGATACTTTACCTCTAGGTAGTCAAGAATTGCCAAAGATTCTACTACCCTAAAACCATCATCGACTAAAACTGGAACGTGGTGAAATGGGTTAAGTTCTAAAAACTCTGGTTGATATTGATCGCCATCTAGCTTGAGTAAAACCTCTTCAAAGGGAAGCCCTTTTTCTAGTAGTGCAATCCACACACGGCGAGAGTTGGCAGAGAGAGGAAGGTGATAAAGCTTTAGCATGGGGTTTGCCTCTTAAACATTAAAACATTCTTTATGCCACGCTTTCAGTAATTCTTGCTCTCGTTCTGGCGATAAGCCAATTTGACCCTGCGCTAAAACTAGCGATCGCTTCGAGGGTTCTGTCGTTGTTTCACGAGTGCTATCCCAAGCTAAAATGTCTTGGACTGTATCAACTAGAGGGCGATAGCTTAGTCCGGCACGAATAGCTTTGCGGCAATCAAAGGAGAAAAAACCAGCAAATTCTGCTTCGGGCAACCAGAATGGTATTTCACTCCAAGGTTTAACTTCCTTTTCTTTCAGGAATTGCTCATCAACCCAGGTAAAGTAGGCATCACTGCCAGTCGCTGTTCTGCAAACTTCAAGCAGTTGCCCCATTGTGAGCAAGTAGTCTGGCCATGTAGCGTTGTAGACACCTGTTTGACGAGCTTCGATCGCCCGGAGAGTCCAGGCAGCCAGATCTCGCACATCGATCAACTGGACTGGACGGTTTGGGCGACCAGGTGCTAGCACTTCGCCGCCTTGAGCTACTCGACGTACCCAGTAGGGAAAGCGATCGCTGTAATCATGGGGGCCAACGAGCATCCCCGCACGGATACTTAAGACACGACCCGGCATAGTCTCCTCGACAATTTGTTCACACAACGCCTTTCGTGCGCCGTATGTTTCGGGGTTTTCTTCATCCTCTAGATGATTGGCATTCGTCAGCACCTCGACAGGGGCGCTTTCGTCCTGTCCTGGCACGTTGGTATTGGCGTAAACCGACAGGCTGGAGATGAATGTATAGTGATCTACCGAATTAACAAGGAGTTCTATCGTTGCTCTTACCACCCGTGGCACGTAGCCACAAGTGTCAATTACTGCATCCCACTGACGACCTTTGAGCGCCTCCAACTCTCCGTCACGATTACCACGTAGTTTCTCAAGGTTAGGAAACAAGTCTGGATTGGTTTGCCCACGGTTGAATAACGTTACTTCATGTCCACCTACCAAGGCAGCTTCCACTAAATAACGACCCAAAAATTCAGTACCACCAAGGATTAGCAGTTTCATCCTTCCTCACTTCGACAAAACGCGATCGACTAAGCCGTATTCTTTCGCTTCCTCAGCAGACAGGAAAAAGTCTCGCTCCGTGTCTTTTTCAATTTTCTCTACAGTCTGCCCTGTTTTTTGAGCGTAGATTTCGTTCAATTGCCGCCGAATCCGCAGAATTTCCCTAGCTTGAATTTCAATATCTAAAGCCTGTCCTTGAGTTCCTGGTGTTGCAGGTTGATGTAGCATAATTCGAGCATGAGGCAGAGCCAATCGTTTGCCTTTAGCTCCGACTGCTAAAAGAAACGATCCCATTGAAGCGGCTAAACCCACACAAGTTGTAACCACATCAGATTTAATACACTGCATCGTGTTGTAAATTGCCATGCCAGCCGTCACAGAACCCCCTGGCGAGTTGATATAGAGCTGGATATCTTTACCAGGTTCTTCCGAATCTAGATAAAGCATCAATGCAACAATCTGATTGGCAATTTCATCATCTACTTCTTTGTTTAAGAAAATAATTCGGTCTCGATAGAGTCGGTTGTAGATGTCAATCCATTGCGAATAGGGTTCGCCAGGAAACTGATAGGGAATTTTAGGCACACCAGTAGACATAAGATACCTACCTTCAAGAAATAGTGCGATCGCAATTTCGGTTGAGTTTGAATTTTGAATGATTAAAGCTAGTAGCTTATGGGGTTAGATATTGGCTGAACCATTCCGCCACAATCCGTTGAAGTTCAGCTATATCTTGTTGCATCTCAGGAGAATTCTCTGCGGCTTCCAGGTCGATGTTATGCTTCAAATTCTCAAAGGTTTGTATGGACAAACGCTTCACCTGATTAGTTTGCTCGTAGTACGGTGCAAGAGCCGCATACAATTCCTCTACCTTGCTTACAGGAAATATGTCGTCCTGCGAACCATGCGCGAATAAAATAGCAGGCATTGGTTGGCGCTGAGTAATTTTTGAAGCATGAGAAACAAAGTCTAAACGTTGTTTAGCAACTTCTGACTCCTCAGTCCAGCGGTAGCGCTTCTCTACCCAAGGATATTGCTCTTTGAGTGTAGGATATGCATTCTGAACGTGACGTTCGTAGTTATCTACAGCAACCGTAAGGTCTTTGGTAACACCAGCTAACACAGCTACTTTAATGGGTAGCGAACTTTCCACCAAGGTGAGCAAAGCAGTAAGACCACCAACCGACCATCCAAACAAACCAATCCCTTCCTTATCATTGATGCTAAATTGTGTTTGCAACGCCCGAACGACATTCGGTAACTCTTGCATGGCTTGTTCCATAGTGGGAAGCAGGGCCCGTAACACGTAGTCTTCTAGCTGTCGTTGCATCATCTCATCAGTGCCACCGACTGGCAGGCGCTTTCCAAATAGTGGCAGTCCGAGATACGCTTTCCAGGCTTGCACCTCTTTAAGCGGAAATGTCTCAGCTAGGTTCTCCTCGCTACCTGGTATACCCGCACCATGCCAAAGGACAATAAGCGGGGCCGATAACCTGGGATTAGCAGGCGGACGAACTACAACAGGGACACCAGCTAGCTCTAGTGATTCTCTGCTAGACATCATTCACTTCCTTTCCTAAGGCTAATTTTTAAAGACTTATCCCCTTTAGAGTCAAAAGATTACCTATTCTCCTCTCCCCTACTATCTCAAGACAGGTATTTTTACAGCGGGAAGGAAGCCGATGTGTTTCGGTAATTCTTTGAAGGTAAATTTCGGCAGGCTTAGTGTTCCAAGTTCTAAAACTTGTCTGACCAGAGGGTGCAGCATTTTTTAGCGTTTTTTGTGTCCACCTCTGGCATGTGCTTTTCAACTAAGGCAAATGTTTCTTAAATTTACCTCATTCATTATTCAGTTTTCTTCAAGTCGAGCGAGAAGCGCATCTGCATATTTGACACAGAGTTCAGTAATTATTTTGCTGTTTTCATCAGCAACTTTAAGTGTGTTATTCGTGATGATGCCCCGCTCTTTGGCGCTTTGTGAAAACTCTATCCAGCTACTATTTTTTAGAACTGATTGAAGAGCTAAGGCAGCTATGTATTCGCGTTTGGTTAGTTTCTCGAATCTTGGTTCAACGTTGCTGATCATCTTTTCGTCAATGTTAGAAAGGCTTGTAGACATTTTTTATTCTCGATGTTTTTGTAGTTAGGACTCTTGTCAAGGAACCATCTCAACGTTATTACGAACGCTCTGTATGAACATTAGAGGCGGCTGCAAGGTGACTCTGCTTAGCAATGTCAGCTAGCACAGTTTGAAGTCTGCTGTTAAGTGGTGAGTGCCAGCCGCCACTGAGATAAAAGTTGAGAGTAATGTTGTCAAAGCTCTCAAACTGTTTGTATCCAAGCGCTGACGGCATTCTTGGACTAACTGGTAGCAGTTGTGTCTCTAGGGTTGCCTTGAATATAGAGTTGTCGTGCCTTGCTTGAGCAAGACGTATCGGCTGACTAAAGGGTGTTACCTCGCCCTCCAACCCTTTATGCTCAAGCTGGAGTTGTGTACCCCCATCAACAGGCAAGAGTGTCCATGTAACGATAGTTGGCTTAGCCATAAAACCACCTCGCCAGGTATAAGAAAGACTCCTTGGCTCATTGAGTTCAATTACTTCACAGTGGATAGCTTCTTCAATTCCTTGTTGTGGATCAGGCTGAAAGCGGAATTTGTGTCCGACTCGTGGCTCAAAGTCGTTATCCATCAGCCACGCTGCCAAGGCACGGCGGTTGGTGAGTACTTGCCAAACTCGTTCTGGGGGATAAGGGTAAAAAACTTCAGTCTTTACGTCTCGGAGCATGGATTTTCCTCCAAATAATTGCCAAGAGCATCTAATCTCTCTTGCCAGAATTGCTCGTAATGGATGAGCCAGTCAGACACTTCTCTTAGAGGTTCAGGGTTTAGGCGATAGAGGCGTTGTCGTCCTGCTTTGCGTTGAGACACCAAGCCAGCTTCACACAGTATTTGCAAGTGCTGAGAGATGGCTGGTAATGACATTTCAAAGGGTTCTGCCAACTGCTTGACAGGTTGTTCACCGTCACGAAGTCGATCTAATAAGGCGCGTCGCGTTGGATCTGCGATCGCTTGAAATATATCAGTACTGGCAGCAGGTCTACTCAACAGTTCAACTCAATATTTAAGCGAATGCTTAACTGTTTTTATGATAGTTAAGCATTTGCTTAAATGTCAAGCCAGATCAAGATGAATAATGTTGCCAATAGATGTGTGATTACTGGGTAGCCACGAAAGCGATCGCATTTTTCAACCTTGCGTATCTTGTGACGTGCCTATGTAATTAAGCCAAAGGGGAAAGGTAGATATAGAATTACCTTGCCCCTTCTGCCAGAAGTTGATATTGCCGATTCAATGTGTACCCAATTATTTAGCTTGGGCTTGCCTAGCTGTTTGAGGGGTTTTAGGCGCTTGTCGCAATCGCTCAAAACTCAAGGCAGCGACTCCTAGAGTAACCAGTAGCATTCCAAACATTTGTAGTGGCAGCAATGCTCTTTGAATAACCACCAATGCTAAAAGCGCTGTTAACGCGGGTCCAGTTGCCCCTAAAATTGACGCTCTCGCCGCACCAATCAAGCTAATACCAATGTTGTTAAACAGATAGCTAACCAGTGTAATCGCCCCTAAAATCACACTACTAACGATTAGATTCGGCCACATCGCCGGGTCAACTTCAAAACGCCAGGATTCTGGCAATGGTCCCGCCAAGCTAAGACCAGAGAAGCCCAGAATGATCACAAAGTTAATCCAACTAAACGGAATTGGGTGTAGCTTTTTTGCACACATTTGCGTCAGGATGACGTAAATAGCGAAGGCAATCCCAGAACCAGCCGCCGCCGCAACCCCCAACCCAGAAAGCTTAGCCGCTCCAGTTGGAACCATGATTAGGACAACTCCCAGCAAGACACAGGCAATAATCGCACTGCGAAATGAGCTAGGGCGATCGCCAAATAACAGCCATGCCAACAGTACAGTAACGATTGGATAGATGAAGAAAATTGTAATTGCCACTCCCGGTGAAATCGGGCCCAAAGCCATATAGATGAGTACTTGGGACACAAATAGAAAGAAGCCACTGCCTATGACTTTGAGAAATAAAGGCTGGTCATTCGACTGAGCAAACTGCTTAATATCTCGCCACATATTGGGGTAAAGAATAGTCGTCAAACCCGTCATCAGCGGTACCACAACTAGCATTCGTAGCCACAGGATGAGTAGTGAATTTCCTACACTTGGAGAAATAAATCCTCCTTGTTCAAATACCCCAAAAATTCGTGACTTGTTGAGAATTACCGTAATAACAATGTTGAGAAACGAGAGTGCTAGCGAGGAAAGGAGAACGAGCAAAAACCCAAGCTGGACTTTTGAGGCGGGTTGAGTGCGAGGTGGCGGCTTGGGAATAGCGGCAGGCGGCTCTGGCTCCGGCACGAGTGGCATGGTCGCCCCTGGTTGTGCTGAAGAAGAAGCAACAGTGGAGTGGTTGTGATTATTCTCTGGATACTCCAGCCTCTCGCGACGAGGTAGGGGAGAAGGGGGTGGTACTGTGGGAGGTGCAACCGGAGGATTCTTAGCCACCAACGACTCAGATTGAATTTCTTCTCTGAGCCGACTCACCAGTGCTTCTAAAATCGCCTCTCCTTGCTGCTCTAGGCTGTACATATGACCCAACTGCTGAGAAAGAGAGCTTTGATAGCTGCTGAGGTCTTGTTGCAACGTTTTGAACGTCGTTCTCAGGGTGGAATCTAAAGAGGCAATGAGCCGATAAGCATTTTCGTTGTAATCACTGGCAGCCGTATCTCTTGATAACGGCATAGAACCTTGCCTTTCCCCTGCTCCTCCGGAGCCGTCGAGGGGCATAGTGCCTCTGTCAGAGACTGATGGGGGAACTGGTAGTTGATTGATCTGCTCTCTTAGTAGTTCTTGGAGCTGGTTCGCTAGAGCTGGAGTGATTTGCTGGACTAATTGTTGTTGTTGAACAATTTGCTGCTGACGCTGGGTTTTGAGCCTTTCGATATCGTCAATCAACTGGGCTTTCTCTCTTTGGAGCCGCTCGACATCTTGAGATAGCTGGACAACAAGATTTTGCCGCAGGTTCTCAATATCCTGAGTCATGGATCTCAAAAGAGCTTCTGCTGCTTGTGGATCACTGGCTCCAACGTTTTCCGGTTGCAAGTCCCGTTGCCCCATTGCGTTTAACCTCTATTGGCAGAAAATAACCTGGTTGAACTAATTGAGTGTCTTGTCTATCTTTCCAGGTTTGTTGTGTTCTTTGTTTTCTTTAAAAGCAGATTCTTTGTCTTAAACACCTGCTGTTCCTTGTCTTAAAAGTTTTCAGGCTGGGGAGGTATTGCCGCTATTGTATTCGAGGGAGAAAGTAAACTGCTAGCAATCTGAGTTTTTAGTGAGTGTGGCAGTGCGGGATGAAAGTATTGATGTAATATTCAAGCACTCCAGCGTTTAGCCTTCATTCACTTAAGGCTCTGTCCCAGTTCCTAAACATCCATGCAAGCACCCCAAGAACACTTTAACCAATTGGAAGCCATTTTTCAGAAATATGCAGAGGCTTTGGAAGCAGACGTGCGAGCTTTGCAAAAGGTGCATGAGACAGAACAATGGCCAAGTGCTTGGAAGCAAATCTACAATTGGCGTTTTGCCCAATGTTTTGTTAGCCAACGAATTTTTCGCAACTGGGCTGCTGATTGCGCGGCATGGAATCTTCTTCCAAAGAGGCTGTATCCGAATCGCGGTAATCGTTGGGAGGAAGTGACGGATATAGAAGAGGACTAGGGAACTTGATGTTTAACCGCCTGTGAGGATGGGTACCTCTACTCGTTCACCCGTTAAGCTGAAGGCACGCGCCTGAGTAATTTTGCCTTTGACCAATTTACCTTTCAATTCCTCAATATCTCCAGTGAAGAAGGTGAGGCGGTTGCCCCGTGTGCGTCCCATTACTTGAGTCGGGTCTTTGGGATTTTGGTCTTCGACTAGGACTTCTTCGACACGACCAAGATAACGCTGTGAGGCTTGAGCAGCTTTGATTGATACTAAATGGTTGAGGCGCTGAAGGCGATCGCTTTTTATTTCCTCACTGAGCTGATCGTCCCATACTGCGGCTGGTGTGCCAGGACGGGGCGAATAAGCTGCCGTATTTAGCAAGTCAAAGCCAATATCCTCTACTAGCTTTAGCGTATTCTCAAACTGTTCTTCCGTTTCTCCAGGGAAGCCGACAATCGCATCTGCACTGATCGAAGCATCGGGCATATACTGACGAATCTTGTCGATGATGCGGCGATATTTCTCATGAGTGTATCCCCGTGACATTGCCTTAAGTATCTCGTTATCTCCCGATTGGAAGGGGATGTGGAAATGCTCACACACCTTCGGTAATTCTGCACAAGCACGAATCAGGCGTTCGGTGAAGTAACGGGGGTGACTGGTCGCAAAGCGGAGGCGTTCTATCCCTGGCACATCGTGAACATAATAAAGCAAATCTGTCAAGGTATGCTGGTGCCGCCCGGACTCGGTAACACCCGGAAGGTCACGTCCGTAGGCATCAATATTTTGTCCTAGTAGTGTTACTTCTTTATACCCCTGCTGCCCTAGTTGCTCCATTTCAGCACGAATTGCTTCTGGCGATCGCGATTGCTCAACGCCTCGGACATTGGGAACGACACAGTAGGTACAACGCTCATTGCAGCCGTAGATGACATTCACCCAAGCCGTCACTTTGCTATCGCGGCGAGGTTTAGTGATGTCTTCAACAATCTGAATTGGTTCTGTTGCAACAATCTGGTTGCCATCAAATACCTGCTCCAGCAAATCTTGGAGACGATTGGCGTGTTGTGGCCCCATGACCAAGTCAAGTTCTGGCACCCGTCGCAGCAAGGCTTCTCCCTCCTGCTGGGCAACACATCCAGTAACGACAAGCGTGAGGTCGGGTTGTTCGTGCTTGCGATGAGCCTGTCTGCCTAAGTAGGAATAAACCTTTTGCTCAGCGTTATCCCGAATTGTGCAGGTGTTGTAGAGGAGTAGATTTGCCTCGTTAGGGTCTTCTGACCACTCAAAGCCCATATCTTCCAAAATGCCAGCCATGCGTTCGGAGTCGGCTTTGTTCATCTGGCAGCCAAAAGTGGTGATGTGGTAGCGGCGAGGAGAGGTCATAACAAGCTCAGGATAATTTCGCAAGGTCTACTTTCAGCAAACCCTTATCAATTATAGATTTTCCTAGTTGTTGGGCTGTAAAGGACGGATTGAATTTTTGAGTTTGTCCTGATGTTGTGTCTTTTCGCTGAATAACGCAGAGGAAACTCTGAAATGGAGATCTACGTATGTGCAACTACATGACCGTATTTTCACTGCAATCCTTTTTAGGAAATTTGAGTGAAAGCTTTGTCATGTTCTCTCACCATGTACTCAGCTATATTGCGGCTGAGTTTACTAAAGAAGATGACAATCGCGGCAGTGGGCGCTAGATGATAGAAAACCGAAGAGTGGTTGAAAACCGCTTGAGCTGAGGAGACGAAGAAATTGAGGTTAGCACTTGCAGAACAACCCGGTTCATAGGAGCCGGGTTTTCGCTTTAGTTGTGGTTTAACACCCCTATCGATTGGTGTGCTGGCTATTACAGAATGACTGGACTTCAGCCCACCGCAAACTCAGTGTACTGTCTCACATGAGGCGCATGATATGCCAGAACGATATCTTGCTTCGGTACTCCCAATGCCACTAGTTGATCAGCGATCGCATTCTCTGTCCCGTCATGCTGCACCCAAATTTTTCCATCCTTAATATCGACATGCAGTACACATCCATAAATACGAGTACTGGCATCTTTCCATCCCACATTTACAAGTTGATAGCGATCGCTCACAGTGTCAAAAATCGTTTCACTTTCAACCGGATCGGAAGGTGATCGCAGTTTAGCGCGTTGGGTAAGCAACTCCTGAATGTATTGACGGTACAAACTTAGCTTATCCATTGTGCAATCTCCTGCTTTTGAGTGTCGTAGACTATGAGCGGAATTTGATTGCGTCCAATTACTTTCTGAATAAATGAGTATTTGAAAAAGCGTTTATGAATGTCCAATGGAACCGCCAAATAAAGCAGTCGCTCTGGATCGTCATCTTCTAGCGCGATACGGTAGTTAATAAATTGCCCAATCGCAGTATGAAACTCAGAAATAGTGGATGTAGCGAGAAATGTTTTTATCTCAACTGCGATTTTTTCATCATCCTTCGTCGCTGCCAGTAACCTTTCCGCCCCCAAATCGATATAAAAATCAACAAATCCTAAATCGATATGGTATGGGTCATGAGTTATTGTCCAACCCTCATTCTGAAGAGCAGTCTTGACAAGTTCATGAAACCTATCCCTAGCGGACATCTTTGATTATCAATCAGGAGTACAAGTCTTCTGTATGGATTTTAACGCGCATCACAGCTCAAACGACCAAGCTTACTGGGCGCAGATAACCTTGATACAGCCGGCTGCGATCGCATCTTGCTTATCCTATGGCAGCTTTTCAAGTTCTGCAATGACGCGACTGATATTAGTAGAAACTCTCAACAAGAACGT
Organism: Microcoleus sp. FACHB-SPT15; assembly: GCF_014849525.1. Taxonomy (NCBI): domain Bacteria; kingdom Bacillati; phylum Cyanobacteriota; class Cyanophyceae; order Oscillatoriales; family Microcoleaceae; genus Microcoleus; species Microcoleus sp. FACHB-SPT15. The sequence goes on along the minus strand of NZ_JACJNU010000049.1, from coordinate 56,347 downwards.
AGGCGAGTGAGTAGCAGAACAATTTCATCAATAGCGTGGCGGAGACTGGTGGCAGATTGGTCAGATTGATTTACCATGATGCTGAACACCAAGGATTGATAGCCAAGAACATCCAGATATCCGGATAACGCTGATGCACCCGTTAATGTACCAGTCTTTGCCTGGAGATTACCTTGAGCAGCCGTATTAATAAAGCGGCGGCGGAGTGTACCACTAATACCAGCAACAGGGAGAGAATCACGGTAGACTGCTGCTTGCGGTGTTTGTGCCATGAGTTTGAGGGTTTGAACGATCGCATCTGGACTCACTAAGTTTCGGCGAGATAGTCCCGAACCATCAACTAAAACATAGCTTTCTGGATTAACTCCTAAAGTTGTTAAGGCTTCCTTGATCTCATTAAGCCCGATTTCAACCGAATCTTTGTTCGCCTGAGTATCATCTGATATCTGAAGTGTACGCAACAGCACTTCTGCATAAAGATTGTTACTCTGCTGATTTGTCTCTACTAGCAAAAGGGATAATGGTGCAGATTCAATGGTGGCTAATTCCTGTTCACCCGTTGTACTTGTCTTGGATACCACAGCGCTTGCTACACGGATTCCCTCTTCTGTTAGTACGCGCTGGAAATGCTGCAAGAAGTACTTAGCCGGGTCAAGAATCGCTAGATAGAAGGATTCTTGCTCCGCATCGACGGCTAATTGTCCTCTAATCTGCAACAAGGGTTGACCCAAAACACCAGTCACCTCCACTGTGCTTGGTGCAACGGCTTGGGCTGTTACTGACTGATTTTCAATTTGCCATTGCCTTGATGCGATCGCATCTGCCCATCTTACTTGTAAGGGTTGACCAACCTGTTGAGGGGATAAGGTCAATTCTGCCGCATTTTGATTCAAAATCAGGCTATTTACTGCTGTTCCATAGTCTGATTGAACATCTTCCCACTCCCATGTGGGATTAATCGCATCTCCTTGAAAGTAACCATCATCGACAATCAACTGCTGGACGTTACGAACACCCTGACGCTTTAGCTGTTGTGCCAATTCTCTTAACTGTACATCTGTGAGGCTGGGGTCGCCTCGTCCCACTACCCGCAAGGAACCTACACCAGCCGAATAAATAGATGTCCGAATCCGAAAGTCGGAGCCTAATTGAAGTAAAGCCGCCGCCGTTGTCAGTAACTTAACATTTGAGGCAGGGATAAAGTAGTGTTCTGCCTCACGACGATAGAGGGTATTGTCTTGGTTAACACTTAAACTGTGAGCGATCGCATTTGGCGATAATAGCTCAATCGAAATTCCCCAGCGAGTACGACGTAACTGGGGACGGTCGATTACAGCTTCAATAGCAGATCCTAATTGTGCGGGACACAGAGCTCCAGAAGCCGGATTCTCTTTGTTAGGGAATGCTGAGAGAACAGATGGGGAACTTGACGGTTCTTCAAACGCGATCGCTGCCAGTCGAGATGTAAATAAGGCATTTAAAAAAATTAATAAAAAGATAGGACTTTTACGAATTGCAGCTAGTAGTAAATAGCGCATTGCGCGACTTAGGAACGAAAACTGTTAATAACTCTATATGTAGAGAGAGCTATCAAATTGGCAAGGTTTGATAACATTTGATGTATACAATGATACATCGTAGCAAGCAAGAACTATCTCGCCTGATGATTTTTCCTGTCAAAGCATCAATGCGGCTGCATCAAGGTTAATATCCCATTCATGGCAAAACGCACTCAAAAAAAACGTCAATATTCGCAATCATGGTCAAATCAAATTGACGACATGATTCGTGGGGCTTCAGGTGGTTTCTTATTTGGCATTCCACTAATCTACACAATGGAAGTTTGGTGGATTGGTTCTCAAACACCTCCACCAGTGATGCTGGCTATTCTTGCTACTACCTTTGCGGTTGTTTTTCTACTCAATCGCACTGAAGGATTTCGCAAAACTCAAAGTATGCAGTTTATCGATATAGCGATGGACAGTGTTGAAGTCCTGGCGATTGGTATTGTCTGCTCTACTTTAATACTGTTTCTCTTAAGTGAAATTAAACTTGAAACACCATTAGAGGAAGCACTGGGTAAGATAATCCTTGAAAGTGTACCTTTTGCTCTAGGTGCAGCATTGTCCCGTGCATTTTTAAGTGGCGATCGGTGGTCGTCTACCACTAATACAGAGGACTCTGACAACAAAGGTCAGCAGAAGCAAAAAGCAGACAAACAAGAGATAAACGCAACTCTTGCCGACATTGGCGCAACTTTAATTGGCGCAACAATTATTGCCTTCAACATTGCGCCGACTGATGAAATTCCAATGCTCAATGCATCCGCATCACCATCGTGGCTTTTAGCAATTATTGGGGCATCGCTCATCATTTCCTACGGTATTGTCTTCCAAGCTGGCTTTACTACTCAGAAAAAGCGCCGACAGCAGCAAGGTATCTTTCAGCGTCCAATCAGTGAAACTGTCGCGTCTTATCTTGTGTCACTTTTTGCGGCGGCATTTATGTTGTTTTTTTTCAACCGATTAACTATTGACGACCCGTGGACACTGTGGTTGAGTCAGACAGTATTATTAGGATTACCAGCAAGTATTGGCGGCGCAGCAGGACGCATTGCGCTATGAATGACACTGATTCATCTCCAAAAGAGGAACAAAAGCTGACGCGATCGCCCGCTGAATGGACAACATTTAGTATTGCTTTGCTGATTCTGGCTGCGATCGCTGGATTGATCATTTACAAGTGGGTTACTCTTCAGGATCGACCGCCTGTTCTATCTGTGACACCTAATCCTGAGATTCGTGAAGTACCAGGACAGTATTATGTTCCTTTTTCAATCACCAACACAGGCGGTGAAACGGCTGAGTCAGTCCAGGTAATTGCGGAACTGATTATTAACGGAGAAGTCGAGGAATCCGGCGAACAGCAAATAGATTTTCTCGCCAGTGGAGAAAAGCAGGAAGGTGCGTTTGTATTTAGCCGCGATCCACGAGAGGGGGAACTGAATATTCGGGTTGCCAGCTACAAGCTACCTTAATTTTGATTGCAAAATTTGCCTGAAACTGTAGTCAGCGCAATAGAACACGGAGGAGCAATCGGGGTATCGTAACCTACACAGTGCCGCTATCAAACTAAAGCTAATGCACCGTTGTAGGGTAAGGGAGTCTTGCGTTCACTTCAAAAAGGTTCTCAAGCTATGAAAATCGGCATTATCGGCAGTGGCAATATGGGTCGTTCCCTCGGCATTTTGTGGGCTGAGCAAGGGCATGAGGTGTTTTTTGGTACTCGTGATGCGGAGAAAGGAAAAGCAATAGCTGAAGTTGTAGGACATAGCACAACAGGAGGCACGAATGATGAGGCAGCCGCATTTGGAGACGTACTGCTGTACACCGTCCGGGGCATGAATCCCGCCGAAGTCTTATCCTCAACCGAAGTTCTGTCGGGAAAAATCCTTATTGACTGCAATAATTTTGATGTTCCAGAAGGATTCGCCTACCCACCGATTGTGCAATCCCTAGCGGAGAAGCTAGCCGCAGAAGTTCCCAAGGCTCGTGTTGTCAAAGCCTTCAACACAATGGCACAGGAAGTGTTTGAACTTGCACCAACACCGCTCAAAGACTATAGCGTTTCTGTGTTTGTTGCGGGAGACGATGCTCAAGCAAGGCAAGTGGTGATGTCTTTAGCTGAAGATATTGGCTTTGCTCCTGTGGACTGTGGTGGGTTACGCAACGCCCGCTTGATTGAGGGACTTGGAGATTTTATCCGATTAATGATTATCGGTCAGCTTCAGAATCCCTACGCCACGATTTCTGTTAAGACTCTTCCATCAGCGCAACAACAACGGCTTGGTGGACGGCAGGCTTCTAATCTTAATTGACAGATCCAATGGGGATAAAGTTTGTGATGTAGTCTCAAGCAAAGTATCCCGTTGTTTTACTGATGGCTAAGATGGCATCTCTTTCTGCGATTGTACTGGCAGGTGGACAAAGTTCTCGCATGGGTCGGGACAAAGCGATGATTATGCTTCAAGGTGTCCCGTTACTGCGACAGGTCTGTAGTGTTGCGCTAAATTGCACTACTCAGGTTTATGTTGTAACTCCTTGGCCTGAACGATATCAGCACATCTTACCGGAAGGCTGTCGTGTAATACGGGAAGTTCCTTTACCAGGAGAAACAAAATCCCATGGCCCACTGGTAGGATTTGCCCAAGGGCTAGCTGAGATTGAGACAGATTGGGTACTATTACTTGCCTGTGATTTACCCCAATTACGGGTCAAAGTTTTGCAAGATTGGGCAACAGAATTAGAAAAGACGGCTCCAGATGCGATCGCACTGCTACCTCGACAAGCTCAACGCTGGGAACCCCTTTGTGGTTTTTACCGCTGTCAATGTTTACCACTGCTAATGCAATTCATCAACGAGGGAGGGCGATCATTTCAGCGCTGGCTAGCACAACATCCAGTACAGGAACTGCCAGTCAGTGACCCACAAGTGTTATTTAATTGCAACACACCAATTGACTTAGAACGCCTGATTCGTTCAGAGTCGTTCAACTAAAACAAGCTGGTGACAAGATTTGAACTTGCGACCGGCGGTTTACAAAACCGCTGCTCTACCACTGAGCTACACCAGCAACTAAAAACAATATAGCAAAGTTTGGGACACTACTGTCCAAAAACTCCCCATCGCTTATTTTAGCAAATTTTGCTGTTATTCATCTTCTAAGTTTAGGTTTTACACTGATAGATTGGCGATCGCTAGTTCCTTACAGAGCGGCGACACTGATGCGATCGCTTAAACCCCTAACTGCAAGTTGCTTTATTGAAAAATTATTGATAATCAACACAAATTTTTTTATCTGTTGTACTATCTATTGTCATATCTGTTATTATCGGTAATCCTACCGACTAACCGTAGATTTAAGGAGAACGTTCGTATGCAATTATGGCAACAATTTCCTAAGCTTAAAGTACCCCAGTTGTCAAGTCAACAGCTCACTAGATGGCTTAGACCTTCTTCCCTAAAGAGATTTGTCTCGTTATTTCTCATAGGGGTAAGTATGAGTGTAGCGATCTCCTCCTGCTCTGGTCCTGGCGCAGATACAAGTTCTAGTTCCAGTGGAGGTTCTAGCGCAGCAGGTGCCAAAGGTAATGTTGAGTTGACCCTTGTTTCTTTTGCGGTCACAAGAGCCGCCCATGAAAAGATTATTCCCCAGTTTGTCGAACAATGGAAGAAAGAGCATAACCAAAACGTCTCCTTCAACCAGAGTTATGGTGGGTCGGGTTCTCAAACTCGTGCAGTGATTGATGGCTTAGAAGCTGACGTTGTACACCTAGCACTTGCTCTTGACACCAAGAAGATTGAAAAAGCAGGACTCATCCAACCAGGTTGGGAGCAAGAATCACCTGAGGATGGGATTGTCAGCAAATCTGTTGCTGCAATTGTCACCCGTGAGGGTAATCCGAAAGGCATCAAAACCTGGGAAGACTTGGCAAAACCGGGAGTGAGCGTGATTACCGCTAACCCCAAAACCTCTGGCGGCGCACGCTGGAATTTTTTAGCTTTGTGGGGTTCTGTAACTAAAACGGGTGCAGATGAGACAAAAGCACTTGACTTAACCACGAAGGTTATCAAGAACGCACCCATACTCCCCAGAGATGCTCGTGAAGCGAGTGATGTATTCTTCAAGCAAGGTCAGGGAGATGCCTTAATTAACTACGAAAACGAGATGATTTTGGCAGGACAAAACGGAGAGAAACTTCCCTATGTTGTGCCTGATGTCAACATCTCCATTGACAACCCAATCGCCGTTGTAGACAAAAATGTTGATAAACATGGCACTCGTGAAGTTGCTGAAGCCTTTGTCAAGTTTTTGTACACTCCAGAAGCCCAACGAGAATTTGCCAACGTAGGATTCCGTCCAGTTGACCCTACAGTAGCCAAAGAAGTGGAAAGCAAGTTCCCTAAAGTTAAAACCCTCTTCACTGTTAAAGATTTAGGGGGATGGGACGAGATTCAGAGCAAGTTCTTTGAGGACGGTGCTGTTTTCGACAAAATTCAAGCCAAAGCGTAGACAAGAGATGCTAGCAGAACCCCCAGCTAGCAATAGCTACTAAGTAATTAGCGGTTAGTTGTTCGTCACCAATAACCAATAACTACCTAAACAATGACCACATCTTCTCCTTCCCAGCCAACTCCTGCTTGGCAAAATCCAGTTCGCCGCCTTTTTGGGCTTTCCTGGCCTTGGCGAATCACACTAGGCTATCTCACGATTATGCTGCTACTACCTGTAGCGGCACTGGCATTAAAAGCTAGCACCGAGTCACCCGCTGATTTTTGGCGGATTGCAACTAGTCCCATTGCTCTCTCTACCTATGAAGTCACCTTTGTCACCGCCTTAGTAGCAGCACTGATAAATGGTGTCTTCGGGGTTTTAATCGCCTGGGTTTTGGTTCGCTATGATTTTCCATTCAAGCGAATTATTGATGCGGCGATTGATTTACCGTTTGCTCTACCCACCTCAGTTGCTGGTTTAACCATAGCAACGGTTTACAGCGATAACGGTTGGATCGGTTCGCTGCTAGCACCGTTCGGGATTAAGATAGCTTTCACCCGTTTGGGGGTAGGCATTGCGATGATATTCATCTCCTTGCCTTTCGTTGTACGGACGTTGCAGCCAGTATTGCAGGAAATGGAACATGAGGTAGAAGAAGCTGCCTGGTGCTTGGGTGCCTCGCAATGGGAAACGTTTTGGCGTGTGGTTCTCCCTCCATTGTTTCCAGCGATTTTGACAGGTGTTGCGCTGGGATTTTCTCGTGCCGTTGGCGAATACGGTTCAGTAGTGATTGTGGCTTCTAACGTTCCTTTTAAAGACTTAATTGCCTCAGTGCTGATTATCCAACGCCTAGAGCAGTACGACTATAGCGGCGCAACTGTAATTGGTACTGTTCTGTTGTTGATTTCGCTGTTAATTCTGCTAGCGATTAACGTGTTACAAGCTTGGGGACGACGCTATGAACTCTAATGTAGTCGGAAAATCGTTTAATCCAGAGTCACTGGATACTCCGCCAGCTTCCCAAAAACGTGAAGGTAGTTGGGTAAAGATTGCTTTGATTCTTGTGGCGATCGCATATTTAGCGCTAATCTTATTCATTCCTGCCCTCAACGTCTTTGTCCAAGCTTTTAAACAAGGTTTTGGCCCCTTCTTCGGTAACTTGACGGAATCGGCTTTCGCCCACGCTGTTTGGCTTACTGTAATCATTGCTCTGATTGTCGTACCCATAAATACCGTATTTGGACTTTGTGCCGCTTGGGTAATTGCACGGAATCAATTTCGGGGTCGAACCTTTCTGATTAGCCTCTTAGACATCCCCTTTGCCGTATCTCCTGTTGTGGCTGGTCTAATGATAGTGCTGCTTTATGGGCGCAATGGTTGGTTTGGTCCTTGGTTAGAGGCACATAACATCAAGATTATTTTCGCGATGCCTGCAATGGTACTGGCAAGTTCGTTTATCACTCTCCCCTTTGTCGCTCGTGAAGTCATTCCTGTCCTAGAAGATGCTGGTGCTGAGCAAGAAGAAGCTGCTAAAACTTTAGGCGCTCAGGATTGGCAAATCTTCTGGCGTGTCACCCTTCCTAACATCCGCTGGGGCCTGTTGTATGGTGTTCTCCTAACCAACGCCAGAACCATGGGTGAATTTGGGGCAGTATCCGTTGTCTCTGGCAACATTGCCCGCAAAACTCAAACCTTACCCCTGTTTGTTGAAGAAGCTTACAAGCAGTATGCAACTCAAGCCGCCTACTCAGCTGCTGTTCTGCTTGCAGGACTTGCCTTAGTTACTCTCGTACTCAAAGAAATTTTAGAGCGTAGAACCCGTATTAAGGACACTTGAAGAGGACAACCATGACCACTCATAGCATTAATGATGTCCAAGAAAAGCGACTAGAACCGCTTCAATTAACCGAAGAAAACGAGACTCCAGGTTCTAGTAGACCCACTCACACTCGCATCCGTGTTCGCATTCCCAAAGAGTACAACGATGAACCTGTCATCTCGCGGCTGGTTTCTCACCATGGCGTAACGGTGAATATCGCCGCTGCTCTCTTGGGCGCGAATGCGCGAGATGATGGCTGGTTTGACCTGGAACTGCGAGGTACAAGCCGCCAAATACAAAGCGCTTTAATCTACTTAGATGAAATGGATTTGGAAATCTGGGGGGAATCAGATACAGAAAAAGATGGTTGGTGAGTTGTTGTTAGTTGTTGGTATTTAGTTGTTAGTTTTTAGTAGATGAGTTTTGCAAATAACCAACAACCAACAACCACTTCAAGCCATACTAGTTTCAATCGCCCAGCGTGCCAACTCGGTGCGGTTGTGGAGACCTGTTTTGCCCAGCATATTGGAAACATGACTCTCTATGGTTCGCTGGCTTACATTCATTTGCTCAGCAATTTCTCGATTCGCCATCCCCCGTGCGACGAATTGAACAACCTTTAGTTCTGTTGGTGTCAGCTCTACATCAAAAGGCACCTGAATTCTAGGTGCAGCGTCTGCGGTAGCGTTAGAATGATGAATCAAGCGAGTGGCTTGCTTGAGTGATGATTCCACCTGCGCTACGAGTTCTTCTGGCTCAAATGGCTTCACCATATAGACATCAGCACCTGTGTTAAGTCCTCTTACTCGGTCTTGGCTTTGACCTTTTGCCGAGAGGAATAGTACTGGAATCCAACTGGTACGGGGGTCTTGTCTGACATGCTCGACTAATGCATAGCCATCCATCTCTGGCATCATGACATCACAGATGATCATGTCAGGAATGTCTTGCTCTAGAACCTCTAGTGCCTCTCGACCATTCTCAGCTGTGACGACTTCATATCCCCGAAACTCTAGGTAATCCTTAACTAGCAAGATAAGGTTGGGGTCATCATCAATCAGCAGCAGTCGCTTGTTATCTCTAACACCATTTTCTTTCATAACTTGTGATAATTGTTATGCTTTGCTTGCTGAGATTAATTAGTTTTTTGTTTTGTCATTATCCGCAAGACTGTTTAAACGCTACGAAATTCGCTACAGCCGAAGTTATACAAGTCGAGAATCTCTGCCATCACTTGCTTAGGAGCAAGATTTATTTGGATGCGATCTGCGCTTCCCTTTACTCGCTTCGCTATCGCAAGAAAGGCAGTAGAGGAATGAATGGAATTATACACAGTAAGTACTATGTTAATTTATCAGGAACGATGATAATGAGGTGCCTGTTCTATCTATTCAGAAAGAATTTCGTCGGTTTGTTTTATCTTCTCTAAGGCATGAGTTGGGGATTGGACAATTTGTGGTAATGGATGAATTGCGATCGCATAGTCTTCCACAACCTGGTTCCCAATCAAATGCTCCTGAATAATCCGTTCAATCACATCCGGTGTCGCATTGCGATACCATACACCATCCGGGTAAACGACCATCAGCGGACCAGAGGCACAAACTCGTAGACAATTTGCTTTTGTGCGGAAGACACAGCTTGGTTGAGATTCAGTTGGTTGATCGAGGTTTAACTCTTTGAGGCGCTTTTTTAAGTAGTCCCAGGCTTCTAGCCCAGCTTCTTTTGAGCAGCATTTGGGTTTAGTTTGATCAGCACAAATGAAAATATGTCGCTGAATTTGATTGATTCCCAAGCTTTTAATACAAGCTGTCAATGCGCTTTTGTCTGAAGCACTATTTGTGTTTAAGGCTTCACAACTGCATGATTCTGCTAGATTATCGTCAGTTTTGTTGGCTTGCATAGCTACTGAATAGTTGACTTAAAATTTTCCCCACAGACGCTCAAGCGCCCCGGCTAATACTATATCTACCCCCGGATTGAGGTAGTTGGATACTAGCTGTGATTCAACCACCTCTAAGTTTTAAGTATTCTTACTTAGTTCTGGAGCAAAGGTTTCTGGTCTTTTTATACAAATAAAATTCCTTCAATGGCTATCTAAGTGCCTTCCTACATGAATTGTAGGTATAACTGAGCTATTAGTTCGGGAACCCGTACAAGAAAATTTGTTGCAATTACCTGCTTAGGTTGAGTAAATTAGCACTCAGGAGCTGAGAGTGCTAACTCAGCCGAAAGAAGTAGACAGGAGAGATTTGTATGGCCGCTGTATCTCTGAGTGTTTCCACCGTTAAACCGTTGGGCGATCGCGTCTTCGTCAAGGTGAGCGCTGCTGAAGAGAAGACCGCTGGGGGCATTTTGCTACCCGATAACGCAAAAGAGAAGCCCCAAATTGGGGAAATCGTTGCAACCGGACCTGGGAAGCGCAACGACGATGGCTCCCGCTCTGAACCCGAAGTCAAAGTTGGCGACAAGGTTCTCTATTCCAAGTACGCTGGTACCGATATCAAACTAGGTACCGACGAGTACGTCCTGCTATCGGAAAAAGACATTCTCGCGATCGTCTCTTAAGTAAAAGCGATTAGCTTTTTTGTCAGTTGCAAACGAATAGCAACTGAACCCTAACCACTGACCCTTTCACAAATAGTTCTTTTACTGACTGAACTAAACATATATGGCTAAACGCATCATTTACAACGAAAACGCTCGTCGCGCCCTGGAAAAGGGAATGGATATTCTGGCAGAAGCCGTCGCTGTTACCCTTGGTCCCAAGGGTCGGAACGTTGTCCTAGAGAAGAAGTTTGGTGCTCCTCAAATCGTTAATGACGGGGTCACCATTGCTAAAGAGATTGAACTGGAAGACCACGTTGAGAACACTGGCGTTGCTTTGATTCGCCAAGCGGCTTCCAAAACCAATGATGCGGCTGGTGACGGTACCACAACAGCAACCGTACTGGCTCACGCGATGGTCAAAGAAGGCTTGCGTAACGTTGCGGCTGGTGCAAATGCGATTGCCCTAAAGCGTGGGATTGATAAGGCAACTGTCTACCTAGTAGAAAAGATTGCTGAACACGCTAAGCAAGTTGAAGACTCAAAAGCGATCGCGCAAGTTGCTGCAATCTCTGCGGGTAACGACGATGAAGTCGGTCAGATGATTGCTCAAGCGATGGACAAAGTGGGCAAAGAAGGTGTGATTTCCTTGGAAGAAGGGAAGTCGATGACCACTGAATTGGAAATCACCGAAGGGATGCGCTTTGACAAAGGCTACATCTCCCCTTACTTCGCCACCGACATGGAGCGGATGGAAGCGGTTCTCGAAGAGCCTTTCATCCTGCTAACCGATAAGAAAATCACCTTGGTACAAGACTTGGTACCTGTTCTGGAGCAAGTGGCTCGTTCCGGTCGTCCTTTGGTGATTATCGCTGAAGATATTGAGAAAGAAGCCCTCGCCACTCTGGTTGTCAACCGTCTGCGGGGTGTACTGAACGTCGCCGCAATCAAGGCTCCTGGATTTGGCGATCGCCGCAAAGCGATGCTCGAAGACATCGCCGTTCTCACGGGTGGTCAAGTGATCACCGAAGACGCTGGTCTGAAGCTAGACAACACCAAGTTGGATATGCTAGGCAAAGCCCGTCGTATCACCATTACCAAAGACAACACCACCATCGTTGCTGAAGGTAACGATGTGGCGGTTAAGAGCCGTTGCGAGCTGCTTCGTCGTCAAATCGATGAAACTGAGTCTTCCTACGACAAGGAAAAACTGCAAGAGCGCTTAGCGAAGCTTGCTGGTGGTGTTGCCGTTGTGAAAGTTGGCGCGGCTACTGAAACCGAAATGAAAGACCGCAAGCTGCGTCTGGAAGATGCGATCAACGCAACAAAAGCGGCTGTGGAAGAAGGTATTGTTCCTGGTGGTGGTACAACCCTGGCACACCTCTCTCCTCATCTAGAAGCTTGGGCAAACGAAACATTGACAGGGGAAGCCCTGACTGGTGCTTTGATTGTTGCCCGTGCGCTTGCTGCACCTCTAAAGCGGATTGCTGAAAACGCGGGTCAAAACGGTGCAGTTATTGCTGAGCGTGTGAAAGAGAAGGACTTCAACGTTGGCTTCAACGCGGCAACCAATGAGTTTGTCGATATGTTTGAAGCGGGTATCGTTGACCCTGCTAAAGTTACTCGTTCTGCTCTGCAAAATGCCGCCTCGATCGCAGGTATGGTGCTGACGACAGAGTGCATTGTCGTTGACAAGCCTGAGCCGAAGGATAACGCTGCTGCTGGCGCTGGTGCTGGCATGGGTGGCGACTTCGACTACTAAATAGTTAGTCGGTAGAAGCAATCGACATATTGCTTGTACTAGAGGTCACGTATCTTAAGCTAAATCAGGAATAAATTAAGCCGCCTCTATACAGAGACGGCTTTCACTGTTTATTAAGGGACTTCCAAGAAATAAATTATCCAAGGTGTGCAGCTAACTCAGATATACCCCACGCTAGAGAAGTAATCCTTTACCTCCCTTTCATCGCTATGAGCAACGACACAATCAAACTTTATGAACCAATCAATCTTCTGAAACAGGTTGGCGAAGATATTTGGATCGTTGATGGTTCGATCGTGCAGATGGCAATGTATGGAACAAAGGTGCCTTTCCCAACCCGGATGACGATTGTGCGACTGAGCAATGGCGGGCTATGGTGCCATTCACCAACAGAATTGACTCTAGAACTGAAGGCTCAAATTGACTCCCTTGGTTCACTACGCCATCTCATTTCGCCTAATAAAATTCATTACGCCCATATCGGTGCTTGGGCTAGCGCCTATCCAGAAGCAGTAGCATGGGCATCTCCAGGTGTTCGCGATCGTGCCGCACAGCAGAAAATTGAAGTAAATTTTGATGCTGACTTGGAAGATGAACCACCACCTCAGTGGGTAGCAGACCTAGACCAACTAATCTTTCGTGGCAGTCGATTTATGGAAGAAGTCGTCTTTTTCCACCGCAGGAGCGCTACTCTCATCCTCGCTGATCTCATCGAAAACTTTGAACTGAACAAAGTGAGTCAGCGATTGCATTGGCTACTTAAATTAGGGGGTATTGCTGATCCTGATGGAAAAATTCCCTTGGATTTGCGAATGACATTTTTGGGAAAAAAGGAACAGGCACGTAGCTGCTTAAAGCGAATACTTCAGTGGAACCCTGAAAAAATTATCTTATCCCACGGTCGTTGGTATGAGAATAATGGTACTGCTGAATTACGTCGCGCTTTTCGCTGGCTTGAATAACTTTTAGGCATAACCTGCAACTTGCAGAAATAATAATCTGTTGAGACGAGCCAATCAATCCCTGATCTGAGCATCGTCGTTCTGGAATATTTGCCTAAAAGGAGACAAATTAGGGTTGCGTTAGTCAGGAGATGATTAAAAAATTGCCTTGGAAAAATTGCAAGCTGAAGCAATTCACAGTAAGAGTTCGAGGGGATTTGACTTCATGACAGCTTTGTTACTTTCTCCCAAAAGTACTGGTATTTCATCAAGTGTTCAAGTCCTGTGATTGTGAATATATGTAAAAATTGCTGTATCTCTGATCACAAAATTTTCTTACAGCTCCGATACCAACCATTTAAAGTAAGGCTGAATTATCAGTGGTTTGAAAAATAATCAGTAATAGTACTCTCCTATTGAAGGTAGAGTTCTCATAATTTGTCTATTTCCTCAGGAGTAATCAAACATAGTCACTTTTCCAGCCAAAGATTGATTCTGCTTCTACTTAAAGTAGATAACCTTGCGGATGTTAAGAGTCTCTATTGAGACAAGCAAGGAGGATATTATGCCAACAGAGCAACAGCTACAACCGCCACAACATCAGGAACAACAACCTGGTAGCGAAGAGCAAATGACTCCGAAGCCTAAGGCAGATGATTCTAAGTATCAAGGTAGTAACAAACTATTAGGGAAAGTTGCACTGATTACTGGGGGTGATAGTGGTATTGGTCGAGCCGTTGCGATCGCATTTGCCAAAGAAGGAGCCGATATGGCGATCGTGTACTTAAATGAACACGAAGATGCCGAAAAGACGCAACAAATGGTTAAAGAATTAGGGCGCAACTGCCTACCGATAGCCGGAGATCTTGGAGATGAATCATTCTGCCAGCAAGTTGTGCAACAGACCCTTGATCAGTTCGGACATCTAGATATTCTGATCAACAACGCCGCTGAACAGCATCCCCAGAATAGCATTGAGGACATTACCTCAGAACAGCTAGAACATACCTTCCGTACCAACATCTTCTCGATGTTTTATCTAACTAAAGCGGCACTACCCCACCTCAAAGAGGGAAGCGCCATCATTAACACGACCTCAGTAACAGCATACAAGGGCAGCCCTGAACTGCTTGATTACTCTGCCACTAAAGGTGCAATTGTTGCCTTTACCCGCTCACTGTCACAGAGCTTAATTGAAAAGGGAATTCGTGTTAATGGTGTTGCTCCCGGACCAATTTGGACACCACTAATTCCTGCTACTTTCCCCGAAGACAAAGTTGAGAAATTCGGTCAGCAAGTACCTATGTCACGCGCTGGTCAACCGGAAGAAGTTGCCCCCAGCTATGTGTTTTTGGCTTCCGATGACTCCTCTTATATGTCAGGTCAAATTTTGCATCCCAACGGCGGTACAGTCGTCAACGGCTAATCCTTAAGTTGAACTCTTATCGCTTGAGGACTGCACGATTTGTCAAGAACATCGAAATACACTTTAGGAATTTAAATAGATGAAAGCAGTTTGCTGGGAAGGTACTCACAATGTGCAAGTCGAAACCGTACCCGACCCAAAAATTATTAATCCGCGTGATGCGATTGTTAAAATCACGTCAACAGCAATCTGTGGTTCTGATTTACATCTTTATGACGGCTACAACCCAACCATGAAACCGGGCGACATTCTGGGTCATGAATTCATGGGAGAAGTCGTTGAGCTAGGCAGTAGCGTCAAGAATGTGAAAGTAGGCGATCGCGTAGTTGTCCCCTTTACCATTTCCTGCGGATCGTGTTTCTTCTGCAACCGCAGTTTATGGTCGCTGTGCGATAACTCCAACCCCAATGCTTGGATGGCGGAACAAATGATGGGTCATTCCCCATCGGGACTTTTCGGCTACTCCCATCTGACAGGGGGCTACGCGGGAGGTCAAGCGGAGTATGCCCGTGTTCCCTTTGCTGATGTTGGTTTGTTCAAGATTCCCGATGGACTAACAGACGAACAAGTCCTATTTTTCACCGATATCTTTCCTACCGGATATATGGCAGCAGAAAACTGTGACATTGAGCCAGGAGATACTGTTGCGATTTGGGGTTGCGGTCCGGTTGGGCAGTTTGCTATTAGAAGTGCCTTTATGCTGGGTGCTGGGCGTGTCATTGCGATTGATCGCGTTCCCGAACGTCTCCAAATGGCTGCATCCGGTGGAGCAGAAGTCTTGAACTATGAGGAAATCGAGGTGGGTGAAGCCCTGAAGGAGATGACAGGTGGGCGTGGTCCCGACTCGGTAATGGATGCGGTAGGAATGGAAGCTCACGGACTGGGTTTGGAAGGCTTCTATGACAAAGCCAAGCAAGCAGTGCGTTTAGAAACCGACCGACCCAATGTGTTGCGTCAAGCGATCGTTGCCTGTCGCAAAGGGGGTACGGTATCGGTTCCCGGTGTTTACACAGGCTTTGTAGACAAAATGCCGATGGGTGCTTTTATGAACAAAGGCTTAACCATGAAAACAGGGCAAACACACGTTCATCGATACTTGCAGCCGTTACTAGATCATGTTCAAAATGGCGATATCGATCCATCGTTCGTGATCACCCACCGTCTACCACTAGAGCAAGCCCCGCACGGCTACGAGATTTTCAAGGACAAAAAAGACAACTGCATCAAAATTGTCCTCAAACCCTAAGCAGTCAGAGACGTAATAGAGTATTCATGCGAATTCATCATCTCAACTGCGGCTGCATGTGTCCGATAGGCGGGGCACTCTTTGATGGGTTCAGCCGTGGTCCAACGGCTCGCCTTGTCTGCCACTGCCTGCTCGTTGAAACAAATCAGGGACTGGTTCTCATTGATACTGGCTTTGGACTGCGTGATGTCCAGTCGCCTTACTCACGGCTCAGTCCATTTTTCATCCACTTTAATAACATCCAGTTTGAGCGCAAGTACACGGCGATCCATCAGGTTGAGCAACTCGGATTTTCTGCAAGTGATGTGCGGCATATTGTGCTAACCCACCTCGATTTCGATCATGCAGGCGGTCTAGAGGATTTCCCTGAAGCAACGGTACACATTATGCAGGTTGAAATGGATGCCGCACAGGAGCGGGGCGGTTTCATCGCCAGTCGGCGCTATCGTCCAGGACAGTGGGATGAAGTCAAACACTGGCAGTACTATTCAGCAGGGGGTGAACCCTGGTTCGGTTTTGAGGCAGTCCGTAACCTCGATGGACTGCCTCCGGAGATTCTCCTGATTCCGCTTGCTGGTCACACGCGAGGTCATGCTGGTATTGCCATTGAGACATCAGAGGGTTGGCTCTTGAATGCAGGCGATGCCTACTTTTATCGGCACGAGATGAACTCTCCCAATCGTCACTGTACGCCGGGACTACGTGCTTACCAGTGGATGATGGAGGTGGATCGCAAGGCGCGGCTCCTTAATCAAGATCGGCTACGCGAGTTATCACTTGATCATAGTAGGGGTGTGCGCCTCTTCTGTAGTCATGACGCTGTTGAGTTCAAAGCGTTCGCTGACCCTACGAGTAAATCTCAAAACTAGAAATTTCCTCAGTTTAACTGGCGTTTATCGGCGTGTATCCGCCGACTATCGCTTCTTCCTCATCGGTATGGCGATGAATAAGAACCTCTCATCTTAATCAACATGGGCAGCTGTAACGATTAAAATTTTTATGCATAATTCAGCAATCTTTGCTGAGACTTTACACAGTCGAGGCAAGCTCTTTTATTTGTAAACACTTAACGACTTCCTAGAGCCAAGGACTTTTGCGTCTGCTTTACTCGAATTTAAGGAAAAACGCAATATTTCTTTATATAGTTTTGATAAAGTTTTGCAGATAGGTCTATTCAATCCCAGGGGATCGTGTAATTATTTCGACAACACTTAATGGTGCCTCAAAAATAACTTTCAGTTCTGACGAGAGAGCTATTGACAACTATTGTTCCCAGTCTTTTAGAGAAGATAGATAGTTGTGGGTATCTCGCCGTGTGTCTGCCATTTTTTGGAGGTCATAAATATGACTCTTTCCCTTACAACTCTCCCAGGCGTTGGTCTAGAAACCCAAAGCCTTCGCGTTCGTTTCGGTCAGAATCAGACCGCTTGCATCACTACCGGGAACACCGTTGATTTATCGGTAAAAATCCCTGTCTTAGGTCAACACGATACAGAATATATAATTTCTCAGCCGGGACGAATCTACCAAAAGTTAGGGTTTCACATCGTTGAGACAGCCGATAGATTTGCTGGCGCTTTGGTGAAAGAAGTAGAGTTTCCCTTAGAACAGTCAGCCTATGAGATTTATCTCAACTTCTTAGAGTTGACCAAAGACTGGAACTTATACCGTGTCTGGAATTATGTTCCCTACATTAACGAAGAAGCCTTTGACTTAGAAAACTACCGTTCTTTTTGCAAGGGTCGTTCCTTGGCATTTGAAGCCTTCTATGGTGAAGATTTCAATGTTAAAATGCCAGCCGCCTCAGCCGTTGGTATCAACGACAACAAATTGGTTCTTTATTTCATCGCAGGTAAAGAAACAGCGACTAATACGGAAAATCCTGAACAAGTCCCAGCTTTCCACTATCCCAAACAGTATGGGCCAAGAGCGCCGAGTTTTGCACGAGGTACGGTAGTGTATCAGGATGGCAAACAAGTTGGCTATTTATCGGGAACCGCTAGTATTAAGAGTCACGAATCAGTAACTCTCAGGAATATTAGTGAACAGTTGCATACCACTCTTGACAACATGAGTCTGGTATTTGAACGGATGGGTTTGTTACATGAACGACTAAGTTATCACGGAACTATGCCCGATCCGGCAAAATATGACCGAACTTTTAAGGTCTATATCAGACATCTAGAAGATGTAGAATACGTCCGCAACCTGTTTTCTCAAAGCATTTTTGCGTCTGAAGACGACCATATCCTCTATCTTCGCTCGGATATCTGCCGTTCAGAGTTAGATCTAGAAATCGAAGCGATCATTACAGAACGGTAACTTGCGATCGCTCAAACTATCGATTTACCCTACAGCGTAAAAAATTCTGCAAAATTTGCGTTTCTTGCATAAAAAGGAAAGACCGGAGTGATAAGTACTATAGCTACGCCGCTAGCTTTGACTTTTGCAAGAATTTTACTCTGTAATACCTAGACTCTGATTAACCTGAACTTTCCCGAATTCCAATTGGGAAAACTCTAATAGTTCAAATCAGCGAGGCTCTACCATGCTGCATCAAACTTTGCTCAAGACGGTTGAACGCTATCCTGAAAAAACGGCTCTTGTCTACGACAAACTGAGGCTAAACTACCAAGAGCTTTATACAAAAGTCGTTGGATTAAGCAACGGACTACGTTCAATAGGTGTCGAGAAATCTGACTCCATTGCCATAATTTTACCAAACTGCCCAGAGTTTGTCATCAGCTTCTATGCGGCAGCTACGTTGAAGGCGATCGCACTTCCTTTAAACCCCATGTTTAAAGAAGCTGAAATCAACTTTTACATCACTGATACTGGCGCGAGTGTCATCATTACCGACATGGCACGGGCTGAACTTTGCCAGAAGGTTATCTCAAAATTCGACAGAAAAATCGAGCTGGTTGTGATTGATGGAGTTTATCCATCCAGTGTTTCCTTTAATGACCTCATTCAAAAAGACACGGCTAATTTTGAAGAGACAGCACCCTATGAAGGAGATGTCATTTATCAGTACTCGTCTGGTTCTACGGGAAGACCTAAACGAGTATCGAGAACTCAAAAGAACCTGTTCCACCAAGCCAACAATTGTGTAACGACCTTAAACGTCACAGCGTCCGACAATATCTTGTGCATAGTACCGCTGTTTCACGCTTATGGGTTTGGAGAATGTTTACTAGCAGCTACCTTTACAGGAGCAACCCTAGTAATACTAGAGCAATTTATTCAGAATGGCGTTGCTGTTGAGATGCCATTCGTTTTCCGCTGTCCGCGAGTCTTAAATCTCATCGAAACCGAGGAGATTACGATTCTGCCAGCCGTACCTTACATCTATAGTATTCTGGCAGCAACGCCCTATCAGACTCAAGTAGATTTCGCGAGTTTGAGAGCTTGTATCTCAGCAGGAAACTTCTTATCCAAAGATACTTTTGATAAATTCCTGCACCGATTTGGTATTCCTCTCAGACAACTTTATGGTTGTACAGAGGCAGGGGCTGTTGCGATCAACTTAGAGGATGAAGCTGACCTTCAGTACGATTCCATCGGTTTACCGATGAAGAATGTAGAAATCAAGGTGATGGATGACGAGGGTAATGAATTGCCTACTGGTGACATTGGGGAGTTCGTCATCAAAAGCGAAACCCTGACAACAGGGTATTACAACTTACCAGAAGTGAATAAAGAGGCGTTCCAAGATGGTCACTTCTTTACAGGTGACTTAGGGAAAAAAGATGAACAAGGGCGTCTTTACCTAACTGGACGGAAGAAAATCTTTATTGACACTGGTGGACACAAAGTAGATCCTCTAGAAGTAGAGGATGTCTTGATGACTCATCCCAAGGTAGCCGAAGCTGTTGTTGTCGGAACTAAAGCTCCCCTAGGCGGCGAGATGGTTAAGGCAGTTCTTGTCTTGAATGGGGAATGTAAAGAGCAAGATATCTTAGCGTTCTGCAAAGACAAGCTAGCCGACTATAAAACTCCAAAATTCATCGAGTTCCGCCAAGAATTACCGAAAAATCCCCTAGGTAAGGTTTTGAGGAAAAAGGTTTAGGTTGAGAGCATACAACAGGCGGATGAGTATCTAACCTAAATCAGTGGTGCATTTACAATCACTTAAGTTAAAGCCCCTGCCACAAGTTTGACCCGCTCTGGCAGAGGCAGCCCTAAAAACGACATAGATCATTAAGGACTGTAAACATTATGACACTGCAAACGTTGGATACTCATCTCTCAGTAGTTGTATAGGTTCTTTGACGATTCAGGCAATCCGTAAAAGCATTTTTCAACTGCCACAACAGGAGTATCTTATGGAATTCGGACTACAGTTTTTCCCTGACGTTGCACCGAATCAGAAATCTGGTCAACAGTATTTTAATGAGGCTCTACACCTCGTCAGCCTCTGTGATGAATTAGGTTACACGAACGTCCGTATTGTCGAACATTACTTTCACCCCTACGGTGGCTACAGCCCTAACCCGATTGTCTTTTTGACAGCCGCTTCCCAGCGTACCCGGAATGCCCGTTTGATTACTGGCGCGGTTCTACCGGCATTCAATCACTCGTTAAAACTGGCAGGAGAAATTGGGATGCTAGACGCGATTTCCAATGGGCGTCTGGAAGTCGGTTTTGCGCGTGCTTTCCTGCCTCATGAATTTGTCCGGTTTGGCGTTAGCTTGAGTGAGAGTCGTGCGCGGTTTGAGGAAGGCGTAGAACAGGTGCGCCGTCTACTTGAGGAAGAAGACGTGACGATGGAGGGGCAGTTCCATAGCTTCAAGAATGTTACCTCCTTACCACGCCCAACTCAGAAGTCACGTCCACCGTTCTGGATAGCGGCGCTGGCGACTCCTGAATCGTTTGTTGCTGCGGGGAAAAAAGGCTACGGGTTGATGGCAATTCCCCTCGCTGGTGGCAAGATGGCAGAATTGATTGGGCTTTATCGCGATGCTTGGAAGTCAGCAGGGCATCCAGGGCAGGGGCGAGTGATGTTGGCGTTTCATATGTTTTGCTCGTTGAGTAATGCAGAAGCAGTTGCGATCGCACGTCAGCCACTTAACGACTATCTAGAGTCTCTCGTTGATGCCGCCTCAGACTGGACTTCGGGTTCGAGTTCTGCTGATTACCCAGGTTACGACAAGATTATTGCGGGACTTAAGGAAGAAACGTTTGAGTCTCAGGTTGCTAAGGGTGCGGCTTGGGTTGGGACACCTAAGGAGTTGCGGGATGCGATCGCAGATTATCACCAGCAAGTCGGTGGCTTTGAAATCGCCTCACTACAGGTGAACTTCAACACGCTACCAGTTGAAGCCGCAGAATCCTCAATACGGCTATTTTCTAGGGAAGTCATGCCCTACTTCACCAATCAGGTAAAGGCAGCCCCAGCCCTTGCTTCAGTTGTTTGATAGTACTGAAATGCAACTGAAATAACAGGGTAACTGCCCTAAACAGACCTAAACAGAGGCAGATTAAGCCTCGTATCCAGGAATAGAAATCTAGCTTGTCAAGACAAGGGTGGGAATTATGAAAAGCTTTGAAGATATCAAGCAGAAAAGCCACAGTGTTGTTCTAGAGATTATGCCAAATGTCAGTAGTGAAGAACTACTAGACGATGTAGATCTTTTCAGCCTCGGTTTAGATTCTATCAACGCCATGATGCTTGTGATGAACTTGCAAGATGCCTTTGGTGTAACCTTTGAAACTTGTGAAATCGACGTTGATAACTTTCGCACCTTGGCTAATATCACTGAATTGATCAAAAACAAGCAAGAGGTTATCCCTACCTCTGTCAAAGTGTAAATAGCCGAAGCATCAGAAGTTAAAGGACGTTCAGCACAAGGCTATTCATTAACAAGACTAAAGGGTGGAAGCCAGTCAAAAAACAGCTAAAGTCTGAAAAATCTAACGTGTTGCAAAAATAAACTCACGACAAAGATTAGACGGTCATCTTTCTCCGACATCTCCACAAAAACAGCCTCAGCAAAATCCTGATAAGCCCTTAAACAGTTAACGAGCTACAGGATTAGGCTCCACCCTTATAGTTTACTTAAACTACGCAATTGAGACTTGTTTTTCTTGTGTTTAGGAACGGCTGTCTTCTTTAACTAGTTAACGCAGAAAGTAACATCCTTCTAGTAATCAATAAAAAGGAGCAAGGTCAAATCATGAGTACTACTCATCAGCAAGTTCTGACTTGTATTCCTAAGCAACAAGACCAAATTATAAAAGTTACTCAGCAACAAGTCATAACTAGCATCTCTAAGAAACAAGACCAAATTATGAGAACCGATCTACAGCAATCATTAACTCGTCATCATATCAATCCATCGGAATTGAGTACTTTCCAAAGACTTATTTTAACAACTGATGGAACACTCACAGATATTCTAGAAGCTTATATGTTAGAGGAGGTTCAAGTTATTAAGCTATCGGAAGAATTAGTTTCGATAACACACGATATATTACCCATGAAGTTGAATAAAGGGACTGAGGTAATTGCTAGAAATATCTTGTTGCGAGGAAGGATAAGCCGAAAAAACCTTGTTTATGCCGAGTCAATTATTGTACCTGAACGACTAGATGAAACATATAGAGATGAATTGCTAAAGACTAAAACACCCCTCAGTCAAATTTGGCTTGAACAAAGAATAGAGACATTCAAAGAAATTCTGGATTCAGGAAAGGAGCCAGCTAATGGTTTATCTAGTTACTTTAATATTGAGCCAGATGAAAATATGCTATTCCGCACCTACGCTGTATTTTCTAATCGGAAATCTACCATGATGATTACTGAAAAATTCCCTGAGAGTTATTTTACCAAAGGCTTATAAGAAACAAATATTAAGTTGTAGGAATAATCAATACTGGAACACAAGGAAAAGAGTAGAAGTATGGACACCAAGAAAATACTTGACACTAACATTGACTCGTCACAAGTTTTAATGAGTCCGCTTCAAATCAAAGAAAAGTTGCCCATAAGTGAGGATGCAGCAAAAACAGTTTGGCAAGGAAGACAAGAGATACAAAATATCCTTGACGGCAAAGATTTCAGGAAATTTATTATCGTTGGCCCCTGTTCTATCCATGATATCGAAGCGGCTAAAGAGTATGCAGTAAAAGTCAAAACTCTTGCCGAGCAAGTCAAAGATAAACTACTGGTTGTTATGAGGGTTTACTTTGAAAAGCCTCGAACAACTGTAGGCTGGAAAGGATTGATTAATGACCCCGATCTCAATGATTCTTTTAACATCGAGAAGGGTTTATTAACAGCACGTAACTTACTGATAAAAATAGCAGAATTAGGATTACCTGCTGCAACAGAAACCCTAGACCCAATAACGCCCCGTTACCTAGCTGAACTAATTTCTTGGTCTGCCATTGGCGCACGTACTACTGAATCACAAACTCACCGCGAAATGGCTAGTGGATTGTCTATGCCAGTAGGGTTTAAGAATGGCACTGATGGCAATATTCAAGTAGCTTTAGATGCTATTCAATCATCCAGGATGCCTCACCATTTTCTTGGAATTAATGAAATGGGGGAGACAAGCATTTTTAAAACTAGAGGTAATCTGTATGGTCATATTATTTTAAGAGGCGGGGGAGGTCATCCAAATTTTGATGCTGCAACTGTAACAAAAGTGGAAGAAAAATTGAAGAAGTTAAATTTGCCTCAAAAAATTGTGATCGACTGTAGCCACGGAAATTCAAACAAGAACCACAAATCACAGGCTTTGGTGTTGGAAAATATTATCCAACAAATTGTAGAGGGTAATCAATCAATAGTCGGGATGATGCTCGAATCTAATTTACACGAAGGTAATCAACGTATCCCTAACAATTTAGATGAGTTGAAATATGGTATTTCTGTCACAGATAAATGTCTCGGCTGGGAGGAAACCGAAAAAATTGTTTTAGCGGCTTATGAAAAACTTGGAGCAAAAAGAGATATTACATTCCAAAGCTGTGGAATGGTGCTGTCTGGAATACCTATCCGCAATTTACTGACCACGAAAGGGTAGATATAGTGTTCCATCGTGGAGCAAGAGTGACGAGATGAGCATTGGTTTGAACTGGCAAATTTAAGGCATTGTGCTGAGTTTGCCAACTATTAAGTAAAGAATTTGTTAGTAGGAGAAAATGATGAAATCATTAGCAACTGAACAGTTTAGCACCTCATCAGTAGCCTTGAATTACAAGGGGAAAATTGACCCTGCTTCGGAGACAATTCCACAAGAGCAGTCTAAATCAGAAAAAGCTCCACAAGAGTTTTGGCAAGCCATTAAAACCGTCATCGCGTTACAGAATCAGGCTCCACCCTTACAGCAAATATCACGGGATACAGACTTACCTCTCTCTTTTTCTCAGGAACGGCTATGGTCGCTCCACCAGTTGAAGCCTGATAGTTCCTCCCACAACATACCCTTAGCCTTACGCATTACAGGATTGCTCAATATTCCTGCGCTGGAGCAAAGCCTCAACCAGATTCTGCGGCGTCACGAAACCCTACGAACGACTTTTACTACGGTGGATGGGCAGCCAGTTCAGGTCGTTGCTCCAGAGCGAACATTGACACTGCCGATAGTAAACCTCCAAGAACTCTCGTCAGACCAACGGGAAACCGAGAGCTTACGCTTAGCTACCGAAGAAGCCCAGCGCCTCTTCAACCTGGACTCTGGACCGCTCTTACGGGCAACTTTACTACAACTGGGTGAGCAGGAATATGTGCTGCTTGTAACCATACACCAAGTTGTTTTTGACGGATGGTCAGAGGGTGTGTTGTTTCGAGAACTAGAAGCACTTTACGAAACCTTCTCTACTGGGAAACCCTCTATGCTTCCTCAACTACCTATCCAGTACGCCGACTTTGCTGTCTGGCAACGGCAGTGGCTGCAAGGTGAGTTCTTAGATGCCTTACTTTCCTATTGGAAGCAGCAGTTTAGTGATGGTCTTCCTGTGCAACAACTACCGACTGATCATCCGCAACCGATCATTGCAACCCGTCGTAGCGCTCACCAAACTCTGGTTTTCCCGAAGGAACTTACTGAAGCAATCAAATCCTTGAGTCGTCAGGAGGGGGCAACCCTGTTCACAACCCTACTGGCAGCTTTCAAGGTATTGCTGTACCGCTACACAGATCAGGATGACCTTTTTGTCTGTAGTCCCACCGCTAACCGCAATCGAACCCAAACCAAGGGATTAATTGGATACTTTGTCAATCTGCTAGTTCTACGCACCGACCTCTCTGGAAACCCCAGTTTTCGGGAGTTGTTGAGTCGGGTACGCTCCTGTGCATCAGGAGCCTTTGCTCACCAAGATCTACCCGTTCAGCAGTTGGTAAATTCTCTCAATCTGGTGCAAACGCCACTGTCTCAAGTAATGTTTGCTCTCCAGAATGTCCCGAAGCAGCCTCTCAAGCTATCGGGTTTAACTGTAAGTTCGCTGGATATTGAAAACGGTACGGCTGACTTTGATTTGTCGCTGTCGATGGTGGAAGGGGCACAAGAACTAACTGGGGTGTTCAAGTACAACACTGACCTGTTTGATGATGCTACTATCACCCAG
Organism: Microcoleus sp. FACHB-SPT15; assembly: GCF_014849525.1. Lineage (NCBI taxonomy): Bacteria > Bacillati > Cyanobacteriota > Cyanophyceae > Oscillatoriales > Microcoleaceae > Microcoleus > Microcoleus sp. FACHB-SPT15. The sequence goes on along the minus strand of NZ_JACJNU010000049.1, from coordinate 30,975 downwards.
ATGTTGGGTCATTTCCAAACCCTACTAGAAGAGATCGTCGCTAACCCTGAGCAGCCTATCTCATCACTACTGCCACTTTTGGTAAGTCGCTCTCTTACTTCCAACCAGGAACACCGTGAACTGGAAAGAGAATTCGTGGCTGCCCGGAATATGTTAGAAGTGCAGCTAACGCAGATTTGGCAAGAGGTTTTAGGTATCCAGTCTATCAGCGTAACGGACAACTTCTTCGATCTAGGAGGTCACTCTCTACTAGCCGCACGCTTATTTGAGCGAATCGAGAAAACCTTCAACAAGAATATTCCTTCGGCTACCATTTTCCAGGCTCCAACCATTGAGCAATTGGCTAACATTCTTAGTCAGGAAGGATGGGCAGCGTCAAATTCATCCTTAGTTGTCATTAAAGCTGGTGGAAGCAAGCCGCCCTTGTTCTTTCTCCATGTGCTGGGCGAGGGGCTTGAATACTGCAAGCCGTTGGCTCGTCATCTAGATCCTGAACGACCGATTTATGGGCTAGCTGTAGGGATTATGGATGAAGATTCTGCGAATAAGGTTAAGGATGCCTCAACTCATTACATCAAAGAGATGCGAATGATCCAACCGAATGGTCCTTATCTCTTGGCAGGTATCTATTGCGGGGGTCGAGTCGCCTATGACATGGCTGAGAAACTCCAGGCGCAAGGTGAAGAGGTAGCGGTTCTCGCCTTGTTAAATTCCTTAAGAGATGCAAAAGCCCAAAAAATATTGTCAGTCCGGGAACGAGTCTTTGCACACTCGAATAACTTTTTACGATTGGGTTTTCCCTACTTGTACAGAAAGATGGGGCTAGAACACACCAAGAATCAGCTAATGAATATGTACTGCCAGTTGTACGATCGCTTTGGACTTCCTGCGCCCCAAGCCTGCCGTAACTTCACGTATCGAGCGAAGAAAAAGGCGGGAAATCCAGAGTGGGTGTTCGCACCGCAACAGGTTTATCACGGACCTGTGACTCTCTTCCGAGCCATTGATGAGATTGCCTTCTATGACGCTGATTTGGGATGGGGTAAGATGGCCCCTGGCGGATTAGATATCCATGATATTCCTGGCAATAACGAAAGCGTATTTCAAGAACCCTGCGTTCAAGTGATGGCTGAAAAATTGAGGGCTTGCATAGATAAGGCTCAGTAGTTATTGGTTGTTGGTTGTTGGTAAGGAACGATAGCGGAGAGCTAGGGATCAATGGAATTTTGGAGGAAATTCTAATAGTTTGCTAACCACTAATATCTTCCTCAACCAACAAACTAGACTGCCTAATCACTTAACCTAAAGTCGCTTGTTTACGATGTACTTGGACTCGCTTATCGGGCTTTTGCTTCTTTACCCAGGAGAGAAATTTTTCCATCTGAGGTTCACTTCTAAGCTTGTCCAAAGAATTGAGTTCTTGAGCTAGACGTTTGTTGTCAAACAGTCCATGTATTTGTCGATGACAGGCAGAGCAGATATTCACGGTTGAGCTAGGCTCAGCCTTTTTTCTTTGATTTTCTATCAAGGAATTAAATGATGGACTGTTAAACAATAGACTTCTCTTTCATAGAGTTCGTACTTCATGGCACAAAGTAGTCACATAAAGACAGATGATGTAAAGCGATCGCCTTTTCAGATGAAGTGTCTTCGATGCCTCTATAGCCAATTTCCAACTAATACAAAAGGTGCCCAATAATAAGGTTGCTGTCTGTACTTAAAGTCTTGCAAGATTGAGAGTTGAGCGCGACGGAGAGCTTCAGCTTTTGTAACCGTATCATTGCCAAGCTCTTGATAGAATCGAACCATTAGAGCCGTAGTTACTGTATCATTGACTGACCAGAGTGTTGCAAGTGTACTACGTGCGCCTGCCCGCATTGCCATACCAGCGATTCCCAAAGCAGCTCTTTTATCTCCTTTTGCCGTTTCGCAAGCACTGAAAACTAGCAATTCAATCGGTCTAGAGCGACGCTGACTTGTGGTTTGAAGTAGGTTATTCAGTTCATTGACATTAATCGGACCATCCCAAGTTAGGATGAATGTTTCCTCTGCTTTAGAGCTAAATTGGCCATGAGTGGCTATGTGGACTACGGGAACGGCAAGATCATCAATTGCGTTTTGAATGTTTAGTGTGTTGAACTCCTGATTGAGAAGCACTTCACCTGGTATTTGAGATTGAATTTCCTTTAGTTCAACTTCTACTGCCGGAAGTGCAGAAAATCCTGGACGAGCTTCAGAGAGTCCAGCCGTCAGAACCTTGAGCTTGCCTCTAGCTAGAGGTTGAGACTCAACCAGCTCTAAACCTGGAGCTAAAGCAATGCCAAACTTTTCCACCAAGTATTGCTGACCATCATGAAGAGCTGCCATTGGAATATTCCGTAGAACACCATCTAAAACAAACACTAATGTTTTGATTTCATTGGTTTGCAAGTCCGCTTCAGCCGGCCGGATTAACCAGTTATACACTTGCTGGGAAAGGGGTAGGAAACTCCAACCAAAAGGCTTGGTTAGAGCGACACGTAACTGTGCCACGATGCTTTCAACTTGGTTAGAGGAAAGGGATGTTGCATAGTGGCGCAGCGGTTTATGAGGTATGCTGAGGATGACTTCAATGCGATCGCGTAGAATAATCGGATAAATGACGGCAGCATTCTGATCGATGCCGTCGATTTTCACAGGCTTTGCCGTTAAACAAGCCGCTCGAAAAAAGTTATCGAGTTCAGCTACCTGTAACGACTCAATCACTTGACGCGCATTTTCCAGGTGGCTGGAATCAGTCTCGGTTTCATCCGCGTTGAGCAGCAACTCCACTAACTCTCGATAGACAGGTTCCACACCCTCACGGAAAGAAAACTGTACCTCTGAGTTGATGGCAACGAGGTCACTCCGCAGAGACTGGAGGGTGTTGACAGCTTCCGTGTAAGCCGCAATGCTGGCTTTGTGGTAGTCCAGCGACTTTGGTATCCCACCTTTTTCATCACCTTGGGCTTTGAGTAGTCGTCCCAGTTGCCACTGCAAGCGGTAGGTAATATCTGGCGCGTTAATCGATTGAGCCAAAATCAAGGCTTGTTCGGTAAGATCTTGAGCCTCTGACCACTGCTGATTCTTTTCATACAATCCACCAAGACTACCAAGGGCATACGCTTGTGCATGTTGGTCTCCTAGTGTTGAGGCTTGCTGAACGGCTGTGGCTAAGATTTTGGCAATCTTCTGGCGATTGGGGATTAATTTCTGCTTCCCCACATCACCAGTACTCAATTTCATCAGGCTCTGGGCAAAGTTAATTTGAGCTAAGACAGCAATACGACTAAGGGGTAAGTCAGCTAGCTGTGCCTCAATTTGGGGTAACAAAGGCTCAGCGCGTGAAAAGGAACCGCTTTCAACCAAGAGACTCAACTGGTTGACTTGCGCTTGAATTCGAGTAGTTTGTGAGCTTGCGAGAGTAGCTGACCTTTGATAGAACGTCAGTGCCGCTTCTGTATCAGCTTGAGTACGAGCCGTATTGCCTAAACTCAGTAAAGCAGCGGCAATATCTGGCGACGAAGCTAATTTTTCCGCCACTTCTAGGCTTTGCTGCAAGACTTCGTTAGATTTATTGAACTCAGCCACTAACTTGAGGGTATTACCTAAGTGACGCAAAGCCGCTGCTTTAAGGGAAGAATCGGGCTGCCCTTGCAGAGTTTGATTGACTTGATCGAGAATCGAAAGCGAACGGCGGTAAAGTCCTTGTACCCGCAGAATCTGTGCCTGGTTGATTGCACAACGAATTACCCCGATTTCATCACCAACCTGTTTATAAGCATCTGCCGCCTGTTGTAAAGTAGTCAAAGCTTGCTGGGTCTGTCCCTGAGACATTTCCAAGCTTCCTTGAGTATTCAAAGCCTGAGCAAGGATACGGCGGCGCTCAAGGGTGTCTGGCTCTGAGTGAAGTAGTTCTAAGCTCATTGCGATCGCTTTTTTTGCTTCCGCCCAGTGTCCTAGCTGCTGATGCGCTAAAGCAAGATTGCTCCATACCATGGCTTGCTTTAGGCTGTCTCCTTGAGACTGATAAGCTTGAGATGCCTGTTGCCAAACCTGAGCCGCCGCAACAAATTGCCCCGCTTCATAATGTTCTCGACCCTGTTGCACTAACTGGTTAGGTGCCGCTATGCCTTGGGTAACGGGAACTTCGCTGGAGATATACGCAAAAACAGGTGGGCTAACAATCACTAACAATGCACTGAGACAAGCTAGCAAAAGATACACCAACCACCTACTACCGAAACCAACAAATTTTGGCAGGGGCTGATAACTACCCCATAGTAAACGCCGTTTGCTTGCCATCTTAGTGAGCGGTGCCAGTGAGGTTAGCTGTATTAGGGATATTTTGGCAGGAAGCCGAGACTTGCCAAGTCTGCTGAGACGTAGGCGTGACAGGAGTAGGAGCGGGAACTTGAACAGTAAGAGTCACCTTTCCATCTGCATCAATCATCCAGCCTTGAGCTTCAACAATTTGGTTAGCTGAGGATGCAGATGCATTTCCTAATACAGGAGACACTATCTCCCTTGCTTCCCCTACTTCTCCTACCTGCATAGGACTACCTAAATCTTCTAGCCAATTTTCCTCACCCAGAGATTCATTGGGATTGGGTGGCAAGCCTCCCCGCCCCGTCATTGTAAATTTATTTCCGGCTGAACTCCTGCCAACTTGACATTGATAGTCAATCATTCCAGTGGTGTCAATTATATCGGTGGGCAGGGATGTTAATCCTTGGCTGGGGTCAACCTCCGGTCTGCTAATCTCCACTACACCGCTTAAGCCAAAGTCAGAACTAGCTGTGATGTCACTTAGGGAAGTCAAGCCTTCTCGGTAGTCAATCCCAAAAATCCCTTGGGTTGTAATGTTAATCTTCCCGCCTTTCCCCTCGTAAGCATTCGCTGTAATATCGCTATTTTCTTGAGGAACGGCAACGATAAATCCAGCATTGATTGTAATGTTGCCACCATCTCCACTCGTGCCATCAAAGCCAGCATTGGTCGATATTGCACTATTGTTTCGTAATAGCAATACATCCTGTATTTGCAGTGTAATATTTCCGCCATTACCGGATGCTGTTCTGGCACTGAGCTTTCCTTGGTTATCTAAAAAAATAGAGTTAGCTGTAATCTGAAGGTTGCCTGCACTCCCCTGTCCAGCAAGATTAGAACTGGAAACACTTACAAGAGCGCCATTGGTCACAGATAAGTTGTACGTTGTAATGTTGAGGTTACCTCCAGTGCCTTGTCCAGGATCATTGACGCGGCTACCTATCAAAGTAGGAAATCCATTGCTGCTTATACCATCGACGTAAACCATATCTGTGGCGGTAATGTTGACATTTCCTGCATCCCCAATACCCAAAGTACTAGCACTCAGTTGAGCTGCGTTAGTTATATACAGAGAGCCTGTTGTGATGTTGAGGTTACCTCCATTACCCTGTGCATTCTCATCCACTCGACTGGCGATCGCACTTGCAAATCCATGGCTGCCTATACCATCTATGAAAATCGCATCACTGGCAGTAATGTTTACAGTGCCAGCATCCCCATAACCAAAAGTACTAGCACTGAGTACAGCACCATTCGTCACATACAGAGAACCTGTTGTGATGTTGAGGTTGCCACCATCCCCATTGTCTTGTCCTCCAAAGTTCACTCGACTGGTTGCCCTGCTCGATAATCCATTGCTGCCGACACCATCAAAGGAAACTGTATCTGTGGCATTAATATTCACATCACCTGCATCTCCTTCTCCACGAGTACTGGCACTGAGTACAGCACCATTTGTCACATATAGAGAACCCGTTGTGATGTTGAGGTTGCCGCCATTACCTTCTGCTCCATTTTCCACCAAGCTGAGTGCGCCACTAAACTCCTTAGGGCTAAGTGCACCATCAAAGGAGACAGTATCCGTTGCCGTAATGGTCACACTACCTGCATCCCCAGCATTATGAGTATTTGTACTCAGAAAAGCATTGTCGAATAGGGAAAGCGACCTCGCTGTAATAACGATGTCGCCACCTTTGTGGAAACCAAAAGTCTCACTTTGAATCGAACTATGAGCAACAGAAACTCTGCCATTGCTGATGAGCGTGATATCGCCGCCACCACCCAACTTGCCGCCCGAAGAGTTGATGTTCCCTGTCGTGATATCACTATTAGCACTCAGAGTAATTTGTCCACCATTTCTGCCAGGAGAATCTGTCAAGGAAGTGAGAGAGCCTGCACTTGTGTCAATTGCTCCATGGCGGCTTGTAAGACTGATTTGCCCACCATCTAAAAAGCTGGAATCAGACTGAATATTAGTTGTTGTGATGTCGTCGTTAGCGATAAGGGTGACAGCGCCACCACTACTAGCTGTTGCCGTAGATTGGGAGTTGACGTTGCCACTAAGGACAATTCCGCCTCTTGAGTCAATGACAACATCGCCGCCATTCCCCAGAGAACTACTGCTATTTATCTGTCCCACCTGAATGGTTACGTCAGGTAAAGCAGGATTGGGATTGTACTGATTGGTGAGCAAAACCAAGCCGTCAGCCGCACTCATTGTGATGCTATCAATTGCGATTTCAGCACTGGTTGCTGCATCCAGAACACTGAGATTACTAGGAGTAGGTAATCCCTGTAATCCAAGAGAGCTATCAAATCCCGTAGTTCCTGCTCGAATATCAAGGGTCGGTCTTGCACCTCCATTGACCTCCAAAAGAGTACCATCCGAGAGGGAAACTGTTTGATTGATGTAGTTCGTTACTTCTGTACCTGTAATGGTGACGCTACCAATGTTGACTGAACTACCTGCTAAGACGTGGAGGGAAGCGCCCGTATAACTGCTAAAGCTAACATCACCACTTGCTTGGATAACTGGATCGAAGGGACTCACTAAAGTTCCGAGACTGCCATCCAGCTTCTCTATACGAAAATCGCTACCGCTTGTGTAATGAGCATCGCCTCTAATGGGGTTGGCAGAACGTAACACTATATCTCCACCAGAGAAAAAGCCGCTTTCTGGATGATTCAAAGCCATGAGATTCACCTCTCGATTGCCCTGTATCATCAACCTTCTACCAGATGAAGCAATAAACGGATTTGTGGTGTTGTCTCGCACCTTCACGGTATCTAATGCTCGTAGGGTTAAGTTTCTCCCTGCATACAGCTCACCTTGTAAGTTGAGATTGTTCGCCGCTAAGGTTAGGTTTTGTCCAACAGATAACTTCCCAGAATTGCTAATTGTTCCTCCTTGATTCGACCCATACTGCAAGCCAATCGGAGCAGTGATTGTTAGCAGTGGTGGTACGTCTGGATTAGCCGTGCTGAACGCAAAGCCATCCTCAAAAACAAGGCTATTTGCTGTACTCGCTAAAAACGACCCAGCAATGTCGAGTTGGGCATTGAGTCCAAAGATGATGCCATTCGGGTTGATTAAAAACAAATTGGCTGAACCAGTCACTCCTAGGGTTCCCAGGATGTTTGAGGCGTTTGAGCCACTTACCCGCGTCAGGATATTCTCGATTCCACTTGGGTTGGCAAAGTAAACTCGCTGTCCATCGCCAATGTTGAATTCTAAAAAACTGTGGAACAGGTTAGAGCCTCGAAGTGCCCCACCCTCAATTTTGTCAGCGTAATGGTCATCAATCATGACATTCGGACGAACAACAGACTGTTCAGCTCCCAATGTCACATCCGGTGTAATTTGCGCTACCGCTTGAGTATTTGTACTTGCGTGCAGCAAAGCTATCCCGAAGGGTATCGTTCCACTGATTCCCAAGGTAATAAGTTTAACAGCACACTTTCCTAGTGCTATCCCTGCCTGATAATTGGTAGGCTGTGCTAAGTTTTTTGCGATCGCTCTCTCAGGAGTTTTACCAGATGAGATAGAACCTGTACCTCTCACCTTCACGCAGCTAAGGAACTGTTTCATATCCATCTTTAGGAAGATTTAAAAGAGTTTTATATAGAACTCAGTATAGTTACTAAGATAGAGGTTGCATAGCTCAAAATATTACAACCGCTTTACTAATTTTCATGACCTTGAAAAGGGGGGGAAATAATTTTTGCGTTTATTTGATGATTAGTTTAAATTCCCCGGCTTTTTTGTCCTTAAACCAATCTTGTCAAAGTGATACTGAAATTCAACATCCTACTGTTGATTTCTCTAGCCATCAACAATGGAATCCTCAAAGGGGATGGAAAAAGGCTTTGAATAATTTGCGGTTAATTATTCAACCCAAAGTAGGACAAAACCGTCCATCTCTCTAGTAGGATTAGCTCTACACGCACTGGAGAATATATATCGATGCGTTTTTTGGCATTGGCTTGTGACTATGACGGGACATTGGCTTGTGATGGTCAAGTAAACGAGGAAACCCTAGTAGCACTTGAGCGTCTGCTGGATTCTGGTCGAAAATTAATCCTAGTTACAGGGCGACAGTTGGATGACCTTCACAAAGTTTTCCTTCACCTCAACCTCTTCGAGTGGGTTGTGGCTGAGAATGGAGCTTTACTCTACCAACCTGCAACCCAAGAGGAAAAGCCTTTAGGTGAACCTCCACCCCAAGCGTTTGTTAAGGCGCTGCAAGAGCAAGGGGTTGATTCCCTTGGTGTAGGACGGGTGATTGTTGCTACTTGGCATCCTCATGAGAAAACGGTTTTAGCGGTGATTCGTAAGCTAGGACTGGAACATCAAGTAATTCTGAACAAGGATGCCGTAATGGTGCTTCCTCCAGGTGTTGACAAAGCTTCTGGTTTGAATGCTGCTCTCAGTGAGATGAGGTTATCGCCACACAATACGGTTGGGATAGGAGATGCAGAAAATGACCAGGCTTTGCTTGGTTTGTGTGGGTGTGGGGTTGCCGTTGCCAATGCTCTGCCCGTACTCAAAGAGTGTGCAGATTTTGTTACCAAAGGCGATCGCGGTGCTGGAGTTGTTGAACTTATTGACAAGTTGATTGCCTCTGATCTAGAAGAACTTGACTCTCTAAGGAAACAGCACTACATTTCATTAGGCAAGCTTGAAAATGGCGAATGATGGGGCTGTAACCTAAGTTTTCACAGATCAATCCTAAAAAGCCGACAGCTAAAAGCTTTCATGATGTTGGTGGGTTATCGCGCTTGACTAAATCAGACGGTGGCCGATCGCTACTCCACGCCCACCAGACATTACCACACTGACATTGATAAAACTCTTGCCACTTCTTGCGATACTCTTCTGTCATTACAGGCGATCGGCGATTAATCCAAACTCCTTGGGACTCTATCGAAGAAGAGCGGCAGTTGGGGCAGCAAAACTCTAATGCATGAGTCGCTGATTTTGTCCAGTCAGGCGGGATTGCGCTAAATGCGTCCATTCTGAATAGTTATCCTTTGAGTTACTTGCTAATAAATGCTGCTAATAGCTGGCTACCGACTCTCGTACTTTAGTGTTTAACGTTATGTAAACCAATAGTTGAGATTCTTAACACTCCTCTGTGCTTATTTTAGGCTTCCTCTCATGCCGAAGACCGCCCTGATCGGCTATTGTTTTGGATGAATCACGCCATCCTTCTCAAGACAGGAAGAAGCTGAGAGTGATGAGTATTCATCAAGTATTCGAGGTGAGATGTCTCCCGCCTCATCAGGAGGACTAAGCCCATGTCGTTTCTCAACCTCATTTCCTTTTTTGGTATCTTTGGACTGTGTGCGATCGCGTGGCTATTTTCAGAACACAAGCGAGTCATCCCTTGGCGAGTAATTATCTTCGGCATTGGCTTGCAGTTAATTCTGGGATTTTTGGTATTTCAGTTTCCAGTTACTCGGTTCATCTTGGATAGCTTTAGCCGTCTACTTGATGCTGTTTTTGTTGCCGCTGATTTTGGAGCGCGGTTTGTCTTTGGCCCAGCTTTGATTCCTAGAATTGGTGAAGCCCCCACACCAGGTATCGGTACAATTTTTGCCTTCAGAGTTTTGCCTCCAGTCATTTTCTTCTCTGGACTGATGGCGTTACTCTACAACATCGGAGTGATTCAACCTGTAATTAATTTCTTTGCCAAAGTGTTTTACGCCACGATGCGCTTAAGTGGTGCTGAGGCATTAAGTGGATCGGCAAATATTTTTGTAGGAATTGAGGCAGCAATTGTTGTTAAGCCATTCTTGGCAAAAATGACCCGCAGTGAACTGTGTGCCATTCTCTCTTGTTGTTTTGGAACGGCAGCGTCCTCAACTCTGATTATCTATGTTAAAGCCCTGGAAAATGTTTTTCCCAATATTCTTGTGCATTTAGTCTCGGCATCGATTATTGCAATTCCAGCTTGTTTTGTTTTATCGAAAATTTTAGTTCCAGAGACAGAAGTTCCCCTAACAGCAGGCGGGATTCCTCAAGAAGAGAAAATTCAAGACAAGAAGGATGAAGAGGTTGTAGAGTCTGATTTTCAGGATGCCCCGAAGGAAACTGTGGCTGGAGAACCCATTGAGCGCGTTAGCCCAGTCGATGCAGCAATTGTGGGTGCATTAGATGGAGTGAAAATGGCAGTTGCGATCGCGGCTGTACTGATTTTAATTCTGGGCTTGGTTTCCCTAATCAATCAACTCTTCGGTGGGTTAGCCAGCTTACAAAACTCAGACATCTTCGTGTTCCAGCTTATTGGTAAATTCTTCAGCGTCGTCACCTTACAGAATATTTTGGGAGCTTTGTTTCTACCTCTGACCATTCTGACGGGAGTTTCGGTTGAGTGGGATGAACTTTGGCGTTCTTCTGTAATCATTGGACGCCGATTGTTTGAGACAGCAATTCCTCCATATCAAACATTAGGACAGGACGCGGCACAAGGGCTTTTAAGCGATCGCGCAGTTTTGATTATCAGTTATGCTCTCTCTGGCTTTGCTCACCTAGCTTCAGTAGGCATCTTTGTGGGTGGCACGATTGCTCTGATTCCTTCCCGGCGTAAAGATATCTCTGAACTTGGTTGGAAAGCTTTATTCGTTGGCACCTTGGCAACGATGATGATTGCTTGTATTGCTGGCGTTTTTGACACGGGGGATGCCAGTATCTTAGGGGAAAAGACAGCACCTACCGCTCCAATTACTGCCCCAACTCCTACAACATCTCCGACAGTACCAACTGTAACGCCCTCTCCTACCCTTACCCCAATTGCTCCTGTCGTACCGCCACCCATCCCGGTAACTCCCCAACCTTCACCTCAAACGACAGTTTCGCCCATCCCCACAACGCCCAGCCCAACGGCTTCACCCCTGCAAGCAAATCCTCGTCCGACACCTCCAACCACACCTCGTCCAACGCCTCAAGCAACAGCCTCACCAACTCCAACAACTCCTCGCCCTACACCCAGAACAACAACTTCACCGACTCCAACAACTCCCCGTCCAACGCCTCAAGCAACAGCCTCACCAACTCCAACAACTCCCAATCCCACACCTCAAGCAACGACTTCACCGACTCCAGCCACGCCTCAAACTATAGCTACCCCGTCTCCCAGTCCACAATAATTTAGTTGTGAGTTGTGAGTTGTGAATGGGATAGTTAGATTACAAGGCATAAAGGTTGAAACCTTTTCCACTCGTTATGCTGACGATCTAGTCTTTTCTAATCCCTAGTCTGATGAATCCAGAGCCTGAAATTCGCCGCTTAATTGAGCTAATGCCTGCTTCTGGGCGGATGCTGACGAAAATTGTTAGCAAACCGCAACAGACGGCGGTCATTGAAAGCCCGTTTCCCCCGCCTTGGTCTCAAGAGCGACCAATCTTTATTAACTTTGATTTATGGCGACGCTTGCCGAAGCCCCAACGGGATTTGCTGTTGTTACGGACAGTGAGTTGGTTGGTTGGCATCAAGTGGTTTAAGCCAGACTTGTACCAAGGCGTTGTCTTGGCGGGGATGCTAGGAGGGATCGTAGAACTCGTGCAGGGTGACGCTGTGGGCGTTGTGGTGGCAACGGGATTGGGGGCACTTGCTGCTACCCAAATCTTACGCAGCACCCGCAGTACTGAGTCCCAACTGGATGCCGATGCAGGGGCGATTAAAATTGCGACTCGACGCGGCTATACAGAGACAGAAGCGGCGAAGCATCTGTTGGCTGGGATTGAATCCGTTGCCCAGGTTGAAGGGCGTTCTGGTCTAAATTTTACAGAGTTGATTCGTAGTCAAAACTTACGTGCGATCGCAGGACTCTCACCCGTAGGTGTCCCAGATACTATTAAGCAAGAATAGAAAGCTAAAATTGCCTTTGGAGGAACAGATTTAGAAGATTATAAAGATTATGCGAAAACAATTTGTGTTTGTTGGAAGTAGCTTGTCCATAAAAAATTAGTGTAAAAATTATTCATGCTATCTTCATGCTTATTTTCTACAACTTTATTAATAACTGATAGTTTATGTTTATCTAAGATATTACCCTATTATTAGCGCTTTGGGCAAAATGGTTATGAAAAAAGCATTATGGATTTTTCTGTTAATAGTAATAGGCTTTACTCTAGCATTAGGGCTAAGTAACTTTCGTTTTAGTGAAAATCCATCCTCTAATGTTCCGAATTTAGTTTCCAGCGTGACTGCTACTTCAAAAGACGGTCGTCCTACAAATGTGTCTTTGGGGAGCGGACTTAATGGTCTAGCTGACTGGTCGAGTCAAACACCTTTTCTCAATTTCTTCAAGCAAACAAGAGAGTGGATTCCTCAGTGTGGAGACGGTTCACCTGCGGGTTGCCCTGGTTTTGATACTAAAGAAAACGACCACCTAAATTTGGATGCCAACGGATATCCCAAGTCTTTACCTGCCACCAATGACAACAGCGTTAAGTACAGAAGGGTAGAAACTGTACTCTTTGCCGATGGAAATCCAGAGAGTATCGGCAGATATATTGTTATGTACGACGGCGAAGGAACTCTCACCTATTCTGGAGCAAAGAAGGATGAAGCCGTCTCCAAGCCTGGTACGGAAGTAATCGACATCTCAAAGGAAGCTGGTTATGTTTTTCTTGGTATCAGTGCGACCAATCCTAATAATCATGTCCGAAACATACGAGTCATCAGAGAGTCACAACTAGATGCATTTAAAGCTGGCGAGATATTTAACCCTGTTTGGTTGGAGAAAATAAAAGCTTTCAAAACTGTCCGATTTATGGATTGGATGGAAACTAATAATTCGGCTCAAAAAGAATGGTCTGATCGTCCTAAACCTGAAGATTATTCTTGGGCTTTAGAGGGAGCGCCTATAGAAATCATGGTTGCTTTAGCCAATAAGCTCAAAGCCAATCCCTGGTTTAATATCCCTCATCAGGCTACCGACGAATACATCACCAACTTTGCCAAGATAGTCAAAGAGAAATTAGATCCAAGTCTGACCGCTTATGTAGAGCATTCCAACGAAGTATGGAACTGGCAATTTGGACAAGCTCAATATGCCAACCAGCAGGGTCGAGCCAGATGGGGAGATCATGGTGATGCTTTTATGCAGTGGAATGGCATGAAAGCGGCTCAAATTTGTGATATCTGGAAAAAGGATGTTTTTGGCGACGCTCAAAAACACAGAGTCAATTGTGTAATATCTACCCAAACGCCTTACAAAGGTTTAGAAGAGGGTCTTTTGAATTGTCCTCTCTGGGTAGCCGAAGGAAATGCACCTTGTTACCAACATGGTATTGACTCTTACGCTATTACAGGTTACTGGAGTGGAGACTTAGGGAACCCGGAAAATATAGCAACCGTCAAGTCCTGGCTTAAGGATGCGGATGGTGGTTTTGGAAAAGCATTTGAGCAAATAAAAACAGGTAACTTGCTCAAAGTTGGTGAAGATAGTCTACCCGACACAAAAGCGAACTATCAGTACCAGCTCAAAGTCGCACAAGAAAAGGGTTTATCCTTGGTAGCTTACGAAGGTGGTCAAAGTATTGCAGGAAGTGGCGGTGTAGAAAATGATGAGCAATTGACTCAATTTTTTATTGAACTCAATAGACGCCCAGAGATGTATGAGATCTATACTCAAATGCTAAATGACTGGAAAGACTCAGGAGGCACTCTATTTAATCACTTTGTAGATGTAGGGACACCCAGTAAATGGGGAAGCTGGGGCGCATTGGAGTATGTCACGCAAAATGGTTCGCCGAAATACAATGCGTTAATTGACTTTATTAAAAGTAATCCCCAGTAAACCAATAGCTGTAAATAGGTAGACAGAAATCAACTTAAGTTCGTTACTGGTGATTTGGTGCTTAGTGAACAATCATTTCACGAATCGCTTGTGCTGTGGCAGGTGCAAGGAGAACACCGTTACGATAATGACCTGTTGCCAAGAGGACGTTGCTATAACCAGGAAGTTGACCGATTACAGGGGCAGCACGTCCTTCTGGACGAGGACGTTTGCCTGACCAAGTGCGAAGAATCGTCGCTTGGGCTAAATCTGGGCAAAAGGCTACGGCTTCCTGCTTTACCTTTTCCAGTAATATCGATTCTGCTACTACATCACCAGCCTCATCAGCAAACTCAACTGTTGCGCCTACCCAATACTCCCCGTTACCGACTGGCACAATATGAACATCATCACCAGTAATCACTGGCTGGAAGTCTGGATTGCCTAAAGGACGCTTTAGTCGTAGGTGCAAGGCTTGCCCTAAAACCGGTTTAATATCAATAGGTTGCTTGAGTGCTGCGGTTAGAGGTGTTGACCCTAAGCCTGCTGCTACTACTAGCCAGTCAATATCCAATGGCACATCAGCGTGAATCTGGGAACAACGACGCATCTTAGAACCATTCGTGGTTACTGATGTGACATCTTTAACCGTCACACCAAATTTAAAAGTGACACCATTGTGTTCGGCAGCTGCCACGAGAGCTTTTGTAAGAGCAGATGGGTCAACTTGCCGATCTTGTGGAGAATAAATCGCGCCCAGAATCCTTTCGTTTCGCAGTTGCGGACAGTTGGACTGGACTTGAGCGGGATTCCAGATTTCCAACTGCCAGCCTTGCGACTGGCGAGTTTTAAGAAGTTGTTCCCATGAGACGAAGTCTTCCTCAGCAAAACAGAGCATGAGGATGCCCTGTTGATTGAAAGGAATTTGATATCCAGTAAGGGCAACTAATTCGGGTATGAGTGACTCATAGCGCTGTAGACTCGTTTGTCGCAGTTGCCATGCTCTACCCTTGACTTTTTTACTTATGGCACCCATGAGAACACCTAAAGCAGCCCCGGTTGCGGCTTGTGCTGGGGGTTGCTGGTCGAGTACGGTAATTTTTAACCCATTCACCCGACTGAGTTCATAAGCGATCGCTGCCCCAACAATGCCGCAGCCAATGACTACAACATGACTCATTTAGCGACTCACCGCTGAACCCTTTTGTTTAGGAAGCAGTTGCAAAATATCATCAAAGTCTTTCATCGCCGCTTGGTAGTTTTGGACAGCTACCTGATAGTTGCCTTTTGTCGCAGCTACGTCAATGTTCTGTAGACTGCTGAACAAGTCTGTTGCTGACGAACTCACCGCCTTTTGGTCTTGGGGAAGAAGTTCGCGAGTCAGATAGCTTACATTCCGCCGTAGTTCTCCCATTGGCCCATGGATATACGTGCCAACATCTGTCCAATTCTGATTTTGAATCTTATCTGCAAGAACTGGCATCTTATCCCGCAGAGCCTCAACAGTAGAAGCCAATTTCTGAATCTGGACGATCTGCTCAGCAGAATAGGAAGGTGGCACTTTTACAGTCGGGCTACCACAGCTAACCAAAACTGTTGCTACCACTGCCAGAATCAGAGCCAAAATAGACCGATAACTTCTCATAACCATTTGTTTCGTAGCTAACTAACCAACTCAGAGGAATTACTGAGTTTTGTAGGAAATATATCTCAAAATCGCCCCTAACGTTTATTCCCATCGTGGGATTTGCGCTAGCTACGGACTGTTTGGTTCACTGTCTAACGTTAAACCTTGCCGCGTAATGCCTCTAATTCTTTCCGTAGAGACAAAGGTTGATATCCTAAAGCAAAGGCTTTTGAACTATCTAAAGAAACATCCGCTGATCTCGGTGCTGCCATTGGAACATCTTTTTGTCGGCAGCTTTTCAGCTTTTCTTGGGGAAGTTCTAGGACATCTGCCATTAAGCGACCAAACTCATAGCGCGAAATCCGCTCTTTCCCGCCTAAGTGGATCAGTCCCTCAACGCTTCTCAATGCGAGTAAGAGTCCACTAGCTGCTGTTTTGCCACTGGTAGGCGTTCTAAATTCATCGGTGAATAAATTTAGCTCTTGTCCTTCTCTGAGCGTTTTGATAAACGGTTGAATAAAGCTAGTAGCGCTTTCTGCTATCCCAAACATTAAAGGCATCCGGCAAACGGCGACTCTGGGATAACGCTCTAACATCCCTTGCTCTGCCATCACTTTTTGTTCACCATATTGGTTTACAGGACATACCGTATCGGTTTCCCGGTAGGGAGGATTAAGCCCATCAAAAACTAGGTCAGTTGAAGTAAAAGCGCAAGGAATGGCAGAATCAGCACATAATCCGGCTAGATCGCAAGATGCCGTGACATTGATTTGGTAGGATTCATCAGGGTGAGTTTGACAAAAATTCGGGCTAGACTGAGCAGCAGTATGGATGACGGCAGTTGGTTCAATCTTACTGAATAGGCGTTTGGTTTCCTGAAAATTCCTTATGTCAGCTTTTACAAGGGTTACTCCTGAAATCTCAACGCTTTTGGAAAAGTAAGTTCCATAAACGTCCCATCCTTGTTTGGCTAGCTGGCAAAGGTTCCATCCTAAAAAACCGCTAGCGCCTGTAACTAAAAGTTTTTTCATCTGCATTGCAATAGTTAAGCTGAGTTCTAATGCCATTTACCCTACTATCAAAATCCCTCAAAACCATCACTGTTGTTCTCCTTATCCTTAGTTTGTTTGGATGTGAGGCAATATCGAAGCTATTTGGAGAAACGACCCACTCAGTTAAAAAAGTCAGTGACGGCGACACGATGAAAGTGATAGATGCCAATGGTACTGAGATAGATGTGCGCTTTGCTTGTGTGGATGCCCCAGAAGTGCCTCACTCCAATAAGGAGAAAAAAAGCAGAAAAGCTGTAGACAAAAGCCAATTTAAATGGGGAGTACAAGCGCAACAACGAGTGCAAGAGTTAGTAAAACAAGGAGGCGATCGCGTTCAATTAACCACCACAGATATAGATCAGTATGGGCGCAGCGTCAGTGAAGTCCGCTTACCGGATGGCACGTTTATTCAACAAGTGTTAGTTCAAGAAGGACTGGCACAAGTTTACCGACAATACCTGAAAGATTGCCCCAGCGCTGAGATTGTAGAGGCAGCAGAAGCAGATGCTAAGAAGCGCCGTGTGGGACTTTGGCGAGATGATAAATATGTTTCAGCGTGGGAATGGCGGAGTCTAAAGAAGTAGAAAGAGGGAGTTGAGGCGAGGCGGCGATCAGGTAAGCAAGAGATATAGCGCGTCTAATTGAGTCGTACAACTCAGGTAAAGCAGAAAAAGCAAAGGTCAGAACTTAAGAGTTACAAGCCAAAAACTTTTCACAAACATCAAGTATTAGGTGATGAAGCCAGTTAGTTGTACAAATCATTTAGACGCGCTATAGTATGGGAAAAGTCACTCTTCATCTTCATATTGCACCTGTTGTCCAGCAAGCTGCCACAACGCAGGTACGAGTGCGCCTCCAATTAACCCAATACCAACACTAAAAGCTAGTACAATACCGACTGGCAACTGAATCGACTCAAAAGCGAGGAACTTTACTGTTATTGGCGTAAAGTTTTGGATGGCTAAAATTGCGATCGCTCCGATCCAGCCAGCTAAGATTAGGGAGGTAAGCAAGTTTGCAATAGTTTTCATAGTTGTTAGTT
This sequence comes from Microcoleus sp. FACHB-SPT15, assembly GCF_014849525.1. NCBI lineage: Bacteria > Bacillati > Cyanobacteriota > Cyanophyceae > Oscillatoriales > Microcoleaceae > Microcoleus > Microcoleus sp. FACHB-SPT15. The sequence continues at coordinate 13,122 of NZ_JACJNU010000049.1, read as the reverse complement.
GTTAGTTATTAGTTGTTGGGAAGTCAACTAATAACTAACAGTGCGGTTAAACTCCTACAGGTTCCATCTTGTTAATCATCTGCTCCATTGTTTCAGCAATTGTGTTTTGCTTTTCTACGGAGCTAGTTTCCATGTAGACGCGCATCAGAGGCTCGGTTCCTGATGGACGCAAAAGCACCCAGCCTCCATCTTCTAAGTAGAGTTTGATGCCGTCCTTGCGACCAATTTCTTTAACCTTAATCCCAGCGATATCGGCGGGTGGATTGTTAGTGAAGGATTCTAGAACAGTGGCTTTGTGGGCATCCTCCAAGTGTAAATCAAGACGCTTGTTGTACAGAGGGCCATTGGCTTCTTTAGTCACTTCTTCCACAAGCTGACTCAAGGGTTTCCCTTCGTATGCGATCGCTTCAGCAACCAGCATATCTGCCAAAATCCCGTCTTTTTCTGGGATATGTCCAATAATGCTCAAGCCGCCAGATTCTTCCCCGCCAATGAGTACATCCGTTTCGCGCATTTTCTCACCGATGTACTTAAAGCCTACGGCTGTCTCATAGATTTCTAAACCGTACTTGAGTGCAAAGTTGTCCAACAAATGAGTTGTGGCAACAGTACGAACAATCGCGCCTGTCTTGCCTTTATTTTTAATCAAGTGACGCGCTAGCAGTAGCAGTACTGTGTTGGGGGTGAGGACGTTTCCTTGTTCATCGACAATTCCAAAGCGATCGCTATCACCATCCGTCGCTAAACCTAAATCCGCCTTATCTTGTTTAACTGCCTCTACCAGCTCTACTAGCTGTTCTCCCTTCGGTTCTGGCATTCCCCCACCAAACAAGACATCACGACTGGTGTGGAAGGCTTCTGTCTCACAGCCACAGTGTTCTAGAACCGTATCTAGGTAACCGCGAGAGGTTGAGTAGAGGGCATCATACTTCACCTTCAGTTGGGCGCTACGAATCCGCTCAACATCCAGCAAGGTGTAGATAAACTGCAAATAAGCGGGTTTGGGGTCAAAGGTAGAAATTTTATTTCCGTTCTTCCCCGTTGGCAATGCCTCATCCGCCCCTTCAAGATTGGCGACAATCGTATCTGTAATCTCAGGTGTCGCTGGACCTGCATAATCAGGGATGTACTTAATACCGCAGTATGGTGCAGGGTTGTGACTAGCGGTAAACATCAACGCCCCAGCTGAGTTAAGTAGACGCGCATTATAAGCAATGACTGGCGTTGGGCAATCCCGTTCAACAATTTTCACCGTCCAACCCAAGTCTGCCAGCATTTCAGCCGCAGTACGAGCGAACTGATCGGCAAGAAACCGGGTATCGTAAGCAACCAAAACGGGTCGGTCTTTGGAATAGGCTGATTCTAGATAACTGGCGATCGCTCTTGTTACCTTACACACATTTGTAAAGGTAAAATCATCGGCGATAATCCCCCGCCATCCATCAGTGCCAAACTTAATCTTTTTCGCGCTACTTGCTGGACTCATTTGGGCTACTATCTCTCAATTCACCTCAATATTAATCGAAGCGCTTCTGATTGGCAGGTTTAGGGGGAGATGGGGCGGTTGGGGGTAGAGATTTTGTTCTTCGTTGTGCGCCTTTGGAGGGAGTCTAGTCAATAATGGAAACAACAGCACCTTTGCTGGTGCCATTTGCTTGCTCAAATGGTACATTAGCTTGCAACAGGATTTAATGAGCGATAAGCCTAAAGGCGTGCTACGCTGACGCTTTGCTCTAGCACCTTGCTTTGAGCAAACGCTAAATTTAGTAACGCTGCCCATCGCCCTCTGCCACTGGGAGTACCATATTATCGGAGCTGTAAGCCATCGTGATCCAGACTGAAACCCCAACTCTACATACGGTTCAAGCTGAAGTTTCTCGTCTGCGAGAGGAGTTGCAACTGAGAGATCAGCTTGTACAGCAGCTATCTCAAGAGCTATTCCGCCTTGTCAAAGGCAATGCTAACTTCATGCCTCAACCAGAGGTTTCTGAGCGTCATCAAGCGCAGATGCGAGTCTTACGAGAACAGCTGCAAGATGTTGAACAACAGGTGACGTTCTACCAAGAGCAGATTTCGGGCCGTGATGGAGAAATTTATCAGCTACGGCAATCGGTTCAGGAATTAACTGAGCGTTCGCGTATGCTAGAGCAGGTTGTACAGGAACTGCCGCATATCTATCGCCAAAAGTTTGCTGAGCGCATGGCACCTGTGAGAGAAAAGGTGGCGATGCTACAACGGGAAAATCGTCAGCTTCACGCGGAACTACAAAGCGTCAGCTACCGCTTAGCCGTTAGAAGCCGTAACGTCACACGGATTGATTTGCCTAGCTTCTCTCGTCCTCGCGGTGGCCCAATTCCAACTTTTGGCAATGTCTAGGGTTGTCATTGTTGTAGACGATTACACCTGTGGGGATGACGAGATTGTAGAAGCATCTCAAAGAGCCGTTGGAGAACAGATAGTGTCTGCTCTTAAGGATGCGATCGCTCTACATTCTCCAGCACTGGCAACAGTGGATGTGGTAGAAACTTCTCAGCTTAAAAAAGCTTTAGCAAATCCCCGTCAAGATGAGGTGATAGATAAGGACATCATTTGGTGTCCTTTAACGCTCAATGTACCAAACACTCTTGAGTTTATCGGTCAAAACATCTTTCAGGCTTGCAAGCAGGAGAGAGAGTTACGCCAATGGGTGGAGCAACAATTAGGCTATACAACGGGTGAAAGTCAGCCATTGGGTACTTTGGTTTTGCCAGTGGTTTGTACTGCGAAAGGACTACTGTATGCAGAAGTGATTAGTCATGGAGAAAGGGTAAATGAGTATCATCAACCTGTAGATTTGCCTGACAAGCAACGTCAACCGCTTTATCATTTGGCTTATGAACTGCTGCAATTTTTATCAGCACCACCAGCAGTTTATCTATTAGAGTTCGGATACAACGAACAAGATATCGTATTTGATAAGCTCTTACCTTTTCCCGCCGCACCTGCGATCGCAAGTTTAGGTGTACAGAAACCTGATTTGTTCACCTGCCACTGGTACTGTTTAACGCATCAACCGATCATAGACTTGACTATTATTCCAAAGGCTTTTTCTTAGAATTTGTATCCGGGTTGTGAATACAGCTCTTTTTAACGTTCATCCCTGGTGCGATCGCTTAATCTTACGCAATCCCTCTGCCTTTTCTTGTTCAAGCGTTCCTAAAAATCTTTTAAGAACATTACCGTTGCTATATAAGAGTAGAAATCCACTCAAACGCAATGGACATCATTCAGATTCTCAAAGAAGACTATCAACGCTTCCCGGTTAACCAAACCTACAGCATCTACGCCAAAGATGTTTTCTTTAAAGACCCTCTTAACCAGTTCCGTGGTGTTGATCGCTATAAGCAGATGATCAACTTTATAAATAACTGGTTTCATGATCCAAAGATGGATCTGCATGAGATTCAGCAATTAGAAGACATCATCAAGACTCGTTGGACACTTAGCTGGACTACCCCTTTACCTTGGCAGCCTCGAATTGCCATTTCAGGCTGGAGTGAGTTGACGCTCAATGCCGAGGAGCTAATTATCTCTCATATTGACTACTGGGATTGCGATCGCCTAGATGTCCTGAAGCAGCACTTTTTCTTTAAAAAAGGTTAAATAGATAATAAATAATATAAACATTTTTGAGGCAGACGCAAGCAACTGTGTCTTAATTAACTCCCATGCGTGTAATTCTCATGACCGGCAAAGGTGGAGTCGGCAAGACCTCCGTTGCTGCTGCTACAGGTCTCCGTTGTGCTGAACTAGGCTATCGAACACTTGTCTTGAGTACTGACCCTGCTCACTCTCTAGCCGATAGTTTCGACATCGAACTCAGCCACGAACCCCGATTAATCCGCTCCAACCTCTGGGGAGCCGAACTTGATGCTCTCATGGAACTAGAAGGGAATTGGGGTGCTGTTAAGCGCTACATTACCCAAGTTTTGCAAGCACGGGGATTGGATGCTGTTCAGGCAGAAGAATTAGCAATTCTTCCAGGGATGGATGAAATCTTCGGTCTGGTAAGAATGAAACGGCACTACGACGAAAAAGAGTATGACGTTTTGATCATTGACTCTGCTCCCACAGGCACAGCGTTGCGACTACTCAGTTTACCAGAAGTCAGTGGTTGGTATATGCGCCGCTTTTACAAGCCACTACAGAAAATGTCGGTAGCGCTTAGACCACTAGTTGAACCTCTATTCAAGCCAATTGCTGGCTTTTCCTTGCCGGATAAAGAGGTAATGGATGCTCCTTACGAATTCTATGAGCAGATTGAAGCGCTGGAAAAAGTCTTAACTGACAATACACAGACCTCTGTGCGTCTAGTCACCAATCCTGAGAAAATGGTGATCAAAGAATCTTTACGCGCTCATGCTTACTTAAGCCTGTACAACGTCGCTACAGATTTAGTAGTCGCTAATCGGATTATTCCTGACCAAGTCACTGACCCCTTCTTTCAGCGCTGGAAGGAAAATCAGCAGCAGTATCGGCAAGAAATTCACGAAAATTTCCATCCTCTGCCAGTCAAAGAAGTCCCTCTTTTCTCTGAAGAGATGTGTGGTCTAGAAGCTCTAGAGCGACTCAAAGAAACGCTATATGCTTCAGAAGATCCGACCCAAGTCTACTACAAGGAAAACACAATTAGGGTTGTACAAGACCAGAACCAGTACAGCTTGGAACTCTATCTTCCAGGCATACCGAAAGACCACATCCAGCTAAATAAAACGGGTGATGAACTAAATGTTCGGATTGGGAATCATCGACGCAACTTAGTACTCCCGCAAGCCTTAGCCGCTCTGCAACCTACAGGAGCCAAGATGGAGGAAGACTACCTCAAGATTCGGTTTGCTGATGCAATTAGTAGATAATCAACCCTATTTGCCCATCCTTATTAAGTAACTAAAACCGACTTATATTCTAGAGGCTCTCTTTGGCATATAAGTCGGTTAATTTTTTTCAATCACAGCAACAGAGATTGAGTATGAGCCATCATGCCCTAATTTGGACTGGCATGATTAAATAGGTCATTTTTAGTCCACCTAGTGGTGTCAGAATTACAGGACTGTTCGCTGCATTCATCTGCATCTGAATGTGAGAGGTAGAAAGCGCCTTTAATCCATCAATTAAATACTTGACATTAAACGCAATTTCTATGCTCTCACCAGATACCTCTACTGGCATCGATTCTTGCCCACTACCAACATCTTGAGCTTCTACAGATATGGAAAGCTGTTGGTTAACACTGTCAATACTAAACTTGACAATATTATTCTTCTGGTCAGCTAATACAGCAATTCGTTCCACCGCACTAAGCAGTTGACGCCGCTCAATTGTAATCTGGCGCTGGAACTGGCGCGGAATGAGTTGACGGTAGGCTGGGTACTGCCCTTCCAGAGTACGGCTAGTTAAGCGATGGTCTCCCGCCTGAAAAACAATCTGACCCTGCTCAACGTGAAGCGCAACCCCCTCAGTCGATTGACGCATCCCCAACATTCGTTCTAGCTCTCGTAACGCTCTTGCTGGTAACGTAAACTCTAGCTCAGAGCTATCAGATACTCCTGATGTTGCTACTGCTGGCTTTTCTGATGTCTCCACAGTATCGTCATCCACAGGACTTTGATTCACAGTTTGTACAACTGCCAGTCGATGACCATCCGTAGCAGCAAATTCTAGACTATCTTGCTGCATGATCAAGTGAACTCCTGTGAGTACCTGCTTGGTTTCATCAGAACTGGTAGCAAATAATGAACCCCTTAAGCCCTCTATCAGGGCTTCTACTGGAAGATTAACAGCAACACCTGCCTCAACATTAGGAAGTTCTGGAAACTCTCCTGCACCCATTCCTCGCATTTGATAGCGTCCTGAAACAGAAGTCAATGTCACAATCATGCTATCGCTGTCCACTTCGCCATTGGAAGCTGCTGCACTAAAGTTTGTCGCTTCTCCTGCTTTTTCCTCCAGAGTAATTTCTCCCTCTGGTAGACGCGAGACAATATCGTTCAAAAGCTTAGCAGGTATAGTGATTTCACCATCTGCCTCTACCCGGGCAGCAAAGCTTGTTTGAATGCCAAGGCTGAGATCAAAAGCGGTCAAACGTACCCGTTGAGTTTTTGTGTCTGCTGCTAATAAGACATTACCCAACACAGGATGAGTAGGACGAGAGGGAACGGCACGACTTACTAATGAGAGATTAGTATTGAGGTCACTTTGGGTACAAATCAGTTTCATAGAAGTTTTAATATCTAACTTGTCGTTGCTCAACTAGCACTACTGCATAGCAGAGCTTTATCAGGATAGTGCTGGGATGGGTTCTGGTCAATGCTCTCTTCTTTCTCCGGCTTGACCCAGCCTTTACTCAATTGTGTTTTGAGAAAGTAGGCAATTAGTAAAACTGTGAGCCTTGCCTTCTCTATCAAACGCAAAAAATACTCATGGATGTCTGGGCTGTGGAAAATGTGGAAAAAGTTTGTTCATGTCTTGATAGTTAATAGTTTAAGAACCTATAAATTGTGGAAAAGCTGTGGAAAAATAAAACGTTTTTGATAAACCAAGTATTTATACTTAGCCAGCTTCGTTGCCACTTTTATAAGGCTTTATACAGCTTTTTTCTAAGGATTCTGTAAGCAACAGTCTGTTTAATTAGCCTTGTGCTTTCTAGTAACAAGCTTCGGTTTAGTAGTATAACTGCTTCGGGAAAGTAGTGTTTAGCAAAGCCTTGAAGCTTTCAGCCTTGGCTTTGGGTTCTGCTAGTTAGGTTAATGCGATCGCTTAGTTGACGCAGTGTTTGAGCCAATGTGGCATCACTTTCCCGTAACTGTGCAATTTTGTCGCAACTGTACATTACAGTAGTGTGGTCTTTTCCGCCAAATTCCTCACCAATTCGCGGTAAGCTCAAGTCCGTGTGTTGCCGCATCAAATACATCCCAATTTGCCTAGCCGAACTAATTTCTCGGCGCCGAGAGTTACCCTTCAAGTCTTCAGCAGAAATATTGAAGGCATCTGACACAGTCATCAATATTGTTTCCGGAGAAGCCTGCACCCTCTGTGCTGGTGGATTTAAAATCGGTGCAATGTTCTCAACGTTCATCGGTAATCCGGAAATTGAGATATAAGCTACAGCTCGAATCAGTGCCCCCTCTAGTTCTCGAATATTTGAGGTGTAGTTAGTCGCAATGTATTCAATTACTGAGCGTGGCAGACGCATATTTTCGTATTCCGCCTTCTTTTGTAAAATTGCCATACGTGTCTCCAAATCTGGCGGCTGAATATCAGCAATCAAACCCATAGAAAAGCGAGAGGACAGGCGATCTTGCAAGCGATTAATCTGGTTAGGAGGACGATCTGAGGCTAAGACAACTTGCTTACCCGCTTCATGCAAGGTATTGAACGTATGAAAAAACTCCTCTTGGGTGTACTCCTTACCCTCAATGAACTGAATATCGTCTACCAACAGCACATCAGCGGCTCGATAATGCTCCCGAAAACTTTGCATACTATCTTTACGAATTGCCGCAATTAGGTCATTGGTAAATTGTTCTGTAGAAACGTAAAAGATTTTAGAATCAGGGCAATGCTCCAAACGGTAATGACCAATTGCTTGCATCAAGTGAGTTTTGCCTAAACCAACACCACCGCAGAGAAACAAAGGATTAAACTCACGTCCTGGAGATTCCGCCACCGCTAGAGAGGCAGCATGAGCCATTCGATTATTTGAGCCGACGACAAAGCGGGAGAAAATGTACTTATGATTTAATTCCGGTAGTTTAGGCTGGTGGTTGGATGTACTTTCTGAAACGTTTGTAGTGATTGGAAATGACCAAGAAAGGTCTGTATCAACTGTAGTCGCGTTATCATCCCCTGCTGTAACTGTAAGGTGAATTTCCACTGACTGACCCAAAATATCTTGGACGACATCTGCGATCGCTTTGATGTAGTACTTTTGTAACCAATTTCTTGCAAAAGGATTGGGAGTGCGAATCACCAAGCAGTTATTTTCTAGCTGCTCAGCGGTAGCTGTCTTAATCCAGGTTTCAAACGTTGGTCGGCTTAGCTGTAACTGTAGACGCTCCAGTACCTGGCTCCAAAGCTGATCTGGGGAAGTTTCCACGGGCTTTTCTCCACCGTAATCTGAACATTGTCTCCTAGGCGAGAGGCGTGCTGTTTAGGGCAGTTGCTCCTCAAGCTTCACAGTATCGGCTTTAAAGTGTAAGCATATCCATAACAACTAGCGATCGCTTCCTTTAACTTGACTTGATTATGGCTGAACCACTACAAATTGCACAATTAGGCAACCCTGTCTTACGGCAACAAGCCCAGATTGTTGACAACATCCGAGATAATCGCCTCCAACAACTGATTGACCAACTAATTGCAAGCGTTCTGGCAGCAAACGGTGTTGGCATTGCTGCGCCTCAAGTATCTGAATCTTATCGTTTGTTTATCGTAGCGTCTCGACCAAATCCTCGGTATCCTCACGCTCCTCTGATGGAACCGACAGCAATGATTAATCCTCGAATTATTGCTCACTCACCTAAAGTTACCCAAGGTTGGGAAGGTTGTTTAAGTATTCCTGGCATTCGAGGACTAGTTCCGAGATATCAGGCAATTGAGGTTGAGTACACCAGTCGGGGTGGTCAACTGCATCGGCAAGAACTCACAGATTTTGTTGCAAGGATATTTCAACATGAGCATGACCACCTCGACGGCATTGTTTTTTTGGATCGAGTGGAGAGTATGCAAGATCTGATGACTGAGCAAGAATATCAGCATCGCATTGTCAAATAGAAGCCCTTGATACTTCTACTGACTCAGAAAATTAGCTCTGTGTACAACAAGGATCGCCCAAACCTGCTGGCTTTGCCATAGTCGCTTACATCCGTTCCAATACAGAGATTCCTAGCAAGGATAGTCCTAGCTTCAGAGTTTGAGCTGTAAGATCGCAAAGCACAAGCCTTGATGTTCGCAAGGGTTCCTCTGCTTTAAGTACAGGACACTGGTCGTAGAATTGATTGAACTTCTGGCTCAGTTCATATAAATACTGACAAATGCGATTGGGTAACAAGTCAGCCTCCACTAGAGTGAGAACTTCACTCAGTTGTAATAAATGTTTCCCCAGTGCAAGTTCTGTTTCTTCTTGCAAAAAGACTTTTGCCTCTGCTCCCAGTTGCTCAAAATCAATGTTGCCTTTGCGACTAATTCCCTGAACCCGAACGTAGGCATAAAGCATGTAAACTGCCGTATTACCCTGAAAAGATAGCATCTTATCAAAGCTGAAAATATAGTTGCTGGTTCGGTTTTGGCTCAAGTCAGCATACTTAACTGCACTGATGCCTATGATTTGAGCAACGTTAGCTTTGAAAGCTTCTGTTTCCTCACGACCTTCTTGTTGGAGTCTTGCTTCAAAATCTGTACGAGCGCGTGCGATCGCTTCATCCAACAACTCCCGCAACCGTACTGTCTCTCCAGAGCGAGTTTTCAGCTTCTTTCCATCTTCTCCCTGTACTAAACCAAAGGGAACATGTACCACCTGGACTTCATCGGTAAGCCAGCCAGCCCGACGTGCGACTTGAAAGATTTGAGTAAAGTGATTCGCTTGTCCAGCATCGGTGACGTAGATAATTCGCTCTGCGCCATCTTGCCCAATCCGATAGCGTATAGCCGCTAGGTCAGTTGTGGCGTAGTTATAGCCTCCATCAGATTTTTTGATGATTAAAGGTAAAGGTTCACCTGTTTTGTTAGTAAACCCTTCGAGGAAAACGCACTTAGCACCAGCGTCTTCCACTAACAAGCCCAGTTGCTCCAAGTCCTCTACTACAGATGGTAGCAAAGGGTTGTAGAACGATTCACCTCGCTCTATCAGTTTGACATCCAGTAAGTCATAAATAACTTGAAATTCTCGTCGGGATTGTTCACACAATAACTGCCAAGCTTGTCGGCTGTCTTCTTCTCCCGTTTGCAGTTTCACTACTTCTTGTCGGGCTGTTTCTTGGAACTCCTCATCAGCATCAAATCGCTGCTTAGCTTTCCGATAAAGCGCAACCAAATCTCCTAAATCTAGAGCGTTGGATGTTGTTAACGCCTCTGGATAAGCTTCCCTAAGATAAGCGATTAACATCCCAAACTGGGTACCCCAATCACCCACATGATTTAGCCGTAAGACCTCGTGACCCCGAAATTCTAGAATGCGGGCAATACAGTCACCAATGATTGTTGACCGTAAGTGTCCCACATGCATCTCTTTAGCAATATTAGGAGAGGAAAAATCAACAATTATATGTTGAGGCGTTTTTGCTAGTTGGACTCCTAGGCGTGGGTCGGTTTGAATATTACTTAGCTGTGCTTCTAAGTAAGCTGGTTCCAAAGTTAAGTTGATAAAGCCAGGACCAGCAATAGTAGGAGGCTGGCAAATACCTGTGACATCCAAATGTTGCAACAGTTTTTCTGCGATCGCTCGTGGAGGTTGTCCCAACTGCTTACTTAACGACAATGAGATATTAGACTGGTAGTCGCCAAATTTAGGATTGCTAGCGGGTACCACCATCGGCTCGACTGCCTGAAAATCTGCTCCGAACCCTACAGTTAAGGATTCAGTAAGTCTACTTCTTAGTTGTTCAATTATCGAGTTCATAGCACCAAATAACAGGCTCTGGACAAGCGTTAGTTTTCTTTGCTGTTAAGAAGAAGTGTATTTATAACATAACGTGAACCAGTAAGTTATTTTACTGTGACTTACTGATTTCTCACTGATTAGTTCTTCAAGGGATTCAGTCTGGTTTTGAAGTTTTTCTGTTTTAAGCGTTTTTCAATTTTGTTAACCAATCACGATTCCTACTTTGATTGTCTTATAGAACCCATTTGACATCTTGACGGGACTGAATTAAGGTACACACAACCCTTAAATCCAGGCACAATGACGTATTCCGGTAGCCTCACTGATGCAGAATGGGAAATTCTTGAACCGCTGTTGCCTCAAATATTACCTCAGAAGAAGCGGACACGACCTTGCGTTTGGACAAAGCGAGAACTCCTTGATGGCATCCTCTATCAACTCAAGAACGGTTGCAACTGGGAAGATTTACCCAAAGACTTGCCTCCCTACTCAACCGTCTATTGGCACTACAAACAGTGGCGAAGTGCAGGCGTGTTTGAGAAACTCATGAGTACTTTACATGAACAAGTGCGTGAGCAAGTAAAAAAAAGCCTAAGTGGACAACGTTAATTATCATTGACTCCCAAGCCGTAAAAAATACTTGCAATGCGAGTGTGGACTCTAAAGGATTTGTTTCTACAAAGCCACTAATGGGATTAAAAGGCATCTAGCCGTTGATACGCTTGGATTTCCCTTCTTCACTCACTGCACAAAAGCCAATGTTTCAGATGATGCGGGATTGCTTGAGATGCTGAGGCTCAACATTGATTATTTCCAATCAAAACCCGTCAATATTCCCAAAATTACCATCCTGCTAGATCACGGCTATCATATTGACTATTTGATTGAAGCATTGCAGAAGGTTTATCCTCAGATCATGACGAAAATCAGGTTTGAGCTTTCGACAAAGCCCTCGAAACAAGAGAAGGCAGCGCAAGGAAAATCTGGATTTGTGCCAGCCGTGGCTCGATGGGTGATAGAACGCTCCAATGCTTGGATGGAGCGTTGTAAAAGTCTAGTCAAGAACTTTGAGCGCACTCTATCTTATGCAACCACTAAGATTAACCTCTGCTTTGTCAGGCTAATGCTTAAGCGGTTTGCAGCCACTTCCTGAGATCTCAAATGGGTTCTATAGAGCTATTATCGAGATTCATGCTCAAATCCAGCCAGGTTGAGCGAGTTATCGGTGCACTACTAGAGATATAGTCAACACCAGTTTCTGCAACAGCACGAATGGTTTCGAGGGTGATGTTGCCTGATGCCTCGATTTTGATTGGATGGGGATAAGATCGAATCAGTTGTACAGCTTGGCTGACTAAATCAAGCGACATATTGTCCAGCATGATGATATCAGCACCGTGTGTTAGCGCTGCTTCCACTTCGCTAAGTGTTGTTGTCTCAACTTCAATGCTCAAGGGGTAAGGAATCTTTGACCGAATTCGAGCGATCGCTTCAGCAATACCTCCAGCAGCAGCAATGTGATTGTCCTTAATCATTACCGCATCATCTAGCCCTAGGCGATGATTGATAGCTCCTCCTACCTGTGAAGCGTACTTTTCTATAAGTCTTAAGCCGGGGGTTGTTTTTCGCGTGTCTACCAGTTGTGCTGGCAAATCGGCAATTATCTCAACATACTTATGTGTGAGCGTTGCAATTCCACTAAGACGCATGGCTAGATTTAATGCCACTCGCTCTCCTATCAGTAGCGCATCAAGGGGACCATGAATATGAGCGACTACTTGCCCCAGATCACAATGGTCACCTTCCTCAACGGTTGGGACAAAGCTAACACGATCATTCAAGATCTGGAAGACACGTGCTGCTATTGGTAAGCCAGCCATTACTCCGGCTTGTTTTGCCGTCCACTCCGCTTGTCCGTCGCCTACGCCTGAGCTTAACAAGCTTTGTGTAGTGCGATCGCCTCGACCAATATCTTCTATTAACCAGCCTTGCACAAGTTGGTCTAGAACAAGAAGGGGCGGTAAAACAGCGCTTATGCTCACAATACTGGCTCTCCTGAGTTTTCTACTCTATTAAGTCTCTAGAGATAACTTAGCCCAGACATGATGCTGGTAGTAAACTTCAGCCCATCTCAAAAAAAATCATCCAAGGGGTTGACACTTGAAGAATGAGGATATAAATTGGTAAATGCGCTTGAGACAGACAACTGCTCCCAAAGCGCCCCGAACCTAGACAAATCAATAGTTTGAAAGCACTAGACTAAATTAACCTCGTCAAAAAAACTCAAGGTTGAACCAGGCATTGGACAACCGAATCTAAACAGAGGAACCGAAACGTTAAAATCTTCGTTTCGGAGCCGGAACTAACTTAACTCAAAATGGAGAGTTTGATCCTGGCTCAGGATGAACGCTGGCGGTCTGCTTAACACATGCAAGTCGAACGGGCTCTTTAGGGAGCTAGTGGCGGACGGGTGAGTAACGCGTGAG